>NZ_CASFWU010000009.1 GCF_949298305.1 uncultured Bacteroides sp. | reverse complement strand
GTTTACTTTCTCTTTTGCCATAATCATTTTTGTTAAAGGTTACGGCGCAAAGATATGTCGGCTAACAACTTATGTCAAGGCGGAAAATAGAATGGTTACAATTTAGGGGCATGAACTGAATATCCTTATTGAAAAGATGCAAGAGCGCTGACTAATACATTAAGCCATGTATATGATTCTGTTAGATAATATTATGATGTCCTCAGAATATCATTGTTTACATCTTGAATAATTCTTATGCATAAAAAAGCGCGGAGACAGACCTCCGCGCTTTTTCTGTTACTTGCACTTCTTTAGAACGACTGCGGTACGGGCGGGTATGTATAGCTTAAGCCACTCTTTCTTCTCCTTCTTGTAGAGAGGATCGGGAAGGGTAAAGTGCTTGACGGTGTCATCTGTGAATCCGTAGCCTCCGTAAGCTGGATTGTCAGTGTTGAGGATGACCTCGTAGGAGCCCTTTGGTACGAGAAAACCATAGTCGGTGAAGGATTGGCTGGGATTGAAGTTGAAAACAAAAACGAGATCCTTGCGCATATATGCCAGTATCTGGTCACCGTCATTGTGCCAGATTTCCTGTACGGGTGTATCCTGGAAGTTACGTACTGACTTGATAACCTGTAGCATGGCTGCGTCGAAGTCGCCCAAATAATGGTATGTCAGGTTGGGGTTGTCCACGAGGTCCCACTGGCGGCGTGCGTACTTGCAGGACCATCCATTGCCCTCACGTGGGAAGTCTATCCACTCGGGGTGTCCGAACTCGTTACCCATGAAGTTGAGATATCCGCCATTAATGGTGGTGGAGGTGAGCAGACGTATCATCTTGTGGAGGGCGATACCGCGGTGCACAGTATAGTTCTCGTCACCTTTCTGCATGTGCCAGTACATGTCAGCGTCGATGAGACGGAAGATGATGGTTTTATCTCCCACAAGTGCCTGGTCGTGGCTTTCGGCGTAGGAGATGGTTTTTTCGTCGGCGCGTCGATTGGTTACTTCCCAGAACATACTGGATGGTTTCCAATCTTCGTCAATCTTCTCCTTGATGGTCTTAATCCAATAGTCGGGTATGTTCATGGCCATGCGATAGTCGAAACCATATCCTCCGTCTTCAAACTTGGCAGCAAGTCCGGGCATTCCAGAGACTTCTTCGGCAATGGTGATGGCATGTGGGTTGACTTGATGTATAAGTCTGTTGGCCAGTGTAAGGTAGCAGATAGCGTTGTCGTCCTGATGTCCGTTGAAGTAGTCGCCGTAGTTACAGAAGGCTTCGCCTAATCCATGGCTGTAGTAAAGCATGGAGGTTACGCCGTCAAAGCGGAATCCATCAAAGCGGTATTCTTCCATCCAGAACTTGCAGTTGGAGAGAAGAAAGTGAATGACTTCGTTCTTGCCGTAGTCGAAGCAGAGTGAATCCCATGCGGGATGTTCGTGTCGATCGCCGGGATAAAAGTACTGGTTGGGGTCGCCAGCAAAGTTACCCAGCCCCTCGACTTCGTTCTTAACGGCGTGTGAGTGTACAATGTCCATGATGACGGCAATGCCCATAGTGTGAGCGGTGTCAATGAGCTCTTTGAGTTCGTCGGGTGTGCCGAAGCGTGAAGAGGCTGCAAAGAAACTGGATACATGGTATCCGAAACTGCCGTAGTAGGGGTGCTCCTGGATAGCCATAATCTGGATGCAGTTATATCCGTCCTTGGCGATGCGGGGGAGCACTTTCTCCTGGAACTCGCGATAGGTGCCCACCTTCTCCTCGTTCTGCGCCATGCCGATGTGGCATTCGTAGATGAGCAGGGGGCTGATGTTTGGCTTGAAAGCTCGCTTCTTCATTTTGTAGGGTTTGGCGGGGTCCCATACCTGTGCGCTGAAGATTTTTGTCTGGTCATCCTGTACGACTCGTGTTGCCCAAGCGGGTATTCGTTCTCCGCATCCGCCTTCCCAGTACACCATGAGCTTATAGAGGTCTCCGTGCTTCATGGCCGTAGAGGGGAGCTTGATTTCCCAGTTACCGTTAGCTTTGCGCTTGAGGGCGTACTTTTTCTCCTGCTTCCATCCGTTGAAGGTTCCAATAAGGAAGATTTGTGAGGCGTTGGGAGCCCATTCGCGGAATACCCATCCGTCTGCCGTGCGGTGAAGTCCGAAGTAAAGGTAGCCGGAAGCGAAATCCTTAAGGGTTTGTTTACCGTTGTTGGTCAATTCAGCCTCCTTGTCCATGGCGTGTTGGTGACGCCCGGTGATGGCGTCTGCATAGGGTTCGAGCCAAGGGTCGTTTTTGATTAGGTTCAATGTTTCCATACGGGTGAATTTATACGTGTTGTTATATTCAGGCTTTGACTTTAACGATGATTTTCTTCACACCTTCGGGTGAAATGCCCGGTGCGTGTGCGTCCTGTGGAAAGAAAATCGCAAACATGCCGGGCTTGACAGAAAGGTAATTTTCGGCTGCTCCTTCGTAAAAAGATATGTCCTTGTCTTTGTCGTAAGGTGCGTTGGTGGGAAGACAGTCTGTGGCGGGTGTATAGCCCATCACTTCTGTGCCCGATAGAGGAATTTGGATGTCGATAAAGTCTCTGTGTGTTTCGAGCCGAGCTTCTTCACGTGTCTTGGGCTGGGTCTCTGTGACATTGACAAATAAGTCTTTTCCCAGTTCTGTTTTGCCTGTTTGCAGCCCGTTCAGGTCGCGTGATGAAAGAAATTCAATGGCTTGTGCGAACAGGGGGGACAGTGATGCGTATTTCCCAATGTTCTCCAATCTGTCTATTATCATAGCTTTAAATGTTTAAATTGATTATATTATGTCCTGATTATTTATTCAAAATCATCAATTGTATAGTTGATGAAGTCTGAGAAGCGTTTCATCTGCCTGAATACGGCTTCAGCCTGGTCTACGAAGGAAGGGGTGAGAAAGAAATCGTCAGGACGACGGCATGCTACTGTGTAGTCCTTGCATTGCAGGTATTTCAGATAAGGGTAGTTGCGCTTGAAGCCTTTGGGGGCTGTCTTCAGAAAGTCTTCACCCACAATGGGGAAGTATTGGCTGAAGGCGGGGTCTTCGACAATGCTTCTATATTCGTCCATGTTGTCGTAAACGGCCTGCCGGATAGCTTTCAGCAGCGGAGATGGCAGGCAGTAACTTCCTCCGGCCAGCATGCAGTTTCCTGGCTCCAGATGGACATAATAGCCGCAATGGAAGGATTTCTTACCTTTGGCGTTGATGTAGCCTCCCATGTGAGTCTTGTAGGGGGTCTTGTCCTGGCTGAAGCGAGTATCGCGATAGATGCGGTAGGTGCAGTCGGTGGCCTGTAGGTGTCTTATGCTGTCGTCGAACGCCGAAATGCGGGTGATGAGGGCTGTGAGCAATTTTTCAAATTCTGCCCGTGCTGCTTCATATCGTTCACGATTGCTGTTGAACCAGTCGCGGTTATTGTTGGCTGCCAGTTCTTTTAGGAATTGTAATATGATAGATATGTTCATAGGTATGCACATTTATCTTATTGTCTGACAAACTTACAAATAATATTTCTAACAAGCTAAAAAGGAACGAAAAAAAAGCATCGGTTTTGGTAAACCAATGCTTTTTACACATTTATCAATCTTACAGACGCTTCTGTGTGTTGGACATACTTACTTGTCTCAAGCGGGTACATCCCCTTTAATTAATCTTATATCTAATACTATGAAAAACACAAATAGATAACAAACCGGGGGTGGAAATTGTTCGGGAAGGGGGAGGATTTTTTTTATGTGCCTGGGGATGTGTGAATGGTGCTGTGCTGAACGTCGTACGCGCAAATGACGCAGATACAACAGATATCCGGGGAAAAGGGAGGGATAATCTGGGTACCTGCGTCTTCTGCAATTGATGAATATATTATGAAACACGGTGCATTGGCACATCATACCTATCAGTATTTCACTTTCAGTATCTTTACGCCGTATTCGGCTACGAAGGTTTCCGTGGCCTTGTAAGGCAACAGGGAAATCATCTCCTCTTCTCCATTCAACAGGTTAATGGACCTGCATTGTTCAATCTGCGGCAACTCCAGGTAGCTGAAGGCATGGGAGGGGATGTTGATGGCAAGGTCTGCCGGGATGTGGTCAAAGTTGGCTACAATGAGCAGCAGCTCGCGGCCGTGTTTGCGGAAGAAGGCGTACTGTTTGTGCTCGTTGAAGCGCCATCCGTTGAGGTTGGCATACATCAGGTCGAAGAACAGGCCTTGGGAGATGGCCTTCTCCTGGTTGCAGAGGTTGAGTATGCGGCGATAGAGGTCGTACAGTTCCTTCTGGCTTTCGCTGAGGAGGGCACCGTCGAACTTGCCACCGTTGCGCCAGCGCCGGATGGTGTCCACGCTCCAGTAGTCGAAGATGGTGGTGCGCCCGTCTCGTCCGCTGAATCCTTCGCTGTCCATGCCCGGTTCGCCGAACTCCTGCCCGAAGTAAATCATCATGGGGTTGGTGTTCATACAGGCGGATACTGCCAAAGCGGGGATGGCCTTACGGGGATTTCCGGCAAAGAAGTCTGAGGTAATGCGCTGTTCGTCATGGTTCTCCAGGAAGTTCAGCATACGCTTTTCGATGCCGCCCAGACTTTGCCAGGCACGGCTGATGGCAGTGGCCGACTCGTTGTGGCATACGACAGCGCGCAGGGTATCATACAGGCCTACCTTGTCGTAGAGGTAGTCGAACTTGCCGCGGAAGAGGTAGTTCTTGTACTCGGCAGGATTGTAGACTTCGGCGATGAAGAGGATGTCCGGATAGCGCTCTTTTACCTGTGGAACCGCCCACTCCCAGAATTCGACGGGCACCATCTCCGCCATGTCGCAGCGGAAACCGTCGATGTGCTTGGAGGCCCAAAAGAGCAGGATGTCCAGCATCTTGTACCACGTGTCGGGGATGGGCGAGAAGTGGCGTCCTCCTCCGTTCTGGTAGTCCACGCCATAGTTCAGTTTGACGGTTTCGTACCAGTCGTTTGGGCTTGGATAGGCATCGAAACGGTTGTTGCCCGTGGCCTTGGCGGGATATTCGCGGTAGGGTTCGGAAGCCGTTCCCTTCATGTCAAACTGGCCTTGCAGCTCGGCGCGGGGAATGTAATAGAAGTTGTTGTAAGGGCTGAAGGCCTGTTCGGGGTCATCGTTGCCCCCCAGTTGTGAGGTACCGTCAGGCTGTGCGTCGGAGTGGTACTGACGTGCCACGTGGTTGGGGACGAAGTCAATGATAACTTTCAGACCGTTACGATGCGTACGTTGTACCAGGTTCTCGAATTCCTTCATGCGTTCGGGGATGTCCTTGGCTATGTCGGGGTCTACGTCGTAGTAGTCCTTGATAGCGTAGGGCGACCCTGCCTTGCCCTTGACGATGGCCGGATGGTCGGGGCGGATGTTGTATCGGCGGTAGTCTGTCTGTGTGGCGTGCTCGATGATGCCCGTGTACCAGATGTGTGTGGCTCCCAGTTTCTTGATTTCGCTCAGGGCTTTTGACGTGAAGTCGGACATCTTGCCGCATCCGTTCTCGGCGATGCTGCCGTTGGGTATGCAGTCGGTCTTGTTGTTGCCGAACAGGCGTGTAAAAACTTGATAGATGATCAGTTTGTTCTCTTCGCTCATAATTTGTGGTTCAATGGTTATGATGAATGTCCGCGCTATCTCTTATCTCTTGCCGAGGGCTTTCAGTACGGCATAACCGCCCAGCCATTGTATCAGCATACCCGGAACGCCCACGCGGAAGTCCTGGGCGGCCAGCATGAAGTCTTGGCACAGGAGCCATTCGAAGGCGGTGCCAACGACCTGATAGAAGAGGACGATACCCAGCAGGGCAACCAGTGTCACTCGGCGCACACGGTATGCGGCAAAGGCGGCGGCTGCGGCCAGCAGGCCCGACTTGACAAGGATGGCCGGCAGCACGGCGAGGGCCGGCATGCCGAACAGCAGGTGGTTGGCGGCGGGCGACAGCAGGGCCGTCAGCAGGCCCACGCGCAGGCCGTACTTGTAGGCCGCTATCAGGGTGAAGAAGTAGATGGGCAGGAATGCGGGGCCGCCGGAGGGTATCAGGTGGCAGAGTTGGGGCAGGGCGATGTTGCCCGCCACGAACAGCAGGGCGAACAGGTAGGTGCGCACGTTGCTGAAGGGGAGTGAATAGAGTCGGGTCGTTTCCATTGTCTTTATAGTTTAATCAGTTCATAATCCAGGGTTCCCAGGCCGATTTCCTCGGCGTGGCGCAGGCCCGCCAGCCAGTCGGTGTCGGGGTGCATGAGGTGGAACTTGTCGCATCCGCACAGGTCGTCGTGCCCGTGGTTGTGGGAGAGCACGTTGTCGTTGTGCAGGATGGGGGCCTGTATCACCAGGTCGGCGCACGCCTTGTCCAGCGCCACGGGGTCGGCCGAGGCCAGCATGCCCAGGTCGGGCACCACGGCGGCGTCGTTGTGGTTCCAGCAGTCGCACTCGGGCGAGACGTTCATGACGAAGCTGATGTGGAAGTGGGGCTTGTCCTTCACCACCGCCAGCGCGTACTCGGCTATCTTGTAGTTGAGCCGTTCGGACGTGTCCCAGTCGCTGACCACGGCGGCATCGTGCTGGCACAGGGCCACGCACTGCCCGCAGCCCACGCAGCGGGTGTAGTCTATCTCGGCCTTGCGGTCGGCGTTGAGGTGGATGGCGTCGTGGGCGCAGTGCTTCACGCAGATGTTGCAGCCGATGCAGTTCCCGGCCTCCACCTTGGGCTGCGACGAGGCGTGCAGCTCCAGCTTGCCGCCCACGCTGGCGCAGCCCATGCCCAGGTTCTTCAGCGCGCCGCCGAAGCCCGCCTGCTCGTGGCCCTTGAAGTGGTTCATGCTGATGACGGCGTCGGCGTCCGCAATGGCGGTGCCTATCTTCGGCGCGGGGCAGTATTCGCCTCCCAGGGGTATCTCCCGGTAGTCGGTGCCCTTCAGGCCGTCGGCTATGATGACCTGGCAGCGGGCCGAGATGGGGTTGAAGCCGTTCTCCATGGCGCTCTCCAGGTGGTCTACGGCGTTGGAGCGGCGGCCGCTGTACAGCGTGTTGCAGTCCGTCAGGAAGGGTTTCGCCCCCAGCTTGCGCAGCAGGTCGGCCATGCGGGCGGCATAGTTGGGGCGGATGTAGGCCAGGTTGCCCGGCTCGCCGAAGTGTATCTTGATGGCTGTAAAGCAGTCTTTCAGCGGCAGCCGGCCGATGCCGGCGCGTGTCAGCAGCCGCTCCATCTTGTCCAGCAGGTTGGACGACGGGGAGGTGCGCAGGTCTGAATAATATACTTTTGACTTCTCCATACGGGTATCAGTTAATGTTTTTCCCTGCAAATGTAACGGATTTAATTAAAAAAGCGCCATGTTCGGCGGAAAACATTTGCGGGAATATGGGCCCGGCGTCCGGCGCGGCGGCGGTTACGGACCGGCAGCCGGGACTTCACGCCGTCCTGAGGCCGGACCCGCCCGCCCCGGGGAGCGGCCTCGGGAGGGGCGGGCGCAGAGGGGCGCCAGCCTCCCCGTTTTGCGGGAAGGGCCTTCCCGGATTTCAAAAGGTGGCCTTTTGGACAGTGAAAGGTGGCCTTTGGGATAGTGAAAGGTGGCCTTTGGGATAGTGAAAGGTGGCCTTTGGGACAGTGAAAGGTGGCCTTTGGGACAGTGAAAGGTGGCCTTTGGGACGGTGAAAGGTGGCCTTTCGTTTTGCGGGGGGCGGCTCTCCGCCTGCGGGCGGGAAAACGGCCTGCCGGAGGCCGTCAGCCGTCCGACGGGTCGGGGAAGTGCCAGAGGGGTCCGTTGCCGTGGCCGATGCGGAGCAGGCTGCCCGCCTCGATGCAGCGGGCCATGTACTGCTTGGCGCGCTCCACGGCCTCGGGGGGCGTGAGCCGTCGGGCCAGGAAGGTGGCGATGGCGGAGGAGAGGGTGCAGCCGGTGCCGTGCAGGTTGCGGCTGGCGATGCGCGGCTGGCGGTAGAGGCGGATGTCGGCGCCGGAGCAGAGCACGTCGCACATGTCGTCGCCCTCCAGGTGTCCGCCCTTGACGAGGACGGCGGTGCCGAAGCGGGTGGCCAGCTCGCGGGCGGCCTCACGCATCCCGTCCACCGTCCGCACGTCGCGCCCGCAGAGCAGGCGGGTCTCGTCCAGGTTGGGCGTAATCAGGGTGCAGAGGGGGAAGAGGCGGGCAAGCACGGTGGAGACGGCCTCTTCGGACATCAGCCGGCGGCCGCTGGTGGACACCATGACGGGGTCGTAGACCACGGGCGGCAGCGCGGGCCGTGCCTCCAGGCTGGCGGCGATGGCGCGGACGGTGGGCGTGTCGTTCACCATGCCTATCTTCACGGCACGGGGTGCGAGGTCGTCCATCACGGAGTCTATCTGGCGGCCGACGACCTCGGCCGGCAGCGGATAGACGGCCTGCACGCCGAGGGTGTTCTGCGCCGTGACGGCGGTGACGGCCGTGGCGGCATATCCGCCCAGGGCGGAGATGGTCTTCAGGTCGGCCTGGATGCCTGCGCCGCACGAGCTGTCGGAGCCGGCAATGGAGAGGATGACGGGAATGTCTTTCATGTCATATCAGTTTGTCTGCAGTCTGTTTCAGTTTCTCAAAGTGGGACACCAGCTCCTGCGGCTCCCGCTGCCACACGTCGCCCAGCACGGCCGCGCCTCCGAAGCCGAGGGCATGTACCTCGGGCAGCTGCTCCAGGCCGACTCCGCCCAGGGCGTACACCTTATTATATATAAGGCCCTCGGCGCGGGCGCGGCGCAGGACGTCGGGGGTGAAGGCGGCGCCATAGCCCTCCTTGGAGATGCTGTCGTAGACGGGGCTGAGGAAGACGTAGTCGCACAGGGGGGCATGGAGGCGCACCTCGTCGAGCGAGTGGCACGAACGGCTGACGCTGCCCGCGTGGCCCTGCGGCGGCAGCGGGTTGCGGCTGTTCAGGTGGACGCCCTTCAGCCCGTAGGCGGCGCAGAGGGCGAAGTGGTCGTGGAGCACGATGCGGGGCAGGCAGTCGGCGGGCAGGCGGCGCAGCAGGGCTTCCAGCTCGGCGGCCGATGCCTGCGGCTTGCGCAGGTGCAGGGTCTCCAGCCCCGCGCGGAAGAGGGCGGCGATTTCCCGCGCCTCGTCGGGGCGGAAGCGGGGAGGGGTGATGAGGATGAGTTTCATGGCTCGGGTGGGTTCAGAGGTCCAGTATGTACGATTCCATTGTCCGCAGGTCTACGGTCCACAGCCTGCCGTCGAGGGGGGCGCCGTAGCCGGCGGCCAGCTTCAGCACCTCGTTGGCCTCGGCGCAGCCCACGATGCCCGGCGTGACGCCCATCACCGCGTTGTCCGGCGGGGGCATCCGCAGCATCCCCTCCTCGTCGGGGTAGAGGTCGCGGTAGGTGCGTGCCTGCGGCCCGTGGCAGAACACGGCCACCTGCCCCTCGAAGGCCCGGATGGCGCCGTAGACGTAGGGCTTGCCCAGGCGGCGGCAGGTGTCGCTGACCAGGTAGCGCGTGGCGAAGTTGTCGCATCCGTCGGCCACGATGTCATAGCGGGCTATCAGCGCCTCGGCGTTGTCCGCGTCGAGGCGGCAAGGGTGGGGTTCGATGCAGACGTCGCTGTTCAGGGCGCGCAGGCGGCGGGCGGCGCAGTCCACCTTGGGCAGCCCCACTTCGGCCTCGGTGTAGAGTATCTGGCGCTGCAGGTTGCTGACGCTCACCGTGTCGGCGTCCACCAGTCCCAGCGTGCCCACGCCCGCTCCGGCCAGGTAGAGGGCCAGGGGCGAGCCCAGTCCGCCCACGCCCACCACGAGCACGCGCGTCCGGCGCAGCCTGTCCTGTCCCTCCCGGCCCAGCTCGGGCAGGGAGGTCTGCCGGGCATATCGTTCCGCCGCGCTCATTGGGCCTTGGGTTTCATCAGGTCGAAGCTGGCGTCCCAGTCCTTCCAGACGGGCTCGCGTCCCAGGCTCTTCAGGGCGGCGTCCACCTCGGTGGCCTTGCGCTCGTCGCTCACGTGGAACTGCTCCAGCGCCTGCGGGTAGCTGTAGTAGCCTCCGGGCTCGGTCTTGCTCTCGGCGCTCATGGTGGTCACGCCCAGCGTGGCCATGTGGTCGCGGATGTGGGCCGGCTCGCGGGTGGAGTAGGAGATGTCCACGTCGTGGTCGAAGATGCGCATGGCGAAGGTCACCTGCGCCAGTTCGCGGTCGCTCATGATGACGTTTGGCTGGAAGCCCTCGTTCTCCGCGGGGCGCATGCGGGGGAAGTTGACGCTGTACTTCGTCTTCCAGTAGTGCTTCTGGAGGTAGCGCAGGTGGTAGGCCATCAGGGTGATGTCCGTCCGCCACTCCTTCTCCAGGCCGATGAGCACGCCCATGCCGATGGAGTGTACGCCGGCCTGCCCCATGCGGTCGAAGCCGTTGACGCGCCACTCGAACTTGGACTTCATGCCGCGCGGGTGGTAGATGTTGTAGTGGGCCTTGTTGTAGGTCTCCTGGAAGCAGATGACGCCGTTCATGCCGTGCTTCACCAGTTCGGCGTACTCCTCGGTCTTGAGGGGCATCACCTCAATCTTCAGGTTGGAGAAGTAGGGCTTTGCCAGGTCGAGGGCGCGGGCTATGTAGGGCACGCCCGCCTTGGCGGGGTTCTCGCCGGTGACCAGCAGCAGGTTCTCGAAGGGCGCCAGTTTCTTGATGGCCTTGTATTCGTTCACGATTTCCTCCTCCGTCAGGATGGTGCGCTTCATGGGGTTGCTGATGTGGAAGCCGCAGTAGACGCACGAGTTGGTGCACGAGTTGGTGATGTAGAGGGGGATGAACATGGAGACGGTACGTCCGAAGCGTTCCTCGGTGTACTTGCGGCTGAGCCGTGCCATGGTCTCCAGATAAGGCTCGGCGGCCGGCGAGATGAGCGCCATGAAGTCGTCCACGTCGCAATGCTCTTTGCTCAGGGCGCGTCGCACGTCGGCCTCGGTCTTGGCCGCGATGCGTGCGGTGGTTTCGTCCCAGCTTATCTTTTCTAATTCTTCGCTAAACATGTTTTCAGTTAATAGTTAAAAGATAATAGTTAATAGTGTCCGGTGACGGGGTTAATAATGTGAGGCTAAAAGCGGAAAAGGATGTCAGGGGTTAGCCTTGCAGGTCTTGATGATGCTTACCAGCAGTCTGATAAGCTCCTTGCAATCCGATTGGATGGATTGGTAGACTGTCGGGACAATATAGCCTGATTCCGATAACAGCAGCAGCCAATAAGCCGTCTCATTGGCTTCCTTTAGCGCAATGTGCAGCTTGTGGATAAAGTCGTTTCGGCTTTCGGCAAATTCGGCTTCCTTGACCAGGGCGCCAATGGCCGTCCCACTGCGCAGCAACTGCTTGGACAAGACGAACTCGTTCTTTTCTTTCGTCAGGAATTGGTAGGCTTTGATGATGCGTAGCGCAAACTGCACTGCTTTTTGTTCGGTGATGCTGTTGTTCATCTTGCATTCCTTCCCCGTTTTTAACTTTTAATTATTATCTATTCACTTTCTTCAAGTCTCTGCTGAGTTTCATCGCGCAGAAGTTGGGTCCGCACATGGTGCAGTACTCGCCGTCGATGTGGCGTCCGGCACGGAAGTAGCTCTGGGCGCGCTCCGAGTCGAGCGAGAGGTCGAACTGGTCTTTCCAGCGGAACTCGTAGCGGGCCTTGCTCAGGGCATTGTCGCGCACCTGCGCTCCGGGATGTCCCTTGGCCAGGTCGGCGGCATGGGCGGCAATCTTGTAGGTCACCACGCCCACACGCACATCCTCCTTGTCCGGCAGGGCCAGGTGCTCCTTGGGCGTCACGTAGCACAGCATGGCCGTGCCCAGCCAGCCTATCTGCGCGGCGCCGATGGCCGAGGTGATGTGGTCGTAGCCCGGTGCGATGTCGGTGACGATGGGGCCCAGGGTATAGAAAGGCGCGTTGTGGCACTTCTCTATCTGTCGCTCCATGTTCTCCCTGATTTTGTGCATGGGCACGTGGCCGGGGCCTTCGATGAACGCCTGCACGTTCTTCTCCCAGGCACGCACCACCAGCTCGCCCATTGTGTCCAGTTCGGCAAACTGGGCCTCGTCGTTGGCGTCCTGGATGCAGCCGGGGCGCAGGCCGTCGCCCAGCGAGATGGCCACGTCATACTGGGCCAGGATGTCGCAGATGTCGTCGAAGTGCTCGTAGAGGAACGACTCGCGGTCGTGTACCAGGCACCACTTGCTCATGATGCTGCCGCCGCGGCTGACGATGCCGCACAGGCGCTTGTCGGCCAGGTGGACGTTGTGGCGGCGGATGCCCGCATGGATGGTGAAGTAGTCCACGCCCTGCTCGCACTGCTCGATGAGGGTGTCGCGGTAGATTTCCCACGTGAGGTCTTCCACCCGTCCGTCCACCTTCTCCAGCGCCTGGTAGATGGGCACGGTGCCCACGGGCACGGGGCAGTTGCGCACAATCCATTCGCGCGTCTCGTGGATGTTCTCGCCCGTTGAGAGGTCCATCAGCGTGTCGCCTCCCCACTTGCAGCTCCACAGGGCCTTCTCCACTTCCTCGTCGATGCTGGACGTGGTGGCCGAGTTGCCGATGTTGGTGTTGATTTTCACCAGGAAGTTGCGCCCGATAATCATGGGCTCTGCCTCGGGGTGGTTGATGTTGGCAGGCAGCACGGCGCGCCCTTCGGCTATCTCCTGGCGGACGAACTCGGGCGTGATGTAGGTGTCGATGCCCAGCTCGCGGCAGTTCATGTTCTCGCGGATGGCCACGTACTCCATCTCCGGCGTGATGATGCCCTGCTTGGCGTAGTACATCTGCGTGCAGCAGCGGCCGGCTTTGGCCCGGTAAGGCAGGGCGATGTGCTCGAAGCGCAGGTGGTCGAGCGAGCGGTCGTCGCGGCGCATCCGTCCGTATTCGGAGGTCACCTCGGCCAGCTGCTCCACGTCGCCCCGTTTCACAATCCACTCCTCGCGCAGGCGGGGAAGGCCTTTCTTCAGGTCTACCTCAATCTGCGGGTCGCTGAAGGGGCCGCTCGTGTCGTAGACGTAGACGTCGGGGTTGGGGGTAATGACTTTTTCGCCGTTCACGAAGGTGGTGCTGGGCACCTGCTCCACTTTGCGCATGGCAACGCGGATATCGGGGAAGATGGTTCCCGGCATGTAGACTTTCTCTGAGCGGGAGAATTTGATTCGTTGGTTCATAGTTAATGTTTGAGGGGTTATTCATTGAGGAAACTGGTGAGGGGCGAGCTGGCTTCGGCCACCAGGTTGTCGGATTGCGTACCCAGGCCGGCTTCGTAGGCGCGGCGTCCGGCAATGACGGCTTCCTTGAAGGCCACTGCCATCTCCACAGGGTTGCCGGCCACGGCAATGGCAGTATTCACCAGGCAGGCCGATGCGCCCATCTCCATGGCCTCGGCGGCATGGCTGGGGGCTCCGATGCCCGCATCCACCACGACCGGCACGTTGGCCTGCTCGATGATGATGCGCAGGAAGTCGCGCGTCTGCAATCCTTTATTGGTGCCGATGGGGGCGCCCAGCGGCATCACGGTAGCCGCGCCCGCTTCCTCCAGGTGCTTGCACAGCGTTGGGTCGGCCTGGCAGTAGGGCAGGACCACGAAGCCCAGCTTCACCAGCTGCTCCGTAGCCTTCAGGGTCTCTACCGAGTCGGGCAGCAGGTAGCGCGGGTCGGGGTGTATCTCCAGTTTCAGCCAGTTGGTGCCGAAAGCCTCGCGTGCCATCTGTGCGGCAAACACGGCCTCTTCGGCATTGCGCACGCCGCTGGTGTTGGGCAGCAGCTGGATGTTCGGGTGGACAATGTGACGCAGCATGTCGTCTTCCTTGTCTCCCAGTTCGATGCGTTTCATGGCTACGGTCACCATTTCCGTGCCCGATGCCAGGATGGACTGCTCCATCACTTCGTTTGAGTTGAACTTGCCGGTGCCCAAAAAGAGGCGTGAGCTGAACTCGCGTCCGGCAATGACTAATTTCTCCATATTACCTATATTATATATGTGATTGATTCCGTTTAAATGTTTAGCAGCCTTCGGGTCTCTTCCACGGGGTCTTCGGCCCGCAGGATGGTGCCGCTCAAAGCAATGCCGTCCACTCCTGTTTCGAGCAGGGCGGGGATGTCGTCGCGGGTGATGCCTCCGATGGCTACCAGCGGCAGGTCGATGCCTTCTTCCTCCATGCAGCGGATGATGTTGCGGTATCCCTCCAGTCCCAGCACGGGGCTGAGGTTCTTCTTTGTGGTGGTAAAGCGGAATGGGCCGCAGCCGATGTAGTCGGCCCCGGCTTCGTAGTGGGCTCGTACATCGTCTATCGTGTTGGCCGTGCCGCCGATGATGAATCCTTCGCCCAAAAGCTGGCGGGCCTCACGGATAGGCATGTCCAGTTTGCCCAGGTGTACGCCGTCCACTTCCAGCTTGCGGACCAGCTCCACATGGTCGTCCAGCACCAGTATCGCGTCGTGCTGCTTGCACAAAGGCTTCAGTTGCAAAGCTACCTGCTCCACTTCGTCCAGCGGGGCGTCCTTCATGCGCAGCTGAATCCACTTGCATCCACCCTCCAGCGCCATGCAGGCCGATTCGAAGTAGGAGTATTTCTCTGTCTGATGAGTAATGAACTGTAGTTTTAGCATGGCCTTATCCTCCACAAGCAGCTTTGATGATGACCAGGCGGTCGCCCTCCTGGAGAACATGTCCATCCCATTGCGGACGGGGTATCATGCGGTTGTTTACGGCGATGGCCACTCCTTGAGGAGGCAGTTGCAGTTGCTCGGCCAGTTGGAGCAGCGTTCCACCTACGGCCAGTTCAGTCTCTTGGTTGTTTACGGTCAGTTTCATAAGACGTTCGTTTTTGTTGGGATGTAAACCAAAGGAAGGCTTCCCCGAATGGGGCAGGCAGGTGGTCTGTCAACAAATCCCTTCGCCGGAATTATCCGTATCAGGTTCGTAGGGTATGATCTCAGCCCGACGGGTAGGGCACCCCTTTGTTTTACGGTAGCAAAGGTAAGGCAATTCTCTGGAAATAAGAGTTAATTATTAATAAATGAGTCGTCCTTGTCCAGGCAAACACCTTGGATGAACGTAAGGAACGGGGGCGTCGTGTATGGAAACTGTTGCAGACTGTGGCCTCTTATGTTAATTTTGACTAAGGAAATGCGAATGCAAGCCTGAAAAGCCTTACTTTTAGAACCCGTAAAACGCAAAAGAGTTATGATGGAGATAATGAAATTGGGCGGTACAGACGAGCGGCTCTATCCTTTGGTGGGGCCCTTGGTGATGAACCCGAAGGTGTTGAAGCAGAACAACAACTTCCCTTTCCGTACAGCGGAAAATTATGTGTGGTACATTGCTGGAACGGACGGGCATGTCCAGGGATTCGTTCCCCTGGAGAAGAAAAAGAACGAGTATGTCGTCAACAACTATTATATTGAAAATAAGTCTGTGTGTGTGCTGAAGGCTTTGCTGGAGAAAATTTCGGACGATGTAAAAGACGATACTACGCTGGCTGCGGTCGTGTTGCTGGAAGATGTTCCTGCGTTCAAGGAGCTGGAGTTCTCCGTAGAGAAGGAATGGACGCGTTATGTCCGAATGAAGAAAATCAATAAAAAATAGACCCGAATGAAGAACAACAAGAATGTATATGAACTGGCGCAGGAGCGTATAGCAATGATATTTAGAGATTTTGACAATATCTGTGTGTCGTTTTCAGGAGGTAAGGACAGCGGATTGCTGCTGAACCTGTGCATTGATTATATAAGGAGAAACCATTTGAATCGGAAAATCTGTGTGTTCCACATGGACTACGAAATTCAATACAGCCTGACCATTGATTTTGTTGACCGCATTCTGGAAGCCAACAAGGATATTTTGGAAGTGTATCGCATCTGCGTGCCTTTCAGGGTTTCAACCTGTACGTCCATGTATCAGAGTTTCTGGCGTCCGTGGGATGAGAAGATGAAGGACATCTGGGTACGGCAGATGCCTGCGGGCAGTTACACCAAAGACGATTTCCCTTTCTATTATGAAAATATGTGGGATTATGAATTTCAGATGTACTTTGCCAAGTGGTTGCATGAACGTAAAGATGCCGTACGTTCATGTTTTCTGATTGGTATCCGGACTCAGGAGAGTCTGAACCGTTGGCGTTGCATTCATCTGAACCGAAAATTCCAGATGTATCACAATTACCGATGGACTTCGAGGATTGGGAATGATATTTTTAATGTTTATCCACTCTATGACTGGAGGACAACAGATGTGTGGACAGCCAACGGGAAATTCGGTTTTGATTACAATCGCCTTTACGACCTTTATTACAAGGCTGGTGTCAATCTGGAGCGTCAGCGGGTGGCCAGTCCCTTTCTGGGTGAGGCAATTGAGAGCCTCGCGCTATATAAGGCAATAGATCCCAACACTTGGGGTAAGATGATAGGGCGTGTTAACGGAGTCAATTTTACGGGAATCTACGGAGGAACACATGTCATGGGATGGCAAAGCATTCATCTGCCGCAAGGCTATACATGGAAGGAGTTTATGCAGTTTCTGCTTTCTACCCTGCCTGAACAGACAAGACGCAACTATCTGCGGAAACTGACTGTAAGCAAGGAATTCTGGCGAACCCGAGGCGGATGCCTCAGTGACGTGACCATCCAGCGGCTGAGGGATGCCGGGGTCAGCATAGACGTTATGGAGAGCAGCAATTACAAGACGAACAAGAAGCCCGTGAGAATGGAGTATCTGGATGATATCGACATCCCCGAATTTCGTGAAATTCCTACTTACAAGCGCATGTGTATCTGCATCCTGAAGAACGATCATGCCTGCAAGTACATGGGCTTTGCACTGAACAAGGAAGAAGTGCGCAAACGCAATAAAATAATGGAACAATATAAAAATATGATGTTATGAATGAAACTCAAAGTCCGGTATACAATGTGAAGGCCGTACCGATAGAAAAAGTACAGGCTAACGATTATAACCCCAATGTGGTTGCTCCGCCCGAAATGCGGTTGTTGGAACTCTCCATCTGGGAAGACGGTTTCACGATGCCTTGTGTCTGCTATTACGACGCCGAGACCGATACCTACATTCTGGTGGACGGCTACCACCGCTACCAGGTAATGAAAACCTCCAAGCGGGTGTTCGAGCGCGAAAAGGGGCTGCTGCCGGTAGTGGTAATAGAGAAGGATTTGTCCAACCGTATGGCTTCCACCATCCGCCACAACAGAGCACGTGGCACACACAACATTGAATTGATGTGCAACATCGTGGCCGAATTGGATAAGGCCGGTATGTCCGACCAATGGATTATGAAACATATCGGAATGGATCGTGACGAACTGCTTCGGCTGAAACAAGTGTCGGGACTGGCGGATTTGTTTGCCAACAAGGACTTCAGCATACCGGACAAGGGCACCGAATACATGCCGCTGGAAGAAGATATATGAGATAGCCTGTGGCAGAACAGGCGGAGGAGGCAGCGCCAATCCGGCAGGCGGGTCTCGGCGGGAAGCGGCCGTTTTGAAAAGTAAATCGAACGGATATTCCAAACCCCTTCGAATATGTATTCGACAGGCTATCGAATAGCCATTCGAAAGCCTTTCGAATGGCTATTCCAACGACAATGGAATAAAAATGCTTACAAAGGCTGGCCTCCCTGCTGAAACTCGTATTCTGATGTGTTGTCGGATTGGGAGAATAATGCTACTTTTGTCCATACGTATTCTCGTGGGATAAGTGATAATAGTTAAATTCAATCATATAGAAACAGATTTAAAGATGAAAAAGATTTTATTATTAGGTTCGGGTGAATTGGGTAAAGAGTTCGTGATTTCGGCCAAACGCAAGGGCCAATATGTGGTGGCCTGCGATTCGTATGCCGGAGCTCCGGCCATGCAGGTGGCCGACGAGTGCGAAGTGTTCAGTATGTTGGACGGAGACGCTCTGGAGCGCGTGGTGCGCAAGCATAAGCCGGACATCATCGTCCCCGAAATTGAGGCCATTCGTACAGAGCGTTTGTATGACTTCGAGAACGAAGGCATCCAGGTGGTGCCCAGTGCCCGTGCAGTGAACTATACCATGAACCGAAAGGCCATCCGAGACCTGGCTGCCAAGGAACTGGGATTGAAAACCGCCAGATATTTCTATGCCAAATCATTGGACGAACTGAAAGAGGCAGCTGAGAAGATAGGATTTCCCTGTGTAGTAAAGCCACTTATGTCTTCTTCGGGTAAAGGACAGTCGTTGGTGAAGAGTGCCGACGAGCTGGAACATGCCTGGGAATATGGTTGCAATGGCAGCCGTGGAGATATCAAGGAACTGATTATCGAAGAATTTATCCGTTTTGACAGTGAAATTACCCTATTGACTGTTACCCAGAAAGATGGACCTACGTTATTCTGTCCGCCCATTGGCCATGTACAAAAAGGGGGAGACTACCGCGAGAGCTTCCAACCTGTACACATCGACCCCGAACATCTGAAAGAGGCCCAACAGATGGCTGAAAAAGTGACGCGAGCTTTGACTGGTGCCGGCATTTGGGGCGTGGAATTCTTCCTCAGCCACGAAAACGGCGTCTACTTCTCCGAATTGTCTCCACGTCCGCACGATACTGGTATGGTTACTTTGGCAGGCACTCAGAACCTTAATGAGTTTGAGCTCCATTTGAGAGCCGTGCTGGGACTACCTATTCCTGGTATCAAACAAGAGCGTATGGGGGCCAGCGCCGTAATTCTTTCACCGATAGCCAGTCAAGAGTATCCCAACTATCTGGGACTGGAAGAGGTGACTCGTGAGGAAGATACCTTCTTGCGTATTTTCGGCAAGCCAACCACCAGAGTCAACCGCCGTATGGGAGTAGTGTTATGTTATGCTCCGCTCGGTAGCGATTTGGATGCACTGCGTGACAAAGTTAAACGCATAGCTGCTAAAGTGAAAGTATATTGATGTTAACAAATGTTGCAGAATCTGCAATAAATTGTTCTAATTGTATCCTGAATCGTTCAAAAGAGTGTTTTTTGTTCAAAAAAAGCTATTCCGTAGAACAACTGCTGCGAAATTGTTTATAAATTTGCCATACTTATTAAGTGGTAGAAATAAATAAATCATTTTTGTAGGACCCATGTTTAAATAGTATTGGGTCGGCAGAATTAAAATAGTAGGAACGCTTATGTCACAAATTGTTGGACATATCTCACAGGTTATTGGACCTGTTGTAGACGTCTATTTTGACGGTACGGAGGCTGAATTGATGTTGCCAAGCATTCACGATGCTTTGGAAATCAAAAAGCCTCACGGGAAAAGACTTATTGTAGAAGTACAGCAACACATTGGTGAAAATACAGTGCGAACTGTAGCTATGGATAGTACTGACGGTTTACAGCGAGGTATGAAGGCCTATCCGCTCGGAGGACCTATTACCATGCCTGTGGGCGATCAGATTAAGGGACGCCTAATGAATGTTGTCGGCGATTCCATTGACGGGATGAAGGATTTGAATCGTGCCGGAGCTTATCCGATTCATCGTGAGCCGCCAAAATTTGAGGATTTGACAACAGTGCAGGAAGTCTTATATACAGGAATTAAGGTAATAGACTTGTTGGAACCTTATTGCAAGGGTGGAAAGATTGGTCTATTTGGTGGAGCAGGTGTTGGAAAGACTGTGCTTATTCAAGAATTGATTAATAATATAGCTAAAAAACAACATGGTTTCTCAGTGTTTGCAGGAGTTGGAGAACGAACGCGTGAGGGAAATGATTTGTTACGTGAAATGATAGAGTCTGGTGTTATCAGATATGGTGAAGAATTCAAGAAAAGCATGGAGGAAGGTAACTGGGACCTTTCGAAGGTGGATTATAATGAAGTAGCCAAGTCTCAAGTAACACTTATATTTGGTCAAATGAACGAACCGCCTGGGGCTCGTCAATCTGTGGCATTATCCGGCTTGACGGTTGCGGAATCTTTCCGTGACAGAGGTGCCGAGACTGATGGTCCTCGAGACATTCTGTTCTTCATAGACAATATTTTCCGTTTTACACAGGCTGGCTCTGAGGTTTCCGCCTTGTTGGGGCGTATGCCTTCAGCTGTGGGCTACCAGCCAACTCTGGCCACCGAGATGGGAGCCATGCAGGAACGTATCACTTCCACACGCAACGGATCCATTACGTCCGTGCAGGCAGTCTATGTGCCGGCCGATGACTTGACTGACCCTGCGCCTGCTACTACCTTTACTCATTTGGACGCAACGACGGTGCTCAGTCGTAAGATTACGGAGCTGGGTATCTATCCCGCTGTCGACCCGCTGGAATCCACTTCACGCATTCTCGATCCGCATATCGTTGGGCAGGAGCATTACGAAGTAGCCCAACGGGTGAAGCAAATTCTGCAGCGCAACAAGGAGTTGCAGGACATTATCTCAATCTTGGGTATGGAGGAACTTTCGGATGCCGACCGTACACTGGTAAATCGTGCTCGCCGAGTGCAGCGCTTTCTCTCGCAACCGTTTGCTGTTGCCGAGCAATTTACAGGGGTGCCAGGCACTATGGTCTCTATTGAAGATACCATTAAGGGATTTAAGATGATACTTGATGGCGAGGTAGACCACCTGCCCGAGCCGGCTTTCCTGAATGTAGGTACTATTGAGGAGGCTATTGCCAAAGGAGAAAAACTGTTGGCACAGGCCAAAGGGAACTGATGTAGAATAGTAGAAAAACAGGAGATTTCCGATGAAAGACTTGCATTTGGACATTATTTCCCCTGAAAAGGAAATCTACCAGGGAAAAGTAGAGAGTGTTACACTGCCAGGTACATTAGGCTCCTTCACCATTCTGCCTCAGCATGCACCTATTGTTTCTTCATTGAAGGCAGGTGTCTTATCCTATACTGCCGGAGGAGAAGAACATACACTCACAGTACGCGGAGGGTTTGTAGAGCTGAGTAACAACGGGGTGACTGCCTGTGTTGAATTATAGAATAAATGTATTGTTCAACTGTATAAAATTTGTAGTCTAGTCTTTATGCTGTTTGTGTTAAAGCTTGACTTAAATTGAGATAAAGGATTTTTGTTGTTGTGGGCATCAGTATTACCAAACGAAACTATTTGTGGCAAATTACGCTGCTGACCTTCTTGCTGGGAGGGGTAGGCGGTTGTATATACTTCTATAATTTCCCGCATCATTATTTCGGAGGCTATCCACTGATACCATTGTTCTTTTTTGTTTTCGGCATATTTGAAATAAACATGGTCGAAGTATGCCGCAAACATTCGCCACAACGGCTGTTGCAGATTTATATGTTGATGCGCGTCATGAGAATGCTGTTCTCTATTCTGCTGATGGCAGTGTATTGTATTGTGGTGCGTGAAGAGGCGAAGGCTTTTCTGCTGACTTTTGTGGGAAACTATCTGGTTTATCTGATATATGATTCGTGGTTCTTCTTTACGTTTGAGAAGAATCGAAAAATGAAGAAGAAAAATGAAAAAAAAACATAGCATAGGTATTCTACTCCTGTTGGTCGCTTTCCTGTTCAATATCGGCAGTCTGAAAGCTGAAGATTATCTTGGAGTGGAGGTGGATAGCCTAAAAGCAAGCGTGGATAGCCTGCTGAAAGACGAACAACTGACTTCTGCTGAACAGGAGGAAAATACGGTGGATGTAAAGGATATTGTGATGGGGCATATTGGCGATTCTTATGAATGGCACATCACGACGTGGGGCAATCTGCATCTCACTGTTCCCCTGCCCGTCATCATATACAGCGAGGCGACAGGATGGCATGTTTTTTCATCATCTCGGTTGGCTGAAAACAATGGAAGCTACGAAGGACTTTCCATCGCTCCAAAAGGTAGCAGATATGAAGGTAAGTTGGTGGAGTATGATTCTCAAGGTAATGAAGTGCGTCCATGGGATTTTTCGATAACGAAAGTGGCTTGTGCATTATTGATTAACAGCATGTTGCTGATTATAATTGTATTGAGTGTAGCACGCTGGTATAGAAAACATCCCCAAGGAAGTTCTGCGCCAGGTGGTTTTATCGGATTTATGGAGATGTTCATAATGATGGTGAACGATGATGTCATAAAAAGTTGTATAGGTCCTAAGTATCGCAGATTCTCGCCTTATCTGCTTACAGCGTTTTTCTTCATTTTTATCAATAATCTGATGGGATTGATACCTTTCTTTCCTGGTGGAGCCAATGTTACGGGTAATATTGCTGTCACCATGGTATTGGCATTCTGTACATTTTTGGCTGTCAATCTTTTCGGCACTAAAACATATTGGAAAGATATCTTCTGGCCTGATGTACCCTGGTGGCTAAAGGTGCCTATTCCGATGATGCCACTCATTGAGTTCTTTGGGGTGTTCACAAAACCATTTGCGTTGATGATTCGTCTTTTTGCCAACATGTTGGCGGGACACATGGCCATGCTGGTACTGACATGTCTGATTTTCATCTCCGTCAGTATGGGGGCAGCTTTGAACAGTACGCTTACTTTTGCTTCCGTCTTGTTCAACATCTTTATGAATGCTCTCGAACTGTTGGTTGCCTTCATTCAAGCCTATGTATTTACTATGCTTTCAGCGGTATTTATTGGGCTTGCCCAAGAAGACCATCCGCATGAGGAAAAAGAGAAAAGACAGGAAGTGGCCGTGAAGTAAAGTAGAGGTCTTCCTGTTAAGAGAATTTTTAAATAGCTGATTATGAATTGAAATAATAACCATTTAAATTTTAAGAATTATGTTACTATCTGTATTATTGCAAGCTGCTGCGGCAGGAGTAGGAGTAAGTAAACTGGGTGCGGCTTTGGGTGCCGGTATTGCTGTAATTGGTGCGGGTATCGGAATTGGTAAAATTGGTAGTTCGGCTATGGAAGCTATTGCTCGGCAGCCGGAAGCTTCGGGAGACATCCGTATGAATATGATTATTGCCGCCGCTTTGATTGAGGGTGTGGCTCTGCTTGCAGTTGTTGTATGTCTTTTGGTGTTCATTCTGTAAGGAGTTTTTATTGTATGTAATTACTAATATTAAAAGTTTATGTCACTGTTATTGCCCGAAAGTGGTCTTTTGTTTTGGATGCTTCTTTCGTTCGGTATCGTATTTGCGGTATTGGCTAAGTTTGGATTTCCCATAATAACCAATATGGTAGAAGGACGTAAGACTTATATTGACCAGTCTATGGAAGTAGCGCGGGAGGCCAATGCACAACTCGCAAAACTAAAGGAAGAGAGCGAGGCTTTAGTGACTGCTGCCAATAAGGAGCAGGGACGTATTTTGCGTGAGGCAATGCACGAGCGTGACAAGATTATTGTTGAGGCACGCAAGCAGGCTGAAGTTACTGCGCAAAAGGAACTGGCTGAAGTCAGAAGCCAGATTCAGCAGGAAAAAGAAGAGGCCATCCGCGAAATTAGGCGTCAAGTTGCAGAACTGTCTGTAGACATTGCAGAGAAGGTTTTACGTAAGAACCTGGATGGTAAGCAGGAACAAATGCAAATGATAGACCGTATGCTGGATGAACTGCTCAGTAAACCCAAAAAGAACTGACAATTTCTTTTTTCGGGCGTCTTGAGAGGCGGCTACCTGCATTATTTTGATATGAATATGGTTCAACGAACATCTTTTTCAGAGATATGGATATAGGTATTGTTTCTATGCGTTATGCAAAGGCATTGATTGATTACGCCAAGGACACGCAGACGGAGGAGATTCTTTATGAAGAGATACGTATGCTGGAACACAGCCTGCGCAGGCATCCCGACTTACGTCTGGCGTTGGAAAATCCTATTTTGTCAATCCGCGAGAAGTTCACATTGATTTGTACTGCGGCAACGGGTGATCACCCTGCCAACCGTGAATTCTGCCGTTTCATCACTTTGGTATTGAGAAACGGTCGCGGAAGCATGCTGCATTACATCTGCCTTTCCTTTCTCGACTTATACAGAAAGAACAAGCACATCGGTGTAGCCAAGTTGATTACGGCTGTTCCGGTGAGCAAGGAGATGGAAGAACGTATCAGGAAGAGCGCTTCGTCGGTACTGCACGCACGCATGGAATTACAGACGGAGGTCGATTCTTCCATCGGCGGAGGATTCATCTTTGACATCAATGATTTTCGTCTGGATGCCAGCATAGCCACACAACTCAAAAAGGTGAAAGAGCAGTTTATTGACAAGAACCGAAGAATAGTATAATATTGAAAACAGAATTTTTATGTTGTCTGAAAATATAAAAGTGAGCGAAGTTTCCGATGTTCTCCGCAGGCAGTTGGAAGGGATAGATACCCGTGTACAACTTGATGAGATAGGCACGGTGCTGCAGGTGAGCGACGGCGTAGCGCGTATCTATGGCCTTCGCAATGCCGAAGCAAATGAACTTCTGGAGTTTGACAACGGCATCAAGGCTATTGTGATGAACCTGGAGGAGGATAATGTGGGGGCCGTATTGCTGGGCCCCACGGACAAGATTAAGGAAGGTTTTATTGTGAAGCGGACTAAGCGCATCGCCTCCATTATGGTAGGTGAAAATATGTTGGGGCGTGTAATCGATCCGTTGGGTGCTCCGCTGGACGGAAAAGGACTGATTGGAGGCGAACTGTACGAAATGCCGCTGGAAAGAAAGGCTCCCGGCGTCATCTTCCGCCAGCCGGTGAATCAACCATTGCAGACGGGATTGAAAGCTGTGGATGCCATGATTCCTATTGGACGTGGGCAACGTGAATTGATTATCGGTGACCGACAGACTGGTAAGACGGCCATCGCCATTGATACCATTATCAACCAGCGTGCCAACTATGAGGCGGGTGACCCTGTCTACTGTATCTATGTAGCCATTGGTCAAAAGGGTTCTACGGTGGCTTCTATTGTGAACACGTTGCGTGAATACGGCGCCTTGGACTATACCATCGTAGTGGCCGCCACGGCAGGCGATCCGGCAGCCTTACAGTACTATGCGCCGTTTGCGGGAGCTGCTATTGGTGAATATTTTCGCGATACAGGCCGTCATGCACTGGTGGTTTATGATGACCTTTCCAAGCAGGCTGTGGCCTACCGTGAGGTGTCGCTTATCCTGCGTCGTCCTTCAGGGCGTGAGGCTTATCCAGGCGACATTTTCTACTTGCATTCACGTCTGTTGGAACGTGCAGCAAAAATCATCAACCAAGAGGAAGTGGCACGCGAGATGAACGACCTGCCCGAAAGCCTGAGAGGGAAAGTGAAAGGTGGAGGCTCGCTGACGGCACTGCCTATTATTGAGACACAGGCAGGGGATGTATCAGCATACATTCCTACCAATGTCATTTCTATTACTGACGGACAGATATTCTTGGATACCAACCTCTTCAATCAAGGTAACCGACCAGCCATCGATGTGGGCATTTCCGTGAGCCGTGTGGGTGGTAATGCCCAGATTAAGGCTATGAAGAAAGTGGCAGGTACGCTGAAGATAGACCAGGCGCAATATCGCGAATTGGAGGCGTTTTCAAAATTCAGCGGTGACATGGACCCTGTGACAGCGCTTGCCATCGATAAAGGACAGAAGAATACCCGTCTGCTGGTGCAGCCTCAATATAGTCCGATGCCTGTAGAGAAGCAGATCGCCGTTCTCTATTGCGGTACACACGGCTTGCTGAAGGATGTCCCTTTGGATAAGGTCAATGAGTTTGAACGTAGTTTCCTCAATTATCTGGATATCAACCATCGCTCCGATGTACTGGATGTGCTGAAGAAGGGCGTCATTGATGACGACGTATGTCGGCTGATTGAAGAAACGGCAGCTGTCATTGCTAAACAGTTCATGTAATCATTATAATTAAGTAAGGGAAATATGGCTTCACTTAAAGAGGTAAAAAACAGAATCAATTCCGTCAAAAGTACGCGTCAGATTACGTCGGCCATGAAGATGGTAGCATCTGCCAAGTTACACAAGGCGCAGGCGAGGGTGGAAAACATCCTGCCCTACCAACACAAACTGAACGAGATTCTGACCAACTTTCTGGGCACTGATGCCTCTGTCAACTCCCCCTATACCGAGGTGCGGACAGTGAACAGGGTGGCCATTGTTGTGATTTCATCCAACACTTCGTTGTGCGGAGCGTTTAACTCCAATGTGGTGAAGATGTTGGAGCATACATTGGAAGAATATGCCAGGCTGGGCAAAGAGAACATTTTTCTCTATCCTGTGGGACGCAAGGTGGAAGAGGCAGTCCGTAAGTTGGGTTACGAGCCTTGCGGCAGTTTTCAGGCAATGGCGGATAGGCCCAGTTACGCTGCTGCCAACGGTCTTGCCACCACTCTGATGAAGGAGTTTGTGGAGAAGCGGGTGGACAGCGTGCAGCTCATCTATCATCACTTTAAGTCCATGGGGTCACAGGTGCTGACACGTGAAGATTACCTGCCTATCAATCTTGAAAAGGTGGCCCAGGAGGCGGCAGCTGGGCGTGGTGACGAAGAAGAGCGTGGCTTCAACAACGACTATATTGTGGAGCCGTCAGCCGAAGAACTTATTATTGAACTGCTTCCCAAGGTGCTGAGCCAGAAAATATTTACGGTGCTGTTGGATTCCAATACTTCTGAACATGCTGCCCGTATGCTGGCCATGCAGGCAGCTACGGACAATGCCAACGAACTGATACAGGACCTGACCAAACAATACAACAAAAGTCGCCAGCAGGCTATTACCAACGAACTGCAGGACATTATTGGCGGCAGCCTGAAGTAGACAACCGTATGCCGTCATCTAATGTATGGGGACAATACCCCAATTCTCTCCGCGCTTTCCCTATATCTAGTCCGCTGTAGGAAGGGCGCGGTGTTTTTTCGCCCATTTCGTGCGTATTGACGGAAAGAATGAGAGTACTGTCCAGTTCCAGCACTTTTGCCGTCCGGCGTGCTACGTCAGCGATGGTCAGGCATTCATTGCCGCAAATGTGGTAGATGCCGCTGGCATTGTGTGTTGTCAGTCTGCCGATGCCTGTCGATACGTCGCCTACGTAGGTGGGGGTGCGCCATTGGTCGGAAACAACCCGTATCGTTTCCTTGTCTTTCAGCCTTTGGGCTACCAGGTCCACAATGTTGCCATGTTGTCCGGGCAGGGGCTTACCATACACCACCACTATCCGTGCAATGGCGTAGTCGGAGCAGAGGGCCTGTACATACTGTTCGCTTCTCCATTTGCTCATGCCGTAATAGTTCACAGGTGCGGGAAGGTCTTCTTCTGTATAAAGGCGTTGACTGTTTCCGCCGAACACATAGTCGGTGGAGAGGTGAATGAATCTGCTTCCCTGTTGTGCACATAATTCTGCCATGTGCTTGACGGCAAGCGTATTTACAGCATCAGCTTCCTCCCGATGGGTTTCGCAGTAATCGATGGCAGACAGAGCAGCAGTATTAATTACAATGTCGGGATGTGTTTCTTCAAAGATACTTCGTAAGGCCTGTCTGTCCGTGATGTCGATGGTGGCAAATAGGTGCCTGCTGCTTTGGGGACAGAGGTCGTCATGCAGTGAGCATCCAACGACGCTGTACGTATCATCTGCACAGAGGTCGTCCATCACCCTTCGGCCTATGAATCCGTTGGCACCTGTGATTAGAATCTTTTTTTTCATCTGCTGTCTTGTTATGAGCCATTACCTTTTTTCCTTCTGGTGTTGTAGGCGTTCGGAATAATATCAGTAGGGTATCTGCCTTCCTTGCTGAACTTCGATTCTCACGCCAAACGACCCGTTGGCTGATTTCAGTTCGAAGGCTCCGCGGAAGTTGTTGCGTTGCCAAGGCAGGGCCGATGGATTACGTACCTTCCAGCCATCCTTGTCATATTCTCCATAGGTGTGCAGAGTCATACCGTTCTTCAAGTGGAAAGTGCCCATTTGCAGGTTCCCCGTATAATTGTCAAATCCCCAAGAATTCCATCCGTAAACGGAAGAAGACAGGTAAAAGCCGGGGGAACCCTGCGAATAAGTGATATTGGGATTCAGTCTGAAGATGCGGCTGTAATCTTTACTGGCATCGGGTATCTCCAGTTTGAAGTCAGTCAGATTGGGCGTATTTATCTGCATCAGGCTCATGTCCAATAAAAATTCGTCATAATTGTTAGTTCCTGTCCAAGGCAATTCGCCGTGTATGATTTCAACTCCGGCTGTGTGGGCAGGTGAAATGCTATCGTTACCGTCCGTGGTTTGTGAACGTGTAGTAGTGGACAGTAGCAACGCAAGCAAGGTGATGAGTAAAGTATGTTTCATTCTTTATTCTTAGTTTGATTTCAATGCAACAAATATACACTATTTTTTGAATGTCGGCAAATGTCAATTTGTGCATTAGGCGGGTAAAACGTCTTACTCTCATTGTACTTTGCTCGTATTATTTGTTACTGGCAAAATCCACTTTCTTGTATTGCACACCATCGTACAGCGTGTTGATGCGAATAATTAATCCTTTTTTACCTTCCATCTCGCGGGCAATGTTATCCAACTTGAATGATACCAGCCCTTTGCCCGGTGTGCGCTGTTCGTCGTGATAGGCATTATGTCGTAACTCCAGTACCAAATAACCTTCTTCATTGCTCATGTTGTCATTAGCTTCGTTCACTACTAAGTTCAGCATGTGTACCTTCCCCGATTCTTCGTTGTAATAGAACTGGTATTGCATGTTCACATAATTGCCGCTTAACCATGCGTTGTTCAGATTGATGCGGTCGTCGCCTATGCTGTCTTCCTTCTCCGTAGGCATGAAGTAGATGTCTTTTGTCAGGATGTCTTCAATTCGGTACACCAGGGCATTGTAGTCATATCCTGGTACCTTTTCGTCCAACAGGTCGAAGTATAGAATGGCTCTTTGGCCTGTTACGGGGGTGTAGTTATGAATGTTGGTCGTGTCTCCCGGATACATCGTGGAACCGTCGTCCAGGGCAAAGTAGTAGTCGTTGGCCTCTATCACCTTTATGGTGCCTATGGTCAGGCGTGAATAGCTGTCCACTTTTTCATCCAAGCAAGAATGGAATCCCCAGCCGAGCAGGCATATCATTATCGTTGCCATCACTTTAAATTGTAGTTTTTTTATAACGTCCATATCTTTGTGTATTATTACTAATGAATATTATTGTAATAAATGCTTGTAGTTTCCGTTTACTGCATGGTTGACTGTTAAAGATTTGAAAGAGCGAAAAACTTCCGCCTGCGATGCAGTATTTTTGTGCCCGTTGCATTATTTAATCAAAAACACGTGCAAGTAGAGAGAATGGAAGAACAAGAACTAGCAGATCGGTGCAGGCAGGGTGACAACTCAGCCCGTAAGGAGCTGTATGAGCGCTATGCGGGGCGTATGCTGGGACTTTGCATCCGTTATGCAGGCGACCGTGATACAGCCCAGGACCTGATGCACGACGGGTTCTTGAAGATATTTGACTCTTTCGACAAGTTTGTCTATCGGGGTGAAGGTTCGCTGAGGGCATGGATGGATCGGGTGATGGTCAACGTGGTGTTACAGTATCTACGCCGCAACGACGTGCTCAATCAGGCGGCCGAACTTGACAAAGTGCCCGAAGTGTACGATGAACCCGATACCTCTACTGCTTCCGCTGTCCCTTCTGAAGTGCTGATGCGATTCATTGGCGAACTGCCCACGGGCTACCGGACGGTACTTAATTTGTACGTGTTCGAGGAGAAGTCTCATAAAGAAATAGCCCGCTTGCTGGGCATCAATGAAAAGTCGTCCGCTTCGCAACTGACCCGTGCCAAGGCGGCTTTGGCAGTAAAGATAAACGGATGGATGAAAAAAAATGCTTGAATGGATATGAAGAAACACAGGCAAACAGACAACGGACAATGGATGGAAGAGGTGAAACGGAAGCTGGAGAACTACTCCGAACCGCTTCCTGCTTCCGGTTGGGAGAGGCTTGAGAAGGATTTGGCTACCCGCCGTTCCGTCCCGCAGGCCAGTTCTGGACGTATTTTCCATTTGCGCAAGTGGACGATGGCGGCTGCGGCAGCCTTGTTGGCCGGCATTTCGGGCATCAGTCTTTGGTTTCTGCAAAGCCCGCTCAGTGATGAGGTGGGCAATGTCGGAGTTCCCCAACTTGCGCTTCAGCCTTCCGTACAGGAGTCGCATCCCGTGGCCGTAACGTTGCTGAAGCCTACGGAGAAGGAGGATGTTCCGTCCGAACCCCGACAACGTCCCGTAACGGCAAGATTGGTGGCACAGGTCGAGCGGCTTGTGCAGACGGATGAAGCCGGGAAAGTTGGGACGGATCCGGTTGTTGCCGATGTCCGCGATGAAGCCGCCCCCATTGAAGAAGATAGGAAAGAAGGAATTGGACAGGTAGAGACTACCTCAAGGGAAGAAAAAAAGCGGAGTTTGAAGCCGACGAGACCCTCAAGTAGGGACATGCTGCATCTTCCGGCCGGGGAAAGCAAACGCAAGGACGTTTCGCGCTGGTCGGTCGGCCTTTCGGTGGGCAATGCAGGTGGAAGCGGAAACTCTCTGTATGCGGGCAACGCCTATTTGTCCGATTACGCTTATATGGCCGACAACAGCCTCGACCTTTCCTCCACGGCCAACGGTATCCTCGCCATCCCCGGAGATCAGGAACTGGTGTTCAAGGAAGGTTTGCCTTATTTGCTCAGTCGAGGCAGGCAAATTGCTTCTGCCGACCACAAGCTGCCCGTCAGCGTGGGCCTGTCGGTGCGCAAGCATCTGTGGGGACCCTTTTCGGTGGAAACGGGACTTACGTATACTTACCTGGCTTCCGACATCAAGTTCGAGGGCAGTACGGAGAAGGTGGAGCAGAAGTTGCACTACGTCGGTATCCCTTTACGCCTCAACTGGAATTTCATTGACCGTAAGCCTTTTATCATGTATCTGTCCGCCGGTGGAGCGATGGAAAAATGTGTCTATGGCAAGCTGGGTGACGAAGACCAGACGGTGAAACCGTTGCAGTTCTCGCTGGCAGGCGCCGTAGGTGTGCAGGTCAATGCAGGTAAGCACGTGGGCATCTATATGGAACCGGGTCTTTCTTATTTCTTCGATGACGGCTCGTCCGTAGAGACCATCCGAAAAGAGACTCCCTTCAATTTTACCTTGCAGGCAGGCATTCGTCTGATTTATTGATCTAAGCATCCGGACAGTTCCTTTTTTTTGATAATAGAGGAACAATTCGCGCTTCTTACATTCCCTTTCCAGAAAAATGGATTTAAACCCTAAAGGTCCTATGTTTGAAACATAAGGGGGCAATGTTTCAAACATAAGACTTTCGGGTTTCAAACCATCCCCATGCAACCTTAATATCCGTCAAGGAACACCATATTGGAAGTAATAGACAGAAGTGGTAATTTTGCTATACATTTTTCTGATTAATCCGGCTAAAGCATATTAACCAAACTCAAGTTTATAGATAAGAATTTGGGTTATCTTGCATGTAGAATACACAAGATAGAAGTATGGAAAAGAATAGCTGGCGTATTCGGTGATGAACGGAATTTGAACTCAGGCTATTTGCACTACACGATTGTCGTTTTACTCAAAATGTCAAATAATATCCATATCCGGCAGTTTGCCTTGCCTTCTTTGGAGCCGAAGGTTGCCTACTATCAGGGCGAAGGTCGCCTACCTTCGGTGCGAAGGTTGCTTACTATCGATAGTAATCTTATATTGAAAAATGTAAATGATTGATTTGCAGTCATTTAATGATATTTATCCATTCCTTTCAGTTTGTAAGTTCTTTTAACTGTGGAATATCTGTTTAGTGGTAATAATATCAAATACATAAGCCGGGGTGTTTTTACAGTCTAATTGGAGCATTATACTGGGAGGTTGGGAAAGGAAGTAGAAAGAAAAACGGATTGGTTTTCTTCCTACTTTCGTGCCATTTTAATCGGGCGGAAATATTTCTTTACGTCACAATCTTTCCGGCCTCAGTTCGTCACCACCAGCGGGAAGTACTCCTTGAAGATCGCTTCGGCCCGAGCCAGCTGCCCGGGTGTATTCTCCTTTACTTCCTTCAGCTGATAGTCCCACCCCATAGCCTCATATTTGTGTACGCCCAGTCGGTGATAAGGGAGTATTTCTACCCGCTGCACCTGCGAGTAGCTTCCCAGCCGTTCGCCCAAGGCGCGGATGTCTTCCTCGAAGTCGCTGTAGCCGGGTACCAGCACGTAGCGCAGCCAGAAGGGGCGGTTGTTCCGCTCCAGCCACTGGGCGGTACGCAGGGTCTGCGTGTTGTCCCGTCCCGTCAGCCGTCGGTGGCGTTCGGGGTTAAATTCCTTAATGTCCAGCAGCACCAGGTCGGTCAGTTTCAGCAACTCCTCCACATGCCGGTTCCAGATGCCTCCGTTGGTGTCCAGGCAGATGTGTATGCCGTGGGCTTTCAGGTCGGCAAAGAGGGGCAGCAGGGCTTCGGCCTGCAAGGTCGGTTCGCCGCCCGAAAAGGTGATGCCTCCTTTCCGTCCGAAGAAAGCCTTCTGGTCGTCCGCCATGCGCAAGATTTCATGGGCCTGTGTCGGAGTCCCTCCTTCGGCTGCTATCGTGTCGGGGTTGGCGCAATAGAGGCAGCGGAAGGGACAGCCTTGCAGAAAGACAACGAGCCGGAGACCCGGCCCGTCGAAGGTTCCCATACTTTCGTAGGAATGAACTTTTATCGTCATGCTGGTCACATTCTTTCGTGGAACGAGCGGCTGATGACCTCCAACTGATGCTCACGGCTCAGCTTGGTGAAGTTCACGGCGTAGCCCGATACGCGGATGGTGAGCTGCGGATATTTTTCGGGGTGCTCCATGGCGTCCTCCAGCATTTCGCGGTTCAGCACATTCACGTTCAGATGGTGGGCACCCTTGGTGAAATAACCGTCCATCATGGTCACCAGGTTTTCCACCCGCTCTTCGGGAGTGGGCCCCAGCGATTTGGGTACGATGGAGAAGGTGTTGCTGATGCCGTCCTGCGAGTCGCGGTAGCGCAATTTGGCCACAGAACTCAGCGATGCGATGGCCCCGTTCTTGTCCCGTCCGTGCATGGGGTTGGCACCCGGTGCAAAGGCCACACCCTTGGCGCGTCCGTCCGGTGTGGCGCCAGTTTTCTTGCCGTACATCACATTGGAAGTAATGGTGAGCAGCGACAGGGTGGGGCGGGCGTTCTTGTAGACAGGCAGTTTCTTCAGTTCCTCACTGAAATAATATACCAGGTCCACGCCCAAGTGGTCCACCCGGTCGTCGTTGTTGCCGAAGCAGGGGAAGGAACCTTCGATGTCGAAACCTTCAGTCAGCCCTATCTCGTTGCGGCGTGCCGTTACTTTGGCATATTTGATGGCCGACAGTGAATCCAGAGCGATGGAGAGTCCTGCCACGCCGTAGGCCAGGTTGATGCGCGGGTTGGTGTCTACGAAGGCCATCTGTGCTTTTTCGTAGTAATACTTGTCGTGCATGTAGTGGATAATGTTCATGGCTTCGTTGTAGACGCGAGCCACTTCGGTCAGCACCTTCTTGTAGTTGTTCATCACTTCTTCAAACTTCAGCGTATCGCTGGTCAGTACAGGTATTCCCTTGACCATTACCGTGCCGGTATTTTCGCAACGTCCGCCGTTGATGGCCAGCAGCAGGGCCTTGGCCAGGTTGGCACGTGCGCCGAAGAACTGTATCTGCTTGCCAATGGCTTGATAAGACACGCAGCAGGCAATGCCGTAGTCGTCACAACCGCGCACTTCGCGCATCAGGTCATCGTTCTCATACTGGATGGAGCTGGTGTCTACCGATACCTTGGCGCAGAAGTCCTTGAATCCTTCGGGCAGGTCGGGGCTCCACAATACGGTGAGGTTGGGCTCAGGCGAGGGTCCCAAGTTGTAGAGCGTCTGCAGGAAGCGGAAAGAGGTCTTTGTCACCTTTGTGCGTCCGTCGTTGAAGCGTCCGCCGATGGCTTCGGTCACCCACGTGGGGTCGCCTGCGAAGATGTCGTTGTATGACTGCATACGCAGATGGCGTACCATGCGCAGCTTGATGACAAACTGGTCAATCAGCTCCTGGGCGAAGGTTTCGTTGATGCGTCCGTGAGCCAGGTCATACTCAATGAAAATGTCCAGGAACGACGACACGTTGCCCAACGACATAGCTGCTCCGTCCTGTTCCTTCACGGCAGCCAGATAGGCCATGTACACCCATTGAACAGCCTCCTGTGCCGAGGTGGCGGCTCTACTCAAGTCCAATCCATAGTATTCGCCCATGACCTTTATTTCATTCAAGGCCTTGATTTGTTCGGCTACCTCTTCGCGCAGCCGGATGCGTGCATCCGTCATGGGGCCTGTCAGGTTACGCAGATCTTCCTGCTTGGCTTCCACCAGTCGGTCGATGCCGTAGAGGGCCAGCCGGCGGTAGTCGCCGATGATTCGTCCGCGGGCATAGTTGTCGGGAAGTCCCGTAAGGAAGCCCAACGAACGGAAGGAACGTATCTCTTCCGTATAAGCGTCGAACACACCGTCGTTGTGTGTTTTACGGTAGTGCTGGAAAATGTCCTTTACCCGTTCGTCCACTTCCACGCCGTTCTCCTTGCAGGCCTTCATCACCACGTTGATACCTCCGAAGGGCTTGATGGCGCGCTTCAGCAGTTCATCCGTCTGCAGGCCTACAATCAGTTCGTTTTCCTTGTCAATGTATCCGGCTTTGTGTGAAGTGATGGTGGACACGGTGGTATAGTCCAGCGCTCTCACTCCGTTGTTGGCACGTTCCTCTTCCAATGCCTTCAGGCAGAGGTTCCAGATATGCCTGGTGCGTTCAGTAGGGCCTTGTAGGAAAGAAGCGTCTCCCGTATAAGGGGCAATGTTTCTGCTAACAAAGTCGCTCACGTTGATTTCTTTGTTCCACACTCCGTCGATAAAGCATTTGTTTAATTCCATAAGAAGTCTGTCATTAAATGTTTAAAGGATTAAAAGCCGCACCACCGGTACTCCTTGTGACAGAGACGATGGAAAATGCGACAGCCCGAAAGGGCGCTACAAAAATACCTCTTTTCCTGCACTGTCTATCTTCTTATGATATATATTTAGCATTTAACGGATCAAAATACCTATTGTTAGGTAGGTAAAATCAGAATTACTACATACTCTTCTATCTTGCGTTGAATCATTCGTATAACAAGTACATAAAATAATGTTTTGTCTGGAGTCTGTTACAATATTCTGTTTTGGGTTTGATGGCGTTGCTTGCTTTCTTTTCTTTGATTTTACTTAACTCAGTTGAAACTTTCTATTCAAATGGTGCGATAATTCATTTTTTCAATTTGTATAATCTTATATTCTCTTTACAGATTACAGACTTCTCTTTCGGTAAGGTATCAGCAGCACGAGCAAGGCGCAGCCCATGCAGGCATAGAGCGTCCAGCCGGACATCTCCTTGACGGAGGCCAGCGTGGCCTGCACCTGCACCTTGCCTTTGGCGGAGAGGGCGGCCATCTGCTCGGCCTCCTGGCGGCTCTTGCCTTGCAGCATCATGCCCCGGACGGTGCCCGTATAGCTGGCGGCGGCTTCGGGCGACGTCAGGTCGGTATCGTGGGCCATGCGGGTGAGGTGGTGCTGCTGGCGCTGTTGCATCACGTTGGTGTAGAGGGCGGTGCCTGCGGCGGGCCCCAGCATCATGCGCACGGTCAGCATGATGCAGATCCAGGTGGACAGATATTTGTAGGGCATGCGCTGGTTGGCTAGTACGGCGGTCAGCGAGTAGAGCAGCATCATGCCCGTGGCACGGATGATGACGGGATACTTCATGCGCTCGTACAGTCCGGCCGTCTGCACCTCGAAGTACATGAACAGGGCCGACAGTCCGATGAACACGAAGCCCAGGGCAAAGAGATACTTCAGGTGTACGCCCCGCTTGCCCAGCGCGATGGCCACCACGGCACCGATGAAGTAGCCCAGGATGGCCCAGTTGTTCAGGGCGGCGTTCTGCCAGTTGTCTATCTTCATGCCCACGCCGGTGAAGACGTTGACGAACAGGGCGCTGGAGTTCAGCACTATCAGCAGCAGGAAGAGCACGACGCCCAGGCGGATGGTGCGCAGACGGAACACGCCCGTCAGGAAGTAGGGCGAGCGGTGCGTGGCCTCCATATAGATGAACAGGCCGGTGAACACGATGGCGGCAACGGTGGCCCAGCGGATGGTCGGGTCGTCGTACCAGTCGAGCACCTTGCCATAGACCAGCACATAGACCACCGACGTACACATGGCGCAGAAGATGACCACGCTGCCGAACTTGCGGAAGTTGATGGGGAAGCGCCGGCCGGGATAGCGGTGGTAGGGCATGGTGACGAAGATGACGAGGATGGCCAGCAGCGTCATGCCCATCATGCAGTAGTAGACGTACTGCCACTCGTACTCGTAGGCCAGCCAGGCGGTGAGCGAGGTGCCCACCTGTCCCAGTATCATGAAGAACAGGTAGATGGTGGGCATGCTGACGCTCTTCTCGCTGTCCAGTCGGTCCCACCCTTCGGCATCGCGGGGCTCGTTGCCGGGCGTGATGTTGCGCGTGGCTTCCATGCCGAAGGCGTACTTGATGAGGGTGAAGAGGTTGACCATCATCAGCACCATGCGCAGGAAGCCCATGACGAGGCTGCACAGCGCCAGGAGGAAGATGCTGTCGGTCTTGGCACACACGTAGCTCAGGGCGTACATCAGGACGAAGCCCGTGAGGCACATCATCTTTTCGCGGCGGATGCACACCAGCTCGTAGAAGAAGGGCGAGAAGGCGGCCATGCCGATGGAGGTGAGGAAGCCGACAAACTGGATGTGCTCCGACTGGATGCCCAGTCCGCTCATCATCTCGCCGCTGTTGGCGGTATAGACGCCGCCCACGGTGAGGATGGGGATGAAGAGCAACACCAGTATCAGGATGCCCAGCGGTTTGGGCACCCAGTTGTAGAAGGGGTAGTTTCGGGGATAGGAAGACATAGGGGGAATGAAGAATTAAGAATTAAGAATTAAGAATTTTTGGAAATGAAGAATTTTTGGAAATGAAGAATGAGGAATGAAGAATGAAGAATTTCCATGCGGAACGTAATATGCCTCATTTAGAAAAAATTCTTCATTCTTCATTCTTCGTTCTTCATTTAACCGTCTTTACCACCGCCATCATCCCCGCAGCCAGTCGCTCGTTGTCCTCGCGGCTCAGGTGGTCGAAGTCGATGCGGACGGGGATGCGCTGCTGTATCTTCACGAAGTTGCCGGCCGAGTTGTCCGTGGGCACCAGCGAGTACTTGGAGCCGGTGGCGCCGGAGATGGCGGTGATGCGTCCGGTGAACTCCCTGCCGCTGATGGCGTCTACGCTGATGCGCACCTGCTGCCCGATGGCCAGGTTCTCCACCTGCGTTTCCTTGTAGTTGGCTACAATCCACTTCTGCGTGTCGGGCACGATGTAGGTGACGGTCTGTCCGGCGCCGATGAACTGCCCCTCCTCCAGGGCGCGGCGTCCCAGCTTGCCGTCGCAGGGAGCGGTCACCACGCAGTACGACAGGTTGAGGCGGGCCATGTCGAGAGCAGCCTGTGCGCGCTGTATGGAGGCCTCGATGTTCTGCCGGCGGTGCGACACCTCGTTCACGCCCGAGCGGGCAGCCTGCTGCTGGCGCTTCACGGCTTCGAGTTTCTTGCGGGTGGCTTCGTATTCGGTCTCAATCTGTTCCAGCTGGATGGGCGTGGCGGCGTTTCGCTTCAGCAGGTTGGCGTAGCGTTGGCGGTCTTTCTCCAGCTTGGCCAGGCGGATTTCGATTTCGGCAATGGAGGCATCAAACACCGAGGCGTTGTTTTGGGTGGTTTGCAGGGTGGCGTCCATGACGGTGGCTCCGGCCAGCGCGTCCTTCAGGGTGGCTTCGGCCTCCATCACGCGGATGCGGTATTCGCGGTCGTCCAGTACCAGCAGGGTGTCGCCCTTGCGTACGTCCTGGTGTTCGGTGAAGCAGATTTTCTGGATGTAGCCCGAGGCGCGCAGGTTGACGGGCGAGATGTATTGTTCCACTTGGGCGTCGTTGCTGGTCTCGGTGCTCTTGTAGTCCAGGAAGAGGATGGCTGCCTGCACCACGCCCCAGGCGAGGACGGCGATGCCCAGCAGGCTGGCTATACGTTGGCGACGGCGCATTTTGCGCAGTTTCTTGGCTTGTTCTTGTAAAGTGTGATTCGTTTTCATGACTGTTTATATGATTTTGATTGAATGTTTTTAAATTAGTTGACGAGGGGACGAGGCTTCAGACAACGAGGGGTTTGGGGTTAGTTGACGAGTTGACGAGGCTTCAGTCCACGAGGGGGTTGGTTAGTTGACAAGTTGACGAGGCTTCAGGCAACAAGGACACTCCTTATTCCCTTGTCCCCTTGTCAACTTGTTCCCTTGTTAACTCGTCAACTTGTTCCCTTGTTAACTCGTCAACTTGTTCCCTTGTCAACTCGTCAACTCGTCCCCTTGTCAACTCGTCAACTCGTCCCCTTGTCCCCTCCTATTTCAGCAGGCTGTCCGTCTGTCCCGTTAGCTTCAGCAGGGTCAGGTTGGTGACGCGGTAGTTGTAGTGGGCACTGATGTAGTTGTTCTGTGCCTCGCTCATGCGCATCTCGTCCTGCAGGACTTCGGTCATCGAGGCGATGCCTTCGCGGTAGCGGTCGGTGGTCACTTCGTAGACGTCTTCGGCCAGCTGGTAGTTATCCTTCTGCTTCAGGAAGTTGCGTCGGTTGTTCATCAGGTCGTTCGTGGCGTTCAGGTACTGCGTCTCCAGGTTCTTCTGCATGTTCTCCTGGTTCAGGCGGATGTTCTCAATGTCAATCTTCGCCTGGCGCAGCTTGGCGCGTTTGTCCAGTCCGTCGAAGAGGGGGATGCGCAGCGTCAGGCCGATGCCGTTCGAGTCGTACCAGCGGTTGGACGGGCCTGAGTGGAACCAGTTCCGGGCCTTGTCCGTGTAGGCCGAGTACATCCAGTTGGCGGTCAGGCTGAGCGAGGGCAGGTAGCCCTGGGCAATCATCCGCTTCTGTCGCTCGGCCAGTTCGCCTTGCGAGCGGAGCAGTTGCAGTTCGTACTGGTTGGTGTCCAGTCCGGTCAGGCTGGCGGTCCGGATGTTTTCGGTGTCCACAGGCTCCAGGGCGATGTCGGCGGGATAGTCCATGACGTACTTCAGCAGGTTGAGCTGCTGGGTCAGCATGGCCCGGGCGTTGTCGTACTGCACCTGCAGGTTCTCCAGGTTGATGTTGACGCGCTTCAGGTCCACCTCCATCGCCATGCCGTTGTCGTAGAAGGCCTGGGTGATGTCGCGCAGTTCGCGCAGGCGGCCTATGTTGCCTTCGATGATGGCTATCTGTTCGGCGGTACTCTGTCCCAGATAGTACATCCTGGCTATCTGCAGGATGAGGTCTTCGCGGGCCTTCTGGTAAGTGAGGCGGTTGATGTTGTCCAGGGTGCGGGCGATGTCTACTGCCGTATAAGCCGTCTGGTTGTAGAGCGGCATCTGCAGTTGCAGGCCTGCGCTGGCGTTGTATTGCAGGGTCTTCGTCACGTTGTACGGATTGCCATAGGCCGAACCGTCGGTCACCGACACGGGCGGGTTGAAGTTGTCGTTGAAGGCGGCTACGGCGTTGATTTGCGGCAGCAGCCTGGCGCGGTTCTCGCTGATGGCGTGACGGCCTTTGCGTACGTCGTTCTGCTTGGTTTGCAGGGTCAGGTTGTTTTCGATGCCTATCCGGAGGCATCGGCTCAATGAGAGAACTTCTTGTGCTCCGGCACTTCCCGTTAGCAGGCAGGCAAATGCGAATGTGAACAATTTCTTTATCATATATTTCTTTTGTTATTTGCCGCAAAGATAGATGGTTATGCCGGAATGAAGGCGTCTATATTTCTTCTATGACTATTCATATTTTCGCTTTCGTTCATATTTTCCCCAATTCCATACCTGTTCTTTCCTTTTACGACCGCAGATTCCGGCCGTTCTGTTCTTTTTGGAAGAACCCCGAAGGGTGTAGCTGTTCGGAACAGACTATCCAAAAGTGTACACTGTGTCCGATTTCGGACACTTGATATTTCTTTGTTTTTACTGTTAATCAAGATATTATGGTTTTGGCACGTATTTCGCAGGAAAAAAGTGTAAATCTTTTCGGATTGTCCGTTTCCATCGGTAGGAAGAGAAAATCTGACAGAAGAATAAAGGTAAAGAAAATAAGAACAATATAATATAAAGGTATGGATAGAGAAATTCCGAAAGAAGTGCGCCGCAAGGAGCGCAACAAGAAACTGATACGCTACGGCATAGCAGGTGCCGCAGGTGTGGTGGTCATCAGTGTACTCATCTCGCTGATGCGGACGGGCGTCAAGGAGAAGGACCTCGTCTTCTCACAAGTAGACCAGGGAACCATCGAGGTCAGCGTCAGTGCCTCGGGCAAGGTGGTGCCGGCCTTCGAGGAAATCATCAACTCGCCCATCAATACCCGCATCCTCGAAGTCTACAGGAAAGGCGGCGACAGCGTGGACGTGGGCACGCCCATCCTGAAGCTGGACCTGCAAAGCGCCGAGACCGAATACAAGAAACAGCTGGACGAGGAGCAGATGCGCACCTACAAGCTGCAGCAGTTGCGGGTGAACAACGAGACTAAACTGAAAGACCTGGCCATGCAGATCAAGGTGTCCGAGATGAAGCTGAACCGCATGAAGGTGGAGCTGCGCAACGAGCAGTATCTGGACAGTCTCGGTTCGGGCACCACCGACAAGGTGCGCCAGGCTGAGTTGAGCGTCAACGTGGCCCAGCTGGAACTGGAACAGCTTCGCCAGCAGTACGAAAACGAACAGGAGGTGCTGGCCGCCGAATACAAGGTGCAGGAACTGGACCTGAGCATCTTCCGCAAGAGCCTGGCCGAGACCAAGCGCACGCTGGACGACGCGCAGGTGCGTTCGCCCCGCAAGGCCATCCTTACCTATATCAATAACCAGATTGGTGCGCAGGTGGGCGAGGGCACGCAGATTGCTGTCATCTCCGACCTGAGCCACTTCAAGGTGGAGGGCGAGATAGCCGATACCTACGGCGACCGCGTGGCAGCCGGCGGCCGGGCCATCGTGAAGATAGGCAGCGAGAAGCTGGAAGGGCAGGTGAGCAGCGTCACCCCGCTCTCGAAGAACGGTGTCATCTCCTTTACCGTGCAGCTGGAGGACGACAGCAACCGCCGCCTGCGTTCGGGCCTGAAGACCGATGTCTACGTGATGAACGCCGTGAAGGAAGACGTGATGCGCGTGGCCAATGCCTCGTACTATGTGGGCCGTGGCGAGTACGACCTCTTTGTACGCGACGGTGAAGGTCAGCTTGTGAAGCGTAAGGTGCAGCTGGGCGACTCCAATTTCGAGTATGTCGAAGTGGTTTCGGGGCTCCAACCGGGCGACCAGGTGGTGGTGAGCGACATGAGCCAGTATAAGAACAAGAACAAGCTGAAGCTGAAAAAGTAATATGATTAAGGAGTTAGAAGGAGTTAAAGGGAGTTATTGCCCGCCTGGGGCGGGCTTGGGAGTAAAAAGCTGATACTTCGACTTGTCCGCTCTCTTTTCTATTGGCCTTTAACTCCTTGAACGGAGCAGAGCGGAGTGGTAACTCCTTTTAACTCCCGTTAACTACTAAAATAGTGATTATGCTGAAAAACTACTTCAAACAAGCCTGGACCCTGATGCGGCAGAACCGCCTCTTTACAGGCATCTACGTGGTGGGCACGGGCCTGTCCATTGCGCTGGTGATGACGCTGTTCATCATCTTCTATGTCAAGTTCGGCCCCGTCTATCCCGAGTATAACCGCGACCGCACGCTGGTGCTGAAGCCGATAAAGCGCTACCCGAAGGGAAAGCCCGAGAACTGGACCATCAACGGCGGCGTGGCCTATTATGTGGTGGACCAGATGCTGCCGGGACTGCCTCATGTGGAGCAGGTGGCGGGCAGTATAATTGATTTTTGGGGAGATTATCAGGTGTCTGCCGCAGACGTAAAGCCCTTCAAGGTTACCCCCCGTTTTGCCAACGGCGCTTTCTGGAAAGTCTTTTCCTTCCGCTTTGTCGACGGCCAGCCTTTCACGCAGGAAGATGTGGAGGCCAAGGCGCAAGTGGCTGTCATCGGTGAGTCGCTGGCCAAGCGACTGTTTGCCGCCGTCGAAGGAGTGGAGGGTCGGCACTTCACCTTCAACGGACGCGACTACCGCGTGTGTGGCGTGGTGCGGGATGTTTCCAATGCTACGCCCGAGACGGCAGGCGACGTGTGGCTGCCTTTGCTCAATGCGCAGTACATTTCCAAGGAGCTGGACCGGTTCGGTTTGCTGGGCAATGTGTATGTATCGCTGCTGGTGGACGATGCGGAGAACCTCGAAGCGGTACGCAGCGAGGTGCAGGATGCGTTCCGGCGCTATACCCAGCAGGACAAGGATTATGAATACGACCTGATGGGTCAGCCCGATCCTTACTGGCTCAGCACTTTCCGCCAGGATGTGGAGAAGGCACCCGACACGATGGAGCTTGTCAAGGACTTCCTCTACATCCTGCTGGCCCTGCTCTTCATCCCTGCCTTGAATCTGAGCGGCATGATTTCCTCGCGCATGGACAGCCGCATTGCCGAGCTGGGCATCCGTAAGGCCTACGGAGCTACACGCCGCCGCCTGCTGGAGCAAGTGCTCTGCGAGAACCTGCTGCTCACGCTGCTGGGCGGTCTGGCAGGCCTGTTGTTTTCTTATCTGATTGTGTTGACGGCCAGCGACTGGATTCTGACGCTGTTCGACAAGAACATCTACAACACTTCGCTCTCCACGTCGCTCACGCCCGAGATGCTGTTCAATCCCGCCGTGTTCGGCAGCGCACTGGCCGTGTGCGTGGTGCTCAATGTGGTGTCGGCCCTTGTGCCTGCGCTTGGGGCGATGCGGCATCCGATCATGGAATCGTTGAATACGAAGAGATAATTATTGTAAAGGAGTAAAATGGAGTTATAAGGAGTTATAGCCCGTTTGCGGGCTTGGAAGTTAAAGGCTGATACCTGTGCTGGAACCAGCGTCGTCAGAACGGCTGGATATTCCTGGAACTGCTGGTCGTCAGTTTCTTCCTTTGGACCGTCATCGACCCTATCTATGTATTGACCGCCAACCGTTCCATCGACCGAGGGTATAACCCCGAAAGGCTTTACGTGGTGAACATCGGCATGTACGACGGGACGAACGGCAACTTCGACCCCGACATGGCTTCCGACTCGATGAATCTGGTGGCCTACACACGCCTTGCCCGCATCGTACGCGAGCAGCCCGAGGTGGAGTGCTGGGCCATTGCCGGCAATCAAAGTTTCCCTTGTAGCAGCTCGTGGAGCGGTACGCAAATCTATGCCGATACCGCTTCCCTGCATAAAAGGGAAGGCTTCGTACATGCCCAGTCTTATAGTTTTGTGGCAACCGATGGCAGCAATATGCTTCATACCTATGGCATGAAGGATGCCCGTACGGGCGGTGACATCCGACTGCCTGAGCAGGTGGAGGACAAGGCATTCATCTCCGAACGGCTGGCCTGGCGCCTTTTCGGTACGGCCGATGCCGTGGGCAAGAAAGTCTATCAGGACGAGGATGCCTTGGAGGTGGCAGGCGTATTCCGCGACTTCAAGCACCGCGACTACGAGCAACCTTATCCGCTCTTTGTCACCATGTACAGCGAAATGTATGGAAGTCCGTATATGCCGTGGTGGTACAATTTTGTCATCCGTTTGAAGCCGGGTGTGGACGTATCGGCTTTCAAGCAGCGTTTCCAGCAGGAAGTGGCGCCGCAGCTCTCCGTAGGCAACTTCTACTTCGACAGCCTGAAGGAGTTTTCGGAGCTGAGCGAGGCCTATGCCATGAAGAGCGGCGTCACCAACAAGCTCCGCCTGCAATACGCCCTGACGGGTTTCGCCCTGCTCTGCATCTTCCTGGGTATGGTGGGCACCTTCTGGATACGCAGCAATGCCCGTCGCGGCGAGATTGGGGTGATGCGCAGCATGGGCGCTTCGCAAGGGTGCATCGTGCGGCAGTTCCTCATCGAAGCTTGGCTGTTGCTGACGGTGGCCTTTGTGCTGATTATCCCTTTCCTGTATTATCATGCCCATGTCAACGGCCTGTACGCGGTAGAGATGAATGACAAGTTCGTGCCCAATCCCGCCTACGGGCAAAACCGTTTCGGCTTCCACTTCACCGTGGTGCTGGCACTCAGCTACCTGGTTCTGGTGCTGATAGCGCTGGTCGGGACGTATATCCCTGTACGGCGTGCGGCACGTGCGTTGCCGGTGGAGGCGTTGAGGGAGGAGTAGAAGCCTCACCCCTAACCCCTCTCCCAAAGAGAGGGGGATTAAGGGTGATGATTCATAGATACCTGTTGGCGCGTGTATTTTCAGAAGGTATCAAATGGAAACAAGCAGAATGGAAAAAAGTTTCAACGGTTGTCATGACAATGAAACCAGTAGTTTCAGATTTGTTTCATTCCTTGAAACTATCGGTTTCATTCTTTGAAACCATCGGTTTCATTGCTTGAAACTACTGGTTTCATTGCTTGAAACTACTGGTTTCATTGCTTGAAACCATTTTGAAAAGCATGGGAAAGAAAAAGAAGGAAGCCCCCTCCAACTCCCCCCGAAGGGGGAGAGGTTCCACCAGGGTGGGCTTAGGAGTTAAAGCCGATAGACAAGAAAATGAAAAATGAAGAATTAATTAACCATTCATCATTAACCATTTTACCATTCATAGAAAAGGTATTGGCTTAACTCCTTAACTTCTTAACTTCTTAACTACAACCCGTTAATAAACTTGCGAAACATAAATATGTATATATAATAAGAATAAGAGAAAACTAAATAACCGCCATATCCTTCCTCCCCTCTCCTTGGGAGAGGAGTCGGGGGTGAGGCTTTTGATTATCATGCTGAAAACCTATTTCAAACAAGCCCTTGCGTTGTTCAGGCAGAACCGCCTGTTCAGTACGCTCTACGTTGCCGGCACGGGGCTGGCCATTGCCATGACGGTTGTGATGGCGGTGGTTTATTACGTGAAGCTGGCGCCTGTATATCCCGAGGTGAACCGGGGGAATACGTTGTATCTCACCAGTGCCAGCTTCCACTCGGACAAGGAAAGAATGACTACCCAGTTCAGGTTGTCCTTTCAGGCTGTGCAGGAGTGGATGTATCCGTTGAAGAACGTAGAGGAAGTTTCTGCCATTGTGGATTATGGCATGGAAAACTCCACTTACATACAGCCGGCCGATTTGAGCGGCGACTTTAATGTGGCTGTGAAGTTGGTAGATCCTGCCTTTTTCCGTATTTATTCTTTCCGCTTTCTGGAGGGAAATCCTTTTACCGATTCTGATTTGGAGAGCGGCATCCATACGGCTGTGATTTCCGATGACCTGGCGCGTCGCCTTTTCGGTACGACGAAGGATGTTGTCGGGCGTTCCTTTTCATTGGATTATGTGAACTATCGGGTGTGTGGCGTAGTGCGCGGTGCCAGCTACCTCACCTCTCAGTCGTATGCGCAGGTCTATTTGCCCTATTCGGTAGACGAAAATTATAAGGAACCGAGTACAGCTCAGTTTCCCTATTGTGGCAAATTCTCCGTCACTTTTCTTGTAAGGGACGAAGCGCAGGCCGATGCCTTGCGGGCAGAAATCAAAGACCTGACGAGGCGGGTGAACCTGCAGTACAAGGATCAGTGGCAGATGGAACTGTGGAAGCAACCCACTTCACATTGGCTGAGCGTCTTCCAGAGCTATCCGTCGGATGCCGGCTTCAACCCCTGGAAAACGGCGGGTTATCTGATAGTCGTGGTGCTGGTGCTCCTGCTGGTGCCCGCGCTCAATCTGAGCGGACTTATTGCCAGCCGCATGGAGAGCCGTCTGGCCGAGATGGGAGTACGTAAATCGTTTGGCGCAGGACGCAATATACTGCTTTCGCAAGTGATGTGGGAAAACTTCTTCCTGACGCTGGCGGGCGGTCTGTTGGGATTGGTGCTGGCGTGGATTGTTGTCTACCTGGGGCGTGAGTGGATTTTCACGCTGCTCGACCGGTGGTCCGAAGCTGTGCCGCAGGGTGTCGATGCCTACGTGTCGGGCGAGATGCTTTTCGCGCCTGCCGTCTTTGGCATCGCCTTCCTGCTCTGTCTGGTGTTGAACCTGCTGTCGGCCCTCCTGCCGGCGTGGATGTCGCTCCGCAAACCGATTGTGTATTCGCTTTATGAGAAAAGATAATTATTAATAAGTTGACGAGTTGACAAGTAAACGAGTTGACAAGGCAGGTCCTCGTGTCCTGAAGCCTCGTCCCCTTGTCAACTGCATAAAACAAGAAATTTATGTTCAGACTTATCCTCAAAACCCTATGG
>NZ_CASFWU010000008.1 GCF_949298305.1 uncultured Bacteroides sp. | reverse complement strand
AACTATGATTTCTAATCGAAAAATTTTATTAGCCTTGTAACTAACTGATTATTAGTTAATAATAACTGTTTTAAAGAATTTTCTCCGGACAGCAATGAACTCTCTTGATGAGAACTTTTCTCTATCTTCCCTAATTTTTAGTAACTTTAATGATGAACCGAAATACTATCATTTACTTCTATATCCACATTAAAGTAGCGGAATGTTAAAATCAATTATACCTTTTTACATTCTATGTCACCATCATAGAAGTTAGACAGATAATCTTCTGCAGCTTTGATGCTATCGGCATTGAAATGACCTACTAATTCGCCATCAACAAGACATGCAACAGAAATACCTCCAGCAAGTGCGTTCATCTGAGTCTTACTCAATGCAAACGCTTTGAATTCATTTAATTTTTTCATGATTTTAAGAAACCAATATTAACAAAATATTTCTTTCGGACTTTATTTCAAGCTGAAATCCAAGAACAGCCATCACATTCGCGAATGATAATATCTTTATATCAAAACATCGGGTAAATCACGCACCTCGCACACCTCCGGCATCGGACGGTTACCCACCAAAGCCCAAGGCATTTTGTCCAACTGTTACTACCGGGAATAGACTATATTAATCCAGCCGATGTGAGGGATTAGAATGGTAACGTACCCATCCATAAAGAAATTAAAAATAGAATTAATGCTTTCATCTTATTAGTTATGTTTTTGTTTTTTGATACCCCAAAATTAGCTATCTGAAAGCATTGGATTTGTGGATTTTTTGTGGAATTTTCGGCTTTCCACAATTTTTTTATGTGGAAAAAATGTAGAAAAAGGCATTCAAAGATGTTTTAACACGTCTTCCAACCGCTTTTTACCTGCATCCGGGAAATATTGATGCAGGAGACGTTTCTGACGTTTATATACACCGGAGCGGTCTTTTTCCAACAGAATGGCGATGTCCTGTGTGGACAAGCCCAACTCCGTAAAACGGTTAATCAGGTTAAGCAGTTCATTCTGATCTTCTACCGTGAAATGTTCTTCATAATCGTTGTAGGATTGGTGATAAGAAAGAATACGGGTCACCTTGGCATATAGTTCCGTTTCGCGAAGATGACCGACCAAGTCGTCAAAATCGATCAGAGGGTGCACCTCTTTCGGCTCATTGAAAGGCAGTAAGAGGACTTCCGGCTCAACCACTGACGGTTCTGCGGACAACAGCGCCCGATGTTCTTTCCACCAGAACTTCATCAGTGCATCCATCTGCCCGCGAAGGCGTTTCCGCTCTCTGGCTCGTCGCCCCAACAACAGCACAATGCAAACGGCCAATGCACCAATCGCCGCCAGACAAATCAGAATCAGCCGCTTCATTTGCGACTGTTCCTGCCGATGTAACAGATCTTTCTCTGCCAATATGATTTCTTCCCTCTGTTCCTGTTTGCTATACATTTCTCTATATTTGCTTTCCTGATCCTGATAGTAAGCAACCTGTTTCCAGTCTTCCTGCCTTCGGGCAATATCTGCCAAACGCATACAGGCATTCATTTTCACCTCGGAAGCCTCGGAGCGCATACTTTGAAGAAAATAATAACAGGCGGAATCGTATTGCGCCGTCTGATAGAATACATCGCCCAACACAACGCATGCCCGAAACAATTGCGAAGAGTCCCGTTGGCTTAAACGGACCGCCTCTTTCGCATAATGCAAAGCCAAATCGCTCCGCTTCATACGGGAATAAAGGTAACTGAGCGAAAGAGAAACACTCGAACGACGGTCATCATCCAGCATATTGTAGGACTGCTGCAACAACTGTTCGGCCTTGGGATAAGCCTTTTTTCCCTGCCCCAACTGATAAATGGCCTGCCGATGTAGCGTTTCTGCCCACAAAAGCGTATCACCGCTCCGAAGTGCCATCTGTCCGGCTTGCAGATAGAGGGAATCCGCCTGAACATCCAAACCATTGTTTTGCAACAAATACCCCATATTGCCATAAATACGCCCCAATAAACGCCAGTCCTGTGCCCGACGTACGTAAGGAATGGCTTTTCGATAAGTAATCAGAGCCATGTCATATTGCTGTCTGCCGCTATACAACAATGCCTGACAATAATAAACCTTGGCAAGCATCGTTACATCATCCCTCTGTCGGAAATAATCGACAAGCGTTGAAACCACAGAATCATTCACCGTAAAAATGCCGCAACGACATTCCGCCTCCACGGCCAGCAACCGGTGACGCATGCGGTCGCCCTCTTCTAAGGCCGAAGGAGGGATGCTTTGCAACAGGCGAAGGGCGCTGTCGGGACGGGCATCCATCAGGCTGTCCGCCTTGGTAAGCAGATTGGGATAGTCCGCGCGCGAGCCGCAGGACAGGCTGCACAGGCAGAGCAACAGGAGGAGGCAATGCGTCAGTTTCATGTCGGTGAATTTATCGGATAGCAAAGATACGATTATTTCATTCAAGTTTCACAAGTGCGAATTGAAAATCGGCGAAGCCAAACTTGCAGGAGTTAGAGAAGTTAGAAGAAGTTATCGCCCGCCAGGGCGGGCTTAGAAGTTAAAGGCCAATAGATAAGATAATGAGGAATGAAGAATGAGGAATTTCTGTGCCCATTAACCATAAATCATTAACCATTAATCATTAACCATTACAAAACTATCGGCTTTAACTTCTAACAGAGCAAAGCGAAGTGATAACTTCTATAACTTCTTAACTTCTAGCAAAATACTAAACCCGAAACTTGAGTTATTAACCATTTACCATTCACAAAAAATATTGGTTTAACTTCTCAACTACAACCTTTTAATAAACTTGTGAAACTTAAGTTATTTCACTCAAGTTTCGGATTTAATATTTATCTGGTAGTTAAGGAGTTAAGAAGTTAAGGAATTAAGCCAATACATTGTGAGCTGTTTGTTTTTCTATACTCCTAAGCCCGTCCAAGACGGGCGATAACTCCTTTTAAGTCCTTTAACTCCTGCAAGTTTGGCTTCGCCGATTTTCAATTCGGTAAAACCGAAACTTAAGTTATTTCATTTCCGACAGGCCACACAGGATGCAGAGTTTCACGGAGTTTGTTGGGTGAAGCTTCACCGTAATCACATGAAGATGAACAGATTGCAGTGAAAGATGGAAATGCGGGCTACACGGAGAGTACGGATGAACACGACTCTTCATTGAATGGGCATGAAACTTTATCTTTCACCCTGTTCAACTGATTATCAGCGCAAAGAGTTGTTCACAGAAAGCGTGAAGGCACTTTTCTCTTTTTCGCTATTATCCGTGTGAATCCGCTCCATCCGTGCAGTCCGCGTATCCATCTTTCACCCCGTAAAGTGCCACTTGGCGGCTGTAACTATCTACTTCAGCCGCGTAAAGCAAGTAGTTAGCCGACGTAACAAGCCTATCGGACAGCACAACAAACAAGACTGCCGGGAGAGTGAAAGAAAAGCTATCGAATATGACGAGCAAATCCCACAAGACATTGCCTGCAACTCCCGCGAGCCGTGCAAGTGTCGCCCGCACGCCGTGCAAGCATCGCTTGCGGGCCATGCAAGCATCGCTCATGCACCCGGCAAACAGGAACCTAAAACCGTCAAGCCACAGCCGTGAAAGCCGTCCGCTTCACCCGACCATAAACGTAGATGAAGGCGGGGATGAGGAAGGCATCGGCGAAAATCCAGGCCGTAGGGTCGCCGAAGCAGACGGCCACATAGCCCCAGGCCGGGACGGCAAAGAGGCTGACCAAGACACGGGCCACCATCTCGGACACGCCCGAAAGCATGGCCAGATTGGTGAAACCGGCTCCCTGAATGGTGTAGCGCAGGATGCAGAGCAACCCCAGCACGGGAAAGAAGCTGACGGCGGCATGAAGGAACAGCACGGCGTCGGCAATGATTTCCGTCTCGGACGGGTCAACGAACAGTTGTACAAACAGGTGTGCGCCAGACATGAGGACGCAGAAGGTAAAGGCCCAGTAGACCATCATCATCAGCGTGCTGGACTTCACGCCCTGCCAGATGCGCCGGGGCTTGCCCGCCCCGTAATTCTGTCCGGCAAAGGTAGCCATCGCCATGCCCAGGCTCTCGAAGGGACACATGAAGAACATCTTGATGCGCATGGCAGCCGAGAAGGCGGCCACACAGGCGGTGCCCAGGGCGTTGTTGGCGCTCTGGAGCATGATGCTGCCAATGGCGGTGATGGAGAACTGAAGTCCCATGGGGACACCCACGGAGAGCAACGTACGGGCCAGGCGGCCGTCGAAACGGCGTTCGGACGGCGCAGTGCGCAGGATGTCGAAGCGGCGCATCATGTAGAAGTAGCACAGCAGGGCCGATACGCCCTGGGCTATCAGCGTGGCAATGGCCGCACCGGCCACGCCCCACCCCAGCACCAGAATGCAGAAGAGGTCGAGCAGAATGTTGAGCACGGTGGAGAAGAGCAGGAACCAGAAAGGCGTCTTGCTGTCGCCCAACGCACGGATGATGCTGGAGAGGAGGTTGTAATAGAACGTGCAGGGGATGCCGACGAAGGTGACCAGCAAGTAAAGGTAAGCATCGTGGAAGATGTTTTCAGGCGTGCGTATCAGGTGCAGAATCCAGCCGCAAAGCAGGGCTGTGACAACAGCCAGCGACAGGGAGATGACAGCTGCCAGCCGGAGGCTGACCGCCACGTAGCGGCGCATGGTGACGTAGTCGTGCGCGCCGAACTTCTGCGCCACGGGAATGCCGAAACCGCCGCAACAGCCGTTGCAGAAACCCAAAATGAGAAAAATCACCGAGGTGCTGGCACCCACCGCCGCCAGCGGATTGATGCCCAGGAACTGTCCGACAATGGCAGCGTCGACCATCGAGTAGGTCTGCTGCAACAGGTTACCCATCAACAGGGGCAAAGCGAAAAAAAATATCTGCGGGAGGGTGCGTCCCTCCGTCATCTCCACCGATTTGGCCATGTGTGTATCTTCCTGAAATCGGGCGCAAAATTAGCAAAAAAACAGACGGGGGCGAATTGATTTATGTCAAATAGCGTCAAAGAAGGCCGCTGTCCTTCAGCAACGGGCTATGGGCCATGTACTCGGGAACCGGTGCGTAGATGTACATCACGCTGCCGCCCTTGATGGCATCGATGAGGGGGCGTGACAACTTCTGCGGCACAGCCGGACAACCGAAGCTGCGCCCCAGACGGCCTCCCCTGGCCGCCACCGAAGGGTCGGCATAGGCAGCTCCGTGTACCACGATGGCGCGCTCGCGGGCGCGGTCGTTGATGCCCTTCTCCAGCCCGTCCAGCGTCAGCGAATAGCCGTTCTTGCCCTGGTAGGTCTCGCCCGTGAGATAGAATCCCAGCGAACTCTTGTAGGAGCCGTATTCGTTGGAGAAGGAGGTGGCGTAGTTGCCGCCGCTGTTCCTGCCGTGAGCCACGACGGAGGAGAAGAGCAGCTTGCGGCGATTCAAGTCGAACACGAACAGGCGCTCTTCCGTAGAGGGGCGCGAGAAGTCTATCAGTGTCAGCACATCGCGCTTGCGGCCCTCAATCTTGCGGTATCCGGCCATGGCCTGACGGAAGGCTTTCCAGTTGACCACTCCCTCCAGCCCCATGGAGCGGAACAGGGCCGCACACTCCGCATCGGCCACGGCCCCGGCCGGTTCGGGCCGGACACGACGAAGCGGCTCGCCCCCTCTGAACAGGGAACAAGGCAGCAGAAGCAGCCACAGAGTAAACAGAATGCGCATCATAAAACTATCCATGGGAAAAAGACGGCGCAAAGTTAGTACTTTTTCCCTCCGATACTATCAGTCAGAGAGTTAAAAAAGCGCATACGGCGCAGGCCGGCTATTCGTTTACCCGGTCAATTCAATTACGTTTTCAGACAAGATTGAATTTCCAATATCATCTTTCGGAGCATTCTTAAGGAACAGCACCGGAACGATGGTGTATTCTTGGGCAAACGGCAACAGATTGGCTTTACGGAGAAGTTCGGTTGTTAGTCGTTTGCCATTCTCTTGTGTTGTCCATTTGCATTCCCCAACCAGCAGATACTTTTTATCGAGTGATTCTGCCATTACATCAAACTCGACTTGTTCCGGTTTCTTATCCTCATTGAGAACTGAACCCCACCAACGTTTTGCCTTGCCATAAACTACTCCATTGATCATATTTCCAGTGACGGCATCCCTACACAGTTTTTCCCACTGCATACTCACATACCCGGAGAAATGAGCAGTCAACGACTGTTCGATGGGTAAGCGACGGTTAAGTTCAATGAAAGAACGATTAGGAACAACAAACTGATAATAGAATGCCATAAACGGATCGGCTATCTTATAAAGGCTTTTTTTCGCATTCTTTTCATCGATACCGAATGGAACATCTTTTTCCAAGAATCCGAGATCGACAAGTTTCTTCAATGGACGCGACAAGTTGGTTGCAGGCTCATTACACCGTGCGGCAATCTCTGAAAGCCGATTTGCACCGGCACCGATATAAGACATTATGGTTGAAGTCTTGACAATATCCTTAACATCATCCTGAAACAGTTTTATCGGTTCCTCATAAAGAGTTCCATTTACAGAAAGGATATTGTGCCACAGGGCATCATCAAGCGAACTTTTATTTTCCCTCAGTTCCCAATAACGCGGCACGCCGCCCCATACGGCATACTCTTCAATGGCGTTCACCGCATCAAGGTTCAAAGCCTCCTGAATATACGGCAAACGTATCGGCGTAAGTCTCATTATCTCATCAGCACGACCATAGAGGGGCGCCGTAGAATCAAGGAACAGCCCATACATCATATTCTGCGATGAACCGCAAAGCACAACATTATACTTCAACTGCTTCCCGTCAACAAGTTTCTGTAATACAGACGGCAACTCCGGAGATTGCTCCACAAGATACGGAAATTCATCCAAGCATAGAGTAAAACGTTTGTCTGTCCGATAATTGGCAGCACGAAATATAGACTCCCAATCCGGATAGGTCAACTTATCGAAATCCTGAAACACTTGTGCAAGCACTTTTGCAAGCAACATCCTTTGATGCTGCCCCTCAGAACAATCGGCAAGGAAATAAACATCCGTATCCGTCAACACTCTTTTGACAAGCGTTGACTTGCCCAACCGTCTACGGCCGTATATCACGACTAATGAAGATTTTTCTCGAGCAAGAGCATCCTTCAGCCGTACAGTTTCATCTACCCGGTCAACGAATTTCAACTTCGTCGATTTTCAATTCGCAAGCTCAAGTTGCAGTTGACGAGCAACAAGTTAACGAGTTGACAAGGCGTTTGCAGCGGGCCGTTTCAAGCGGCACTATATCAAACAGGGCATTCCAGCCTTGTAGACTTGTTGACTGAAGCCTTGTCAACTAATAAGTTGAGCACTTGCGAAACTTAAATTATTATTATGCAATGCAAACATAATGTTTTTATGGCATAATACAAAATCATGAATTATGTATTTTCAATAGGAATGCGATGTTGCATCGGATTCTTCATAAAAAACGAAACGTTTACAGACACGGGCAGAAAGTTTAAAAAACGCACACGGCGCAGGCCGGCTATTCGATGACCACCACCAGCGACTGCTCCAGCGGTGCCCAGTCGAAGATGAACTTGGAGTGGGAAGTGGCATTGCGCACACACATGTGCGAACGGGGCGTGGTGCCCAGCGACCAGCTGTACTCTATCATGGCCGTGGCGGGCACGTTGACCGGCACACCGTGGATGTAGGCTCCATTGGTGAAGCGGCTGGCATAGGGGGCATAGCCGCCGGTGGCGGTGGAGCCGTCTTTCAGGAAAATCATGCGTTCCTTCTTCTGCTGGACGAGGAACATGCCCAGCGGAGTCTCCTGCGCATAAGGCGGGGCGTGCCTGCCCGTGGTGGCGGGGTTCATACTGCGTATCTTCCAGCGTCCTTCGGCCACCCGCTCCAGCGTGGCGATGTTCTGGTCGCGACGGTCAACGAATACCACGTGGTGAAATACGGTGGAGTCGGCCAGCGGCTTCAGGTAGCGGGCGGGCACCAGCCATTCGTCCACGAACGTGGCCGGATGCACCCGGCAGAAGCTGCCCTCGGTGCCGTGCAGGTAGGCGATGGTGCCGTCGCGCCCGTAACGTTCGGGCACCAGCGTGTCCGACGGCAGATAGAGGGGAACGGACTGGTAACGCTCCACCCCGAGCGTATCGGCCACCCGGCGGTAGACATTGCGCACATACTTGCGCACCAGCGGAGCCTCGCGGTTCAGATTGCGGTAGTTCTGCAACACGACCCAGCGGACCGAATCGCGCTGCATGTTCTCAATATAGGCCAGGCAGTTGCGGATAATCTCCCACTTGAAGGAACGCACCGTATCGCGATAAGGATAGACATCCTCCAGCGTATATTGGTCGTACAGGAAGTCTTTGGTCAGGACGATGTCGGAGGCCGTCAACGGCCTCTCCACAAACACGGGGACAATCGGCTCAGCCGGAGAAGCGGCATACACCCCGCCGTCGGAAGAAGGGGCAGGCGCCTGCCCGTCGCGGCAAGCGGCCAGCAACAAGCCCCATAACAGGCAGAAAACCGGGAAATACTTCATGGACACATCCTCCTTACCTCTATAATATATACATCCTATACAATCTCAATCCCGAAAGCATAGAGCAGCCCCTCCAGTCCTCCGGCCGAGAAACGGGCCTTGCGCAGCTTGTTCACCGTGGGGTCTATCAGGTAGTTGCGGGCCGTGAAGAAATCGGCCTTCTCCAGGTTGGTACGGTGGAAAACCGCCCGCAGCAGGTCGCATCCGCTGAAAGAGGCACGCGAAAGGTTGGCACCGCTGAAGTCGGCCTCGCACAGTTCGCAGTCGGTGAAGCGGGTGCCTTGCAGCCCCAACCCCGCAAACAGGGCATAGTGAAGGATGCAACGCTCGAACTCCAGCGAGAGGGAGAACTTGTTGCAGTCGGCAAAACTGATGCCTGTCATCTTGCATTCCTCGAACTTTACGCCCTGCCAGGCCGTGCGGTTCATGGTGACCAGGCTGAGGTTGCATTGCTGGAAACGGCACTCCTCAAAGGTGTGGCTGCCCAGACGCATGTCCGAGAAATTGCAGCCCTTGAAGGTGCAACGGTAATACTCCGGTTCAAGGCTCCGGGCGGTAAAGTCAATCTGTTGCAACACTTGTTCTTCCATAACTATCTCTATCAGGCAGGCGTTTACCCTGCCCCGACATCAGACAAAGATACAACTTTATTCCCAATCCCAACCGCCGGCCGCCATTAATTTCAGCCGCAGGCGGAAGTTTGCAACCAGGTTGCACGCCCCATTGCCTATTTTTGCACCGAAAACCTAAAAAAGACAGACGAACATGAGTTGCAATTGTGGTTGTACACACGGACATCGGCATCCCGAAGAACAGCGGAAAGAACCCAGTTTTCTGAAAACCTATGGCGGCATGTTGCTTTCGGCCCTGATGCTGGCAGCAGGCATCGTGCTGGACAGCCTGGAGGCGTCCTTCTTCCAATCCCAGGAAGTGGCCTTCGGCTGGTATCTGGCGGCCTACCTGCCCGTGGGGCTGCCCGTACTGAAAGAGGCCTGGGAGAGCATCCGGCAAGGCAGCCCCTTCAGCGAATTCACGCTGATGTCCGTTGCCACATTCGGCGCCTTCGGCATCGGCGAATATCCCGAGGCGGTGGCGGTCATGCTGTTCTACTCGCTGGGCGAGGCTTTTCAGGAGAAGGCCGTGGACAAGGCCCGGCGCAGCATCAGCGTCCTGCTGGCCCAACATCCGGACAAAGCCGTCGTGCTGAGGGACGGGCAGCACATCTGCCTGCCACCCCAAGAGGTGAAACCGGGAGAAATGATAGAAGTGAAGCCCGGCGAACGGGTGCCGCTGGACGGACGGATGGCGGACGAACGAGCCGCCTTCGACACTGCCGCCCTGACGGGCGAAAGCGTGCCGCGCACCCTCTGCCAAGGCGAGGAGGTGCTGGCGGGCATGATAGCCACAGACAGGGCGGTGCGCATCGAGGTGACCCGCCCCTTCGGCGAAAGCAGCCTGTCGCGCATCCTGAAACTGGTTCAGGAAGCCAGCGAGCGGAAGGCGCCCGCCGAGCTGTTCATACGCCGCTTTGCCCGCATCTACACCCCCATCGTCACCGGCGCGGCCCTGCTCGTGGTGCTGCTGCCCGGACTGTGGTCGCTGGTTGATACGGACTTCACGTTTGCATTCAGCGACTGGCTCTACCGCGCCCTGGTGTTTCTGGTCATCTCCTGCCCCTGCGCACTGGTAGTCAGCATCCCGTTAAGCTACTTCGGCGGCATCGGGGCCGCCTCGCGGCTGGGCATTCTGTTCAAAGGGGGCAACTACCTGGATGCCGTGACGGAAATCAATACGGTGGTGTTCGACAAGACAGGTACCCTGACCGAAGGCAGCTTTGAAGTGCGCTCCTGCCACACTGCCCCAGGCACGACGGAAGAAGCGCTGTTGCAGGCCCTCGCCTCGGCCGAGCAGGGCAGCACTCACCCGGCAGCCCGGGCCGTGGTGCGCCATGCACTGGGGCGGGGCATTGCCCTGACCGCAGCCGGCAACGTCACCGAGCGGGCGGGCCTCGGCGTGGAAGCCACCGTAGGCGGACGGCAGATACTGGCCGGCAACCTGAGCCTGCTGGCCGAACACGGAGTGGCCTGCCCGCCGGAGCTGCACGAGGCAGGACAAACCATCGTGGCAGGTGCCGCTGACGGAAAATACATCGGCCACCTGCTCCTGTCCGACGTCCTGAAAGCAGACGCCCGCCAGGCCGTCGAGGAACTGAAAGCGCTCCGCATCCCAAATATCCACATCCTGTCGGGCGACAAACAGAGAATTGTCACTACCTTTGCAGACGAGCTGGGGATTGACCATGCCTACGGCGACCTGCTGCCCGAGGACAAGGTGAAACACCTGGAAAGGCTGAAACAGGACGGAAAGGCGAGGATAGCCTTCGTGGGCGACGGAGTGAACGATGCCCCCGTGCTGGCCGCAAGCCATGTGGGCATCGCCATGGGCGGACTGGGCAGTGACGCCGCCATCGAGACGGCCGACGTGGTGATACAGACCGACCGCCCCTCGCGGGTGGCGACGGCCATCAAGGCGGGACGGCAGACGCGGAACATCGTCCGGCAGAACATCGTGCTGGCGCTGGGCATCAAGCTGCTGGTGCTGGCACTGGGCGTGTGCGGAACGGCCACCCTGTGGGAAGCCGTCTTTGCCGACGTAGGCGTAGCCCTGCTGGCCATAGCCAACGCCATGCGCCTCCAGAAGCTCATCCGATAAAAGAATGTAGAAACCAACCGACCGAAAGAAGAGAAGTATGGACGAACAAGAATGCCTGGAACTGCTGGCCAAGAGGGAGATACAACCCACGGCCATACGGATACTGATACTGAGAACCATGAAACGGGCCGGACGCTCCGTGTCGCTGGCCGACCTGGAGGACATGCTGGACACGGTGGACAAATCCACCATCTTCCGCACGCTCACCCTGTTCCTCTCCCGCCACCTGATACACAGCATCGACGACGGGACGGGCTCCTTCAAGTATGCCGTATGCAGCGAAAGCTGCTCGTGCGGCGTCAACGACCTGCACACCCACTTCCACTGCACGCGCTGCAACCGGACTTTCTGCTTCACCAACATTCCCACGCCCGTAGTCAAACTGCCCGACGGCTTCACACTGGACAGCATCAACTACGTGCTGAAGGGCCTCTGCCCCGAATGTGCCCGCAAGGCCGGACACCTCGGCAAACCCGAAACCTGAGAACATAACCGCACTCCTGTTTGTTTATGTGTGCCAAACGGCTCACAGTCCCGAAAACATTACAACAGGAATATATGCAGACCCTACCCCTACCCTCACGCATCCTCGTCACAGACGCCCACCCCCTCATTCTGGAAGGCATGAGAAGGCTGCTGGAGCAAATGCCCGAAGTGCAGAGCATTGACACCGCCACCAGCGCGGGCGAACTGCTCCGGCAGATGAGCAACCATCCATACGACCTCTTCGTGCTGGACATCGGACTGGACGACGGAGACGGGCTGGACCTGATACCCGCCATCAGACAAAACAACGGACAGGCAGGCATTCTGGTCTGTACCACACAAGAAGAAATATGGACCGTCCACCGGATGCTCAAAGCCAACCCGGACAGCATCGTCCTGAAACTGTCCGAAACAGAGCACATCCGCCAGGCCGTACAGGCCCTGCAACGAGGAGAGCGTTACTACTGCCCCCGCTTCGAGAAACTGCGCCGGCAACTGGCAGCCACCACCCCGGCCCTCCTGAAAAAAAGCCGCCCCACCCCCCGCGAACAGGAAGTGCTGCGCCACATTGCCGCCGGAATGAACACCGTCGAGATAGCGGCCCGGCTGCACCTGACGGAAAACACCATTGAATCCTACCGCAAGAACCTGATGATGAAACTGGAAGCGCGCAATGCCGCCGACCTCATTGTCAAAGCGTTACAGAAAGGTTACCTGGACCTCAGGCTCGGATAGAACCGATGCGGAGGATGGGGTGGACAACAGCCTGCCAAGCCGTAAGTCATCCACTTGGCAAGCCACTTTCACAGACAGTTATAATAACAAAAAAACCGCTGAAAAATCAGCGGTTTTCACAACTCTGTGGACCTGGAGGGAATCGAACCCTCGTCCAAACGAGGAAATCATAAGCTTTCTACATGCTTATCTTTGCCTAAATTTTCGTGCGACGGCAGAACCAAAGCCATCAACCGGCGCCTTATCCTCTAAAACTTCATCCGCAGCGCGAGGCCGCCACGGACTATCCCCGATTTGACTGCACCACTTTACCGGAATGCTTCGGAGCAACAGCTTCCGAGTGATGTCACGTCCCAGCACCTGGTGCCGGGATTAAGCTTCAATCTACTGTACTTCGATTAAGCAGCGAGAGCGTAATTAGTTTCGCCAGATAAAATTTTGAAGACTGAGATTTAAGTGCCAATCATCGACGCACTGCATGCTTACCTACCATTTCTGCCCGCTGTCAAATCCAGTCAAGCCCAAAATTGTTGTAGATGTCCGCCCGGAACTCCATCCGGACGGACTGCAAAGATAAGTATTCTTTTTGTCACGCCACCATCTTTTCGGAACTTTTTCTTCGGAGAACCCTTTTGGAAGAAATATCAAGAGAAAATGGATACAAAAAATGGACTGTTTTGTCCTCATCTTATCGGCTGATGGCCTATCTTTGCAGATAATCAACACGTGCCGGCCACAGAATGCAGACAAAAAGAGCGACTCTGCCCGGTTCTGTACTTGCGGCCTACAACTATATTAAAGATAAAACGACCATGAGAAAACAGATTGCGACCGCCCTGCTGATGGGGTGCGGCATCCTGCTCAACGCACAGGAAACACCCCGCATACCCGACGTGTACAAACCCGTCAAGAAAGAAATGTACCACAAAGGCTGGATTGACTTCAACAAGAACGGCGTCAAGGACATTTACGAAGACCCCACCGCTCCCATAGAGGAACGCATCGAAAACCTGCTGGAACAAATGACACTGGAGGAAAAGACCTGCCAGATGGTGACCCTCTACGGCTACAAACGGGTGCTGAAAGACGACCTGCCCACCCCCGAATGGAAACAGATGTTGTGGAAGGACGGCATCGGCGCCATCGACGAACACCTCAACGGCTTCCAGCAATGGGGACTGCCGCCGTCGGACAATCCCTACGTGTGGCCGGCATCGCGGCACGCCTGGGCCCTGAACGAGGTGCAGCGGTTCTTTGTGGAAGAGACCCGGCTCGGCATACCGGCAGACTTCACCAACGAAGGCATCCGCGGCGTGGAGAGCTACCGCGCCACCAACTTCCCCACCCAACTGGGACTGGGCCACACCTGGAACCGCGAACTGATACGACAGGTCGGAGAGATTACCGGACGCGAGGCACGCATGCTGGGCTACACCAACGTGTATGCCCCCATCCTGGACGTGGGACGCGACCAGCGCTGGGGACGCTACGAGGAAGTCTACGGCGAATCGCCCTACCTGGTGGCCGAACTGGGCATCGAGATGGTACGGGGCATGCAGCACAACTACCAGGTGGCCGCCACGGGCAAGCACTTCGTGGCATACAGCAACAACAAGGGCGCACGCGAAGGCATGGCACGCGTAGACCCGCAGATGTCGCCGCGCGAAGTGGAGAACATTCACGTTTACCCCTTCCGCCGGGTCATACAAGAGGCCGGGCTGCTGGGAGTGATGAGCTCGTACAACGACTATGACGGCATCCCCATACAGGGCAGCTACTACTGGCTGATGACGCGCCTGCGCAAGGAAATGGGATTCCGCGGCTATGTCGTGTCGGACAGCGACGCCGTAGAGTATCTCTACACCAAGCACGGGACGGCACAGGACATGAAGGAAGCCGTGCGCCAGAGCGTGGAAGCCGGGCTGAACGTGCGCTGCACCTTCCGCTCGCCGGACTCGTATGTCCTCCCCCTGCGCGAACTGGTGAAGGAAGGCGGACTGAGCGAAGAGACCATCAACGACCGCGTGAGGGACATCCTCCGGGTAAAGTTCCTTGTGGGTCTGTTTGACACGCCCTACCAGACCGACCTGGCCGGAGCCGACAAGGAAGTGGAGAAACCCGAAAACGAAGCCGTGGCACTGCAGGCCTCGCGCGAAAGCATCGTACTGCTGAAGAACGACAACCAGACCCTGCCGCTGGACATTGACCGCATCAAGACCATTGCCGTCTGCGGCCCCAATGCCGATGAAGAGAAATATGCACTGACCCACTACGGCCCCCTGGCCGTGGACGTGACGACCGTGCTCGAAGGCATCCGCCAGAAAGTGGACGGACGCGCGGAAGTGCTCTACACCCAAGGCTGCGAACTGGTAGACGCCAACTGGCCCGAAAGCGAACTGATAGACTACCCGCTGACCGCCGACGAACAGGCCGAGATAGACAAGGCCGTGGAAAATGCCCGCCGGGCCGACGTGGCCGTCGTGGTGCTGGGCGGCGGACAGCGCACCTGCGGCGAAAACAAGTCGCGCAGCAGCCTCGAACTTCCAGGACGCCAGCTGCAACTCCTGCAGGCCGTACAGGCTACGGGCAAACCCGTCGTCCTGATACTCATCAACGGACGCCCCCTCTCCATCAACTGGGCCGACAAGTTCGTGCCCGCCATCCTCGAAGCCTGGTATCCGGGCTCCAAAGGCGGAACGGCACTGGCCGACATCCTCTTCGGCGACTACAACCCGGGCGGCAAGCTGACCGTCACCTTCCCCAAAAGCGTAGGGCAGATACCCTTCAACTTCCCCAGCAAACCGTCGGCACAGATAGACGGCGGCAAGAACCCGGGACCGGACGGCAACATGTCGCGCGTGAACGGAGCACTCTACCCCTTCGGGTACGGACTGAGCTATACCACCTTTGAGTATTCCGACCTCGAAATCACCCCGAAAGCAATCACTCCGAACGAAACCGCCACCGTGAGCCTGACCGTAACCAACACAGGAAAGCGTGCGGGCGACGAAGTGGTGCAACTCTACACGAGGGACGTGCTGAGCAGCGTCACCACCTACGAGAAGAATCTGGCCGGCTTTGAACGAATCCACCTCGAACCGGGTGAGAGCCGCAAGGTAACATTCCAACTGGACCGCAAACACCTCGAACTGCTGGATGCGGAAATGAGACGGGTGGTTGAACCGGGCGACTTTGCCATCATGGCCGGAGCTTCCTCCGAAGACATCCGCCTGAACGGCATCCTCCAGGTGGAAGACTACCAAGAACGGCGCAAGGCGGTAGAAGCCGAAAAAACGGCCAGCCCGGTGACAGCCAGCACCAATGCGGAAGACGCGACCAACGTGCTGGACGGAAAAACCGACACCTACTGGCAAGGAAATAAAGGAGATTATATTACCTTTGCCCTGGAAAACGGTACCCAGGTGAACCAAGTGTCCATCGCCTTCAAACGCGAGAACAACCTGCCGGCAGAGTTCGAGATACAGCTTTCGGGCGGAGGCGGACAATTCCTCACCGTCTACTCGGGCACCGTCAGCGAATACGGCAAACTGACCACCTATTCGTTCAAGGGTACCACGGCCAGCGACCTGCGCATCCTGCTGAACGATGACAGAGTGGGAGTGGCCGAAGTCAGAATAGGAAAATAAGAAACATAAAAGAACAAGCCATGAAAAAACTTCTGTACTGCATGCTCGGCCTCCTGGCAACCGCCTGCGCCCCCAAAAAGGCAACCAACACCAACGCCGACGAGCTTACCATGCTGGTGGGCACCTATACCCAGCAGACCAGCAAAGGCATCTACACCTTCCGCTTCAACCAGGAAACGGGACGGGCAACTCTGCTCGACTCGTTCGAGCTGCCCAACCCCTCGTATCTCACGCCCTCGGAAGACGGCAAGTTTGTCTACGCCGTCAGCGAACTGAACCGCAGCGCGTCCAACGTCTACGCCTTTGCCCTCAATAAAGAGACCGGAAGCCTGAAGCTGCTGAACAAGCAGCAGACCTTCGGCGCCGACCCGTGTTACGTGGCCACCAACGGCAAGGAAGTGCTGACGGCCAACTATACGGGCGGCAGCATGTCGGTCTTCCCCCTGCGCGCAGACGGCTCGGTGGAACCGGTGGACACCCTGTTTGAAGGCAGCGCCACAGGCCCCGACGCCGAACGGCAAAGCACGCCGCACATACACTGCGCCCTCTTCTCGCCGGACGGCAAATACATCTTTGCCACCGACTTCAGCGCCGACCGCATCCTGCGCTTCGTGCTCCATCCCAAAGACATCGTTCCCCACCGCTCGGCCGAAACGACAGATATCGAGGCCGGCTCGGGTCCCCGCCATCTGACCTTCAGCCCTGACGGGAAATACGCCTACCTCATCAGCGAAATATCCGGCAAGGTAACAGCCTTCAGCTACCGGGACGGATGTCTGAAACAGATACAGACCATCACGGCCGACACCACCGCAGCCCAAGGAAGCGCCGACATCCACCTCAGCCCCGACGGGAAATACCTCTACGCCAGCAACCGGCTGAAGGAGGACGGCATCGCCATCTTTGCCGTCAATGCCCAAGACGGAACCCTGGCCAAAGTGGGCTACCAACTGACCGGCATCCATCCGCGCAATTTCAACATCACACCCAACGGCAAATACGTACTGGTGGCCTGCCGCGACAGCCACGTCATACAGGTGTACGCGCGCGACGAAGTCAGCGGACTGCTGACAGACACCCGACAGGACATAGCCGTCAGCATGCCCTCGTGCATCCAGTTTGTCCGTTAATCTTTCTAAATGAAGTTCTTGCCAACCAAGAACTTCATTAACTTTGTTTGCAAATATGAACTGGCCGTGAACGGAAGAAACCTGAAGACAAAGAACAGTTAATGAACAACCGAAAATAAACAGTCATTATGAAAAAAAGAATATTACCAATAGCCGCCCTCCTGCTGACGGCAGCCGGCACTTACGCACAGACGGAGGTGACGGTAGGCATCATGCGTGGCAAGGACTATGGAGTGACATATATTCTACCCAAGACCGAAATAGAACTGACCGTGGAAGTGACCAAACACACCTACACGCCGGGCGAATTCAACAAATATGCCGAACGCTACCTGCGCCTGAGCAACCTGCTGCCCGAACCGAGGGTGTATTGGACACTGGACAAGGTGGAAACATCCGTAATCGGTGTGCCAGACAAAGAGAAAGTTTATTTCGTCAAACTGAAAGACAAAACAGTAGCCCCCCTGATGGAACTTACCCGGGACGGCATTGTACGCTCCATCAACATGCCGTATAGCGGCGAGGAAGCCGCCCGACCGGAAACGGCCAAAGAGCCGGAGTCACAACCGCTGCCCGATCCGAGGACGTTCCTGACCGAAGAAATCCTGATGGCCGGTTCATCTGCCAAGATGGCGGAACTGGTGGCCAAGGAGATTTACAACATCCGCGAAAGCAAAAACGTCCTGCTGCGCGGCGAGGCAGACAACATGCCCACTGACGGCGCCCAGCTGAAAATCATGCTGGACAACCTGACCATGCAGGAGAATGCCATGTACGAAATGTTTTCCGGACGTACCGTCAAAGAACCACAAACGTTCAAAATCCACATCACACCCAAAGAGATGAAAAACGAAGTGGCCTTCCGCTTCTCGAAGAGACTGGGAATTGTGGACAACAACGACCTGTCCGGCGAACCGGCCTACATCAGCATCAGCGACTTGAAGACCGTCAACCTACCGCCATCGGAAGAAGACGGAAAGAAGATAGAAGGAGTAGCCTATAACGTCCCCGGACGAGCACGGGTGACAGTCAGCTACAACCAGCAGAAACTGTTCGACGGCGAAGTGCCCGTCAGCCAGTTCGGAAGCACAGAATACCTGGCTCCCGTACTTTTCAACAAGACATCGACCACCAAAGTCTTGTTCGACACCGCCACCGGCGGCCTGCTGAAGGTGGACAGAGGCGAATAAACGAAAGCCCTCGCCCCCCGGACAGACCGTGCAAGCATTGTCCGCAGACCATGCAAACATTGTCCGCAGACCATGCAAGCATTGTCCGCAGACCGTGCAAGCGTCGTCCGCGAGCCATGCAAGCAAGCAATTCCAATCTGCCCATAAAGGAAATGGCGTGTACAATGAGCCTTGAGGCTGCATTCTACACGCCATTTGTTATGATGTTGAACACCTTCCGTTTACCGCCTGACCATCAGCCGTACGAACCCGTCTTTCTGCAGACGGAGGATATAGGCAGTGACACGATGCCCGTAGTTCTCCTCGTTCCGGAAGTGTTCGGCCAGAAGGCCGACAATCTCTCCCACCGTCCGTCTGCCGTCTATCAGCGACCACACGGCAGTACCATGCTCCTCAAGCGTCACGCGAATATCCTTCGGGAAAGATTTAGGCAACAGGAAGCGGCGTATCCAGTCAGACTTGAACCGTGGATAGGAAAGCACGGCGCACTCCCCCTCCCACATGGTGGTGATGTGTGCGCCGCGTATGGGCACGGCATCCAGCAGATTGATTTTTCCTTCAGCACCCGCCATAAAGCCTTCTCCTCTTCCTGCCGTTTACTCCTGAATATTGGGTTCTTCCAGCTTGTAGCCGTACTTCTTGTCCGCCTTCTTCAGCAGGAAAGCCACCAGCAGGGACAAGCAGGCGATACCCGTAAAGATGCACATGGGCAAAGTATAGTCGTAGATATTCGTTCCGTCGGGGTTCTTGCCCGTGACGCAATAGGCATCGAGCACCACTCCTATCAGGGTCGGGATACCCCACAAACCAATGTTCTGGATAAAGAATATCAAGGCATAAGCCGTTCCCAGCTGACTGACAGGGAATATCTTGGCCACTGCCGGCCACATGGCCGAAGGAACCAGCGAAAAGGCAATGCCCAAAATAATCATCAGCACAATGGCTACCAGCCAATAATGGACACTGGGCAAGGCATAGATGAAGTGTACGCCTATCAGCATGGCCGAACCGAACAGCATGATGGAAGCTGAGCGCCCACGCTTGTCAATGAAACCGCCAAAAATAGGCGTCAGAATCAGCGCGCCCAAAGCAGGCAGGCCGGCAAAGGTACCCGCCACATTCTCGTTGATGCCATACTTCAGAATCATCAACTCGGAAGCGAACTTCTGGAAGGGGAATACACAAGAATAGAACAGCACGCAAAGCAAGGCTATCAGCCAGAAACCGGGATTGACCAGAATGTTCTTCACATCCTTGAAAGAGAACTTCTCCTCTTCTCCCTCAGCACCTTCGTCTACGGCTGCATCAGCCAACTGACGGTCGAGTTTCTTGTCCATCACCGAGAAAACAAAGAAAGCGACCATGCCACCCAGCAACAGAAGAAGACCGACCAACACCGGCATGGAAATGCCGCAGGCACGCGCCAGTGGAATGGCCACCGCATAACCCGCCTGCGAACCGATGCGGGCCAAAGCGACCTGTACGCCCATGGCCGTGGCCAGTTCCTTACCTTTGAACCACTTGGCTATGATCTTGGAAACAGTGATACCCGCCACTTCGGCCCCGACACCGAAAATGGAGTAACCCACAAAGGCAACAAATACACCCGTCTTATAACCCAGAATTTCGTTGTACCCGAAGAGTGTGGCATCGGCTCCGGCCAATCCCGTCATAGCATAGTACTCCAACGCCGTACCGCCCACCATGAGGATAGTGGCCAACTTGCCTGTAAAACGGATGCCAAAGCGGTCCAGAATCAGTCCGCCCCAGATAAGCATCAGGAAAAAGACGTTCAAGAAACTGTAGCCCCCTGTGAAGAACCCGAAATCGGAACTTGTCCAGGCAAGGTCGGTCTCCAGCATGGTCTTCAATGGAGCTACTACATCGTTCACATAATAGGCCGCCATCATCGTGAAGGCCACAATCACCAACGCCCCCCATCGGGTTGCCTTGGAATCATTCAATTTCAATTTGAGTTGTTCTGTCATTACATTTATTCGGATTAGATTCATAATCAGTGTCTACAAGCGGGGGCAGAAGCAAGAAAATCCCGCCCGAAAAAGAAAAGGCCGACACCTTTTCGATGCCGGCCTACCTTATTATATGAAAAAGCGGAATCCTTCCGCAAATTCGGAACTTATTCAGCTGCAGGTTGTTCGGCTGCAGGAGCTGTTGTTGCAGGAGTATCCTCGGAGGGTGTCTCAGTCTGCGGAGCTGTAGTACCTACCGGCATGTTATACGGATTGGTCTTTTCTTCCTGCTGAGCTTGCTCCAGAATCACATCACCTTCTTTCTGCGTAGCAGAAGGGAGCGTATAAGCCGTAGCGATGCTGAATACAACCATTACAGCCGCCAAAGTCCAAGTTGTTTTCTCCAGAAAGTCTGTAGTCTTGCGAACGCCCATAATCTGATTGGATGACGAAAAGCCCGATGCCAAGCCGCCACCTTTAGAGTTTTGAATCAACACAATGAAGCACATCAACACAGATGCAATCAACATTAAGATAACTAATAATAAGTACATTTTCTTGTTATTTTGATTTAGCGTTAATAATCAATTTCTCCAAAAACCTGATTTGGTCTGCAAAGTAAGCATTTTTTTTTGGATAATTCAAACTTAATTTTTTAATAATTTCAAGAGCTTTGTCATATCGGTGCTGTTTGACATAGATTTTAGCCAAAGTCTCTGTAAAATAGCTGTCATCCAAGTCGCCCGCAACAAGAGCTTCCTCGTTTGCGCCCTCTTCTTCTTCCGTTTCCTCCACGACTTCTGCGGACGTTTCGGCCGGATGTTCAACGCTGTCAGCCGGCGGCAGAGAGGTCTCCCCTTCAGCAGCAGGCAAAATAGTCTGGGCTTCGGCGGCAGTAGGCGTCTCTTCCTTACTCAGGAAGTCGTCTATCAGTTCATGCCCTCGCAATTTCGGAACCTCTGCCGCTTCCTTCCCGCCGTCGTCGTCTTCCTTCAACAAGTAGGCTGTATAATCCATGGAATAGTCCAAAGCTACCGACGCAGATGATTCATCGGGCATTTTCGACAGGAAAGAATCTATCAGAAAAAGAGTGCGGTCCATACCCGGTTTTTCATCCGCACCTTCTCCACAGGCAGCCGAAGACGGATGGGGGCGCAAGGCATAGCGTTCGCCCTCAATAAGATAAAACAGCACTCGAGGATCTGCCACATACAACACGGATTTCCGGAGTTCTGCCCCAAAAGTTGAATCGTGCAAAAGATACAGATTCTTCAGATACAGCAGGCGGAGCGACTGAAAATAGGGATAACGGGCCACCATCAAACGCAGCTCGTACAGACTTTCCTGATTGAGAGACTCAGGATGCTCAATCCACTGATGCAATTGTACCGATGTCATCCCTCTATTTACCAGTTAGCTACGGTTGAGTTGAATATCTGTTCGGCAATGTCCTTTACCATGACGGTAATCAGTCCGTCCTGCACAGCGGTCAACAACTGGGAAGAGTCGTATGTCTGGAAAGCGGAGAACTGCTGGTCGGTAAAGTCATCCTTATGGTCGGTATTGTTGACATAGGTCACCTTGACCGTCAGGGTCAGCTTCACCTTGGAAGAGTATCCGCTGGCATCCACGGCCTCGTTGTACTGGTTGTAGCCCACAATTTCACCGCTGATTTCCAAATCGCCCCCCGAGTCGACCATCTGCAGACGGGTCTGCTGGATGAACATATCTCTCAGCTTCTGGTTGAACTCTACAGCCAAAGGAGCATAGACATATTCGGCATGGTTCTCGAAATCGGCTATCGAAATGGTTTTCACCTTGTTATAGTCAATGGAGCTGATAGGTGCCAGCCCCAACGTAACCGAACAGGAATTCACCACCACACCCAGCACGAGCAGGGCGGCAATCTTCGTGATTTTCTTAATCCAATCCATATTCTTTTATCTTTCTGTATAATGTGCGCTCCGAAATGTTCAAATCCCGGGCAGCAGCCTTGCGTTTGCCGTGATGTTTTTCAAGCGCCTTGCGTATCATATCCTTTTCCACATCGTCCAATGCCAGCGACTCTTCCACATACTCTTCGGTATCCTGTATATCGTCTTCCACCGGCGTGGAAGACTTGATGGCAGGATGTATAATAGTAGGAACCACTTGGGACACAGGGGTAACAATAGGCGATGCAGGAGTATAGTAGGCCGATTGGGCAGCCGAGGCTGTTCCCCGCTCCGTCATGATTTCATGCACCAGCTTCTTCAGCTCCGTCACGTCCTGACGCATGTCAAAAAGCACCTGATAAAGAATTTCACGTTCACTCTCAAATCCTTTGTTGTCTTTTACACCAAACAGGGCTGGCAACCGCTGCGTATTGTTCTGAGCGGGCAGATAGGTTTTCAGAATCGAGGCATCAATCTCACGGTTGGTCTCGATGATGGATATCTGTTCCGTAATATTCTTCAACTGACGGACATTTCCCGGCCAGGCATAAGAAAGGAGTACCTGCTTGGCATCTTCCGTCAGTTGGATAGCTGGCATGCGATACTTCTCGGCAAAATCTGAAGCAAATTTCCTGAACAACAGCACCACATCTTCACCACGCTCACGCAAAGGAGGAACCTGTATGGGAACTGTATTCAACCGATAATACAAATCTTCGCGGAAACGCCCGTCAGTGATGGCTTGCGCCAAGTTCACATTGGTGGCCGCCACTATGCGTACATTTGTTTTCTCCACCTTGGAAGAACCCACCTTTATGAACTCACCCGTTTCAAGTACACGGAGCAAACGGGCCTGAGTAGGCAAAGGCAATTCGCCCACCTCGTCCAGAAAAATAGTACCACCATCGGCTTCGCCAAAATAACCTTTCCGCTCGCTGATGGCACCCGTGAAGGCCCCCTTTTCGTGTCCGAAAAGCTCCGAATCAATGGTACCTTCAGGAATGGCACCACAATTCACTGCAATGTACTGACCGTGCTTACGCTTGCTGTACTGATGAATAATCTGCGGAAAGCTTTCCTTTCCCACACCGCTTTCCCCGGTTATCAAAACAGACAAATCGGTAGGTGCCACCTGAATGGCTATGTCAATGGCCCGCGTCAATCCCTCATTGTTGCCAATGATGCCGAAACGTAACTTTACTTGCTGTATTTCCGCCTTCGTCATAGTTTACAGGTTCTCTTCTTCGCTATCGAGTTTCAACTTGTCACTATCATCCCGTTTCTCATAATACTGCTTCCTCAGGGGATTAGCATGTGCAGCCTTTTCACGCATGCGGTTGCGGAATACATCAATCGCCACATAGACAGCCTGACGGAAAGAGTCTTCCGAAGCCTCTCCCTTACCGGCAATATCATAAGCGGTTCCGTGGGCAGGTGAAGTGCGTACCACAGGAAGTCCTGCTGTAAAATTAACACCTTCGTCCATAGCCAATGCCTTGAAAGGAGCCAGGCCCTGGTCGTGATACATGGCAAGCACTCCATCGAAACGAGTGAAATTGCCCGAACCCATAAAGCCATCGGCAGGATAAGGCCCGAAACAGAATATTCCCTTGGCGTTCATTTCCTGAATAGCAGGGATAATGATATCCTGTTCTTCGGAACCCAAAAGGCCTTCATCACCGGCATGAGGATTCAAGGACAATACAGCAATGCGCGGAGCATCGATGCCGAAGTCCTGCTTCAAAGAGCGGTCGAATATGAGCAATTTTTCCTCTATCAGTTCCTTGGTTATGGTAGAGGCGATGCGGCTGACAGGGATATGTCCAGTAACCAAAGCTACACGGAAATCGTCTTTCAACAGAATCATAAGAGACTTGGCTCCCCCACCCAACTTACGTTCGATATACTCCGTATGGCCGGGAAAGGAAAATTCCTCCGATTGAATGGTATGCTTGTTTATAGGAGCAGTTACTATGACATCTATCAGACCCTCTTTATATTCCTCGATGGCCTTTTCCAAAGCGCCTAGAGCGGCTTTTCCTGCTTCAGGATCCGGTTTAGAAAATTCCACCTTCACTTCATCATCCGTACAATTTACCACACTCAGACGATTGGGAGCCGCTTCTGAGGCAGAATTGATGATACTGAAATTGGCAGGCAAATCCAATGCCTTGCGGTGATAGGCGGCAACTTTAGGCGAACCGTAGATGACAGGAGTACACAACTCCAACATCATGGGATCTGAAAACGTCTTGAGAATGACTTCATAGCCAACCCCGTTAATGTCTCCTTGCGTAATGCCTATTCTTATCTTATTGTCTTCCATTCTTATTTATTTGTTATTAGTAGAATCTGTATTGATTACAATGGTAGGTATGGTCACTTCCACCTGACGGCTGCTGGGAAGTTTCAAGGTATAAAGCGACGCCTCCATTTGACGCACCAGATTGCGTTTCAACTTATCTGGCGAGTAGATGAAAATCTCCGATACGATAATACGCTGATTGGTACGGTCGAGACGTACATGGGAAACAAACGGGCCACCCATAAAATCGCCCTTCACACGCCACAGGCCACGGGCCTCAAGCGCATATTCGCCTTGCACACTGATAGGACGCACATCGGTCATCAAAGAATCGGTCATCATATACATACCTTCACGTGCTCCGGGAATGTTTACCTTCAGTACGGAATCACGTTTATGAACGAAATATTCTTTGGTAAACGTATCCTTATCCGTATAAGGATAAGAATAGATGAGGAAGTTCTGGTCGCCAGTAGCGGCATTGGTACCAGCCCAGAAGAAATCCTCGCCCTGCTTGGTGGAAGTCAGTTCACCGGGTACCCATACGTCACAATCAAACATGCTCTTCACTTTCGTGGCTACGTAGTCGCTATGTTTGTTTTCCAACACGCTTATTTGACGGTTCATCTCAGCATGAGTAAAATAGTCAATGATAAGTTGCTTGTTCTTCGTCACGAACTCTGCAAAAGTAGCCTCATCAGGAGCCTGGATAGTTAAAATAGACTGAGGCGCCGCATAGACATTCTGTGCAGACTTGAACTTGGGCTGTGTATACATGTCCTTATTGATTTCCGCAATGATAATATTGCGAATAAGCTTCAGCGTTGAATCATAGTTTGAAGGAGATGTGTACATGATGCGAAACGACCGTTCAGATTGGGGCAGGCCCGGCACATCCGAATCGAGCACATCAAAAAGGGCACGGCCGGCAGGACGTTCCCATACGTCTTGATCTATTACCACCAATATTTCATACGCACGACCGATGGAAGTCGGTGTAAAGACACTTTTCTTTCCCTTTCCACAAGATGAAAGGAATATTGCCACAATCAGCAAGCTCAAATAAAACAGGTGCTTTTTCATATATCTATGTATTTAATTCTCCCAAAATTACGAAGAATACGTATACAGACTTCGCTAAAGTTAATAATTAATATTAATTCTTGTTTATTGCCTCCTGCTTGGCTGTAGAAAGCATACCGCAAGCTGCAAATATATCCTCACCACGTGAAGCGCGTATGGTAGTGAACAATCCATGCGAAGTCAAGAAATCACGCAATGCAGTCATGGTTTCCATGTCCGCTCCTTCAAGAGGAACACCGGGAATGGCATGGAAACGAATCAGATTGATCCGGCAATCCAAACCGCGCAACAGCTTAAGCAGCTCTCTGGCATAGAGAAGTGAATCATTGACCCCTTTAAAAACAATATATTCAAAAGAGAGTCGGCGCTGTTTGCTAAAATCATAGTTTCTTAACAATTCTACGATTTCAGTAATGGAGAAGGCATGTTCAGCAGGCATCAGTTCTCTACGCTGTACAGGCAGGGGCGAATGCAGGCTGACAGCCAAATGACAATCAGACTCCTCCACGAAGCGCTTCAATCCTTTCCTTAAGCCCACCGTAGAGAGAGTTATCCGCTTGGGACTCCAGCCATAACCGTAATCGGAGGTCATAATATCCAAAGCCTTCAGGACCTCATCCAAGTTATCCAAAGGCTCGCCCATCCCCATCATCACAATATTCGTCAGTTTGTCCCGCTCGGGTAAGGAATTAATCTGGTTGATAATCTGTCCAGCCGTCAAGTTAGCCGTAAAGCCCTGCTTGCCCGTCATACAAAACTTGCAATTCATCTTGCACCCCACCTGTGACGAAACACACAAAGTGGCACGCTCTTCCTCCGGAATGTACACCGCCTCTACAAAATGTCCTTCACCCACACGATACAGATATTTCACCGTTCCATCCACCGAGCGCATGGCATCCACAGGAGGCTCACCACCCACTTCATACAAATCCTTCAACAGCATTCTGTGTTTCAATGACAGATTGGTCATCTCATCAATAGAAGAAACCTTCTTGTCATATAGCCACGACGCAATCTGTCCTGCCGAAAAGCCCGGCATTCCTATATTTTTCACCAAAGACTTCAGCTCGGAAAGCGTCAGCCCCAACAACGGTTGTTTACCCATTCCTTTTCTTATTTTATACTTTTCCTCAACACTTCAACACACAGAAGAAGCTACTTTACCCGGCAAAGGTAGAAATAAAGTTGCATAAAGGCAACGAAGCAAATGGAAAATGGAGGGCTATAAGACAGAAAAAGAGGGCACACCCGAAGATGGCCCTCTTCTATTTGGATTCCAGATTCCAATCAAATCAGAAGAACAGGTAACGCGAATCTTTTACATTGGCATTCAGATACAAGTCGTTGATGAACTGAGCAGCCATACGCGCATGCATGCTTTCCAGTGTCGTTTCTTCAGTCTTGCTATCGAATGTCTCGTTCAGCTTATCCTTGGCATAAGGCTGGAGCACAAACACACCGCCGTTACCCTTGATGGGAGCACTCAGCTGATTCATTTCGGCTATCGATGCATAAGCGCCAACCAACGGCTCGCTGGTACGCAAGGCCGAAACGTATGCAGGAGCGGCAAAAGTGACATGCTTCACAGAGTCGCTCACGGCGTTGGCCAAGCCCTTGTACTGGTCGAACGAAGAGGCGCCTGCGGCCTTCATGTCGGCCATGATTTTCTCGGCCTTCTTGTCACGGATAATTTCAGCTCTCAGCTGCTCCTTCACCAAAGCAAGCGGACGGTAGCCTTCGGGAACAATGCCAGCCAAGCCAACTACCATCATACGGTCACTCTCACCACACTCGTAGAGGCCTGATACTTCGCCCACCTTGGCGCCGAAAGCCCAACGCAGAGCTTCCTTTGTACCCTTGACACCACCGATACCATATTCAGAGCTGTATAAATCATCCTTCGGATAGAGACGATAGCCGGCATCCTCAGCGTTGGCCATCATTTTTTCCAAAGTATTGTTCGCTGCAATAAACTGGCTGAAGTCATTATAAGCCTTGTTATAGGTTTCCTTGCTGAACTCAACAGGACGTTTTACAACAGCTACTTTATACTTGTTCTTCGAAGCCTTCTTGTCAGTCACCTGCAAGATAACATTTGCCTGACCCAGTTCCAAGTTAGTCAATTCGTTTTGTCCCAAGGAAGTCACAGCAGTTACATATTTCAAGTTATCTCCATCCAGCTGTGCACCTTCGTAGTTAGCCGAAGAAATCCAGGTCGGTTCACCCGTCTGTCCATATTTCTTAGCCACCTCTTCAAAATTGGCACCTCCCTTAATGGCTGTGAAAATACTGTCTGCCAACGTCTTTATGCGTTCAGGAGTTTCGGCCACGACCTGAATCTGACGGTATTGAACAGAATCGGGCAGTGTGGCAGTTGCAAGCTTCTTGAAAGAATTGAGCGTATTGTCGGTCACGTTATAGTAAGGACCAAAGACCTCGCCAGTAGCAACCGAGTCAAGACGAGCCACAACATCAGAAGGCAAAGCATTGGCTGTATAAAACAAATCTACATACGGAACTTCAGAACCAGTAGAACGGACAAATGACGCATAGTCCGACTGGTTTCCGGCGAGTTGCTGGGTGTACTCATCCATTTCCTGCTGGAGGGCAGCCCTGTCTTCCTGACTTGCCACTACCTGTACGTCGATATAACGGACATTACGAGTCTCTACATATTGTCTGAACTGTTCTTTCTTCTTGTTGTAGGCTTCCTTCAGTTCTGCTTCGGTTACAGTAATCGTAGAATCTACAACGGAAGAATAAGGAATGGCTGCCAACAACAAATCAGACTGATCCACTCTTGCATTGAATGCGTCTTCAGCCTCCACAGGATTAGAAACAAGAGACTTGGCTATCAAAGCCGTGTATTTTTCCTGCAAGCGGGTCTGAACAAGAGACTTCTCCAAGAACGACCAAAAGCGATACATGGCATCATACTGCTCCAAATATTGGGCAGGAATCTGATTGCGGTTCAACTTGGAATAATCCACCAAAAACTTTTTCAGCATATCCTTATCAAAAGCACCGGTTTGAGGATTGCTGAACGGAGTTCTTTGCAACATATAGTGAGTACCCTCGTCAATAATAGACTGGATTTCAGCCTTTGATACGGTCAGGCCCAACTTTTCCGCTTCACTTTCAATCAACTTGTTATTGATATATCTCTGCCAAACTTCGTCCTTAATCCGATTTGTTTCATCATCGCTCAAGGCTGTTCTGCCAGTAGAGAATTTCACGACTTCCGTATACTCTTCCACCATTGCCTGATAATCCTGGGCCGAAACCGTTTCGCCGTTCACTTCACCTACGTCCTGCGACTGATGGGGCTGAAGCACCTTCCATGCGTCACCCGCAATGAAAGCAAACAGCGCCACACCAATAACAATCACCAATAATGGTCCTTTTGACCGAATGTTTTGTAATGTTGCCATTTTTAGATAATAAGTTTTATTTATTTGTTTATTATTATTCTCTGTCTTATGTTCAAATTAGCGCACGAAGATACAAAAAATGCTAATACGCATCTATTTATTCTCTAAAAAATTACGCTTAATTGCTTTATTCAACCACTTTCAGCCTTACCAGCTCGATTTTGGTCGGCGCTATTTTGATTATTTTGAACTGGAATTTACCAACCGTTACCACTTCGTGCAACTTTGGGAAGCTTTGGTAGGCATCCAGAATCAGACCTCCCACTGTCATATACTCATCCGACTCGGGCAGGTCGAGATTAAAAGTTTCGTTTACCTTTTCTATCTCCAGACGTCCAGACAGCACATATTCATGCTCGCCCAACTGCTTACATACATAGGTGGTATTGTCGTGTTCGTCCTCTATGTCACCGAAAATTTCCTCCACCAAATCTTCCAAGGAAACAATGCCCGCCATGCCGCCAAATTCGTCGACCACTACAGCAATGGTTTTTTTCTGCTGCATAAAAAGGGTCATCAACTTATGGGCAGCCATTGTTTCGGGAACAATAGGCACCTCTTTTACGTTCCGACGCCAATCGACAGGATTACGGAACATTTCGGACGAATGAATATAGCCTACCACATTGTCAATATTGTCTTCGTAGACAATGATTTTGGAAATGCCAGATTCGACAAAAAGGTTACGCAACTCATCCAGGGAGGTATTCGTATCCACCGCCACCACTTCTGTACGGGGTACCATACAGTCACGAATGCGCACATTGGAAAAGTCGAGTGCATTCTGAAAAATCTTCACTTCAGTATCCAGCTCGTCCTCACTTTCAGCATTCTCAATGCTGGATTGGACAAAATAGTCCAAATCAACTTTTCCGAAAGCCTTTGCCTGTGCTTCCTTAGTGGCTTTCACGCCAAAAAGCAGCAAAAAGATATAGGAAAGCCCCGATGCCAACTTGGAAATAGGAAACAATACGACATAACAAACAAACAAGGGGACAGCAAAAATACGCAAGGCCAGATTGGGGTCTATCTTAAACAGCGTTTTGGGCAGGAACTCACCGGTAAACAGGATGACGAGAGTAGAAATAACAGTCTGAACCAACAGCATCACGAAATCGTTCTCTATCAATCCCGCCAACAAATGGTCCTCAATAATTTCGGCCATAAAGATACCATAAATAACCAATGCAATATTATTGCCAACCAGCATGGTCGAAATAAAGTTATTGGGGTTGCGGAAAAAATAAGAAAGGATGGTGGAAGTAAGCCCGGGCTTACGATCCATCTCAAAGCGAAGTTTGTCAACCGACACAAAAGCAATCTCCATCCCCGAAAAGAAGGCGGAGAAAAGCATCGTGATTAACAAATAAAATATTGTGTCCATAACGGTTATTGCTGAATAGTATCGGTTTGCAAGGTGTCAACAGGCATTGTCTCTTCCTCGTCCACATAGAAAATACCTTCAGGCTGATTAATGGTATAAACGGTCATCTGCTGGTTGGATTCAAAGCCGCGTCCCGTAATAATACGATCCGGCTGTTCAATACGGATAAACTGGTCTGAATAGACTTTCTGCTTGTTCTGATCCCAATAGAGCAAGTCCGTATCAAACTTTTCGCCCTTCAAGTTCTGAATATGTACATTTCCAATCAGCTTCCAAAGTTTCTGTTTATCATAATAGTAGGCCGTATCCGACTTGATGCTGGCCTCCACTTGAAACAATGAATCGAACTTCTCCAAATAGACTCCCTTCTCAAAGGCCCAGTATGAAGGATTCTTACGGTCAAAGACCAGCCACTCCTCCGTATTGATGCGGTAACGGGTCACACCTGAATCGGAAACCAGGGTTGTCACACCGCGGGTATCCATCACGGGCAGGGAGTCACGCTCCGTAATGGCTGCGCCCAACTCTTTTTTCCCTCCTGAACAGGAGGATAATAAAAGGAGCATAACCACCGCCCCCAGGACAATGGTTATGCTCATATTACTATAATATACTACGTTTGCAGCTTTTGGATACATCTTTATCGAATGGTTGTAGATTCACCAATCCAACCGCCGATGGTGATACGGTCGCCGGCCTTGTAACCTAACATGAAGAGGTCTTGAGCCTGCGGAGTATAAGCCGCATAAGTAGAAATCAACTTATTGGCTTCTTCGGCCACACTCGGGTCTACAGATTTGGCTCTCTGCAGTTTGTCGATAACCAGGAAGTAAGTACACTTGTTCAGCGCAGGCTCGTCACTCCACTTCGGACTGGAAGCATAGACCTGAGCCAACAGAATATAGGCAGGACCGTAGTTTTCCTTGAATCCGACTGCTTTCTGGCAATAGCTTCTGGCTTGAGAAAGTTTCTTGGCCTGCATGAACGAAGCAGCGGTAATATAGGCGATTTCGGCCTTCTTGGAGTCGTCGGTCTCCATGCTCAAGGCCTCGTCAAAATACTTCACGGCCGTGTCATATTCACCTTTCTTATAATACATGTATGCTACGCCCACAGCTGCATCCGAAGAAGGATCGATGCGGTAGAGATAATCGGAAGCCTTGAAGTAAACTTCACTCTCGTTACACTTCATCATCTTCAGAATGGCGATGGTCTTCTTCAGGAAAGTAGAGTCGTTCTGGTTGGCCTCCACCTTCGGGCCATAGATATTCTGGAGAGATTCGCAATCGGCCACGCCACTGTTGACAAACATGGCAACCAGGTTTTCCTTGATGGCTTCCAGATTCTTCTTCTTTGCTTCGCTGGTTTCGGTAGCAAGGGCCTCATCGGCATACTTGGAAGCATCCAGATAATCCTGGAAGAACTGGTCGGTGTGGTTGTTGTCGGCCTTCACCTTCTGCATGGACACATCGAGGAAGTAGTGGATTACGGCACCGTCAGACTCGCCTTTGGCCTCGGAAACGGACTCTCTCAGCCAAGTGTACACCTGGTTCAGGTCTGGTTTCGGGGCATATTGCAGATAGTCCACAGCCTTCGTACCCTTGGCGGCAGCCGGGCTGGGGATACCGCTCTTGTACTTCGTGGCAAACTCAGGAATGTACTTTATTCTCAGGTCGTGTACCTCCATCAGTTCATTGAAATATTTCTGATAGTCTGCAGAATTGCGGTCCTTGTTGGTCTGCAGGAAGTTCTGCAGGATTTTGATGGCGTCCGAGAAAGTGTAATATCTCAAAGTCGGGCACTCTTTCAGCACGGCCATACACGGAGCGTAAGCATCCTTGAAGTTGCCTGCTCTCACGGCCTCGTGCGAGATACTACTGTTGGCATTACAATCGTTTTGTGCGTAGGCGCTGGTCACCCCACCCGAAAGGAGCAAAACAGCTACAAGCGTCTTAATTTTCATTGTATTTAAATTTTAGTTGTTATGTTTTGGTCTATTCTTCTCAAATCAATTCACTTTACGCTTGAAGAACCAGCGTTCGTTGAAAGTCACGCCCACACAAATGCGGAATGTGTTTTCAGTCAAAAACGCACTTTTTGTCGGCTCTGTCCTGACATACTGAGCAGAAACGCTCAGGATAGAGCGTGTGCGCGGAATAGGCAAGCCAAAACCGGCAGTCACACCATATTCATTGGCCGCACGTACACCGTCTATCTTATAATAAGGTTTGGAATAGTAGGCTCCCACCCGATACTTCACATTGGCGAGGTAGCTTCTTCCGAACGGATTCGGCAGATATTCGGCTCCCAGTGCGACCTTATAACGATTACAGAATGTCTCATCGTTATTCAGGAAAGAAACTTTACTCCAACCCTGGTACATCACATCAGCACCCACCGTCAGCCTGCCGTCATAGACATAAGTAAAACCTCCGCCCAAAGTGACAGGAATCCCGAACGTAGCCACCGTGTCCTTTACGGTTTGTGTATAGCCCATCGAGCTGTTACCCGTCTGGTCTGTCACAGACGCATCGTTGCTCAAGTCATGCCCCGGCGAGAAGACAGCTCCTACGGTCACCACATGTTTTTTTCCGAACTGCTGTGTGTACTGTGCCCCCAAATCCAGCTTATAACTGGTGAAAGACATACTCTGCTGTCTTGTATAGGAGAACGAAGAAGCCAGCTCCGGCAACGACTGCGTCAGGGTGTGCGAGATGTCACCCCAAAGATACGAAATATTCGCACCAATGGAAAAATTTTTAAATATTTTAAATCCTGCGCCTAAATAAACCTGATGCAGACCTCCTTCACCATAATATATCACTTGACCGATGTCACGCGTCTCGCCCATGTTGTAACCGACATTGGAATAAGGCAACAGTCCTATGCTGATAGCCGCCCACTTGCTGGCCCGGAACATCATGGTCACATAATCAAAACTTGAGTTACGGGCATTCTGTTTCAGCGTTCCATTGCTGAAATTGGTGTTTTGCAATGAAACGCCTCCATCAAAAATAAAAGTCAGCGAATCTACAGCCGTATAAGAAGCTGGATTGACAAAATTCACCTGATACTTGTCACGTAGGCCATAAGCGATTCCACCCATTGCCTTGCTGTTGCCCGAGCCTTGGTCAGCCAACTGCCCATATCCATAGCGGGTATAAGGTGAATTGGTATTGTTAGGAGAAATGGAACTCGTCTGGGCATATAAATCCCCGCATAACATCGTGAGCAAGAACACCAAGAGTGTTTGTCTATATCCTATCATTATTATAGTTTAATATTCGGTTTAACCCTTTCAACACTAAAAATCTGTCTGCAAAGATGATACTTTTTACGTTTGTATCAAAAGAAAAATCATCCCCGCCCGTTAAAAAAACCAAAAGTTGAGGATATTTATGCTTCAAGGTACGGATATACCCTTCTATTTCAAATTCAATGCCACGCAGCACTCCCGCACGAATAGCCGTATCCGTATCCTTACCCATGGACAAATCGCGCCCCTCGGCGGCCACCAGGGGCAGCCTTCCTGTAAAATGATGAAGAGCCCTGAAACGCATCTGCATACCCGGCGAGATATTGCCGCCATGATACCGCCCGTCCGCATCCAGAAATTCGTAAGTGATACACGTACCTGCATCAATCACCAGAACATCTCTTCCCGGAAATAGTTCATGAGCCCCGACCACAGCAGCCATACGGTCGTAGCCCAAAGTGCGAGGCGTCTCATACAGGTTCTCAACAGGCACGGGGGTATCAGCCCCCAAACGTAACAACGGAAAAGAAAGGCGGGCCAACCGGGACTCAACCGCTTCCTCCAGGTCAATCACCGAAGCAAGAATGGCACGGCCAAAGCTGTGGCGTCTGCAAAATTCCGGTAAAAGTTCCAGCGTACGATTGGAGTCATAGACCACTTCTACCAACCGGCCGTCTTCCCCAAAGGCGGCAAGTTTGGCCACCGTGTTTCCAATGTCTATTACAAGATTCATATCCATTTCTTTTTCATGCCATGCGAATGTCTTTTTCCAACCGCCGACTGGCATTTTTCATTAAACTCAGTTAGCATGCTTCCGCAACGGGCGGGAATCAACGCAAGCCTTTCCGACGGCATCCTTCTCCAATCAACCCAACATGCGCCTTACACATGCCTGCGTTTCACACACGCGTTCTACACGGGGCAAAGATAAACATTTTTGGAGTTATATTTCGCGTAGCCCCATTACAAATGCCACTTTTCCGTCTCATCCTTCACGCCCTCACAACCGGGATAAAAGTTTCATTTAGAACACAATCATGTGAACCTTGAGAATTCACGACGTGAAACGGAGCAAGCGCGCATTCACCAAACGGCCGGTACAAACGCCCGGCAGAAGCCATGCTTGCATGAAGCAAGCACCGTGCAAGCACCGAGCGGAGACCATGCAAGCAGGAAGGAAACACCATGCAAGCATCAAGCAGAGCCGATGCCGACAGCCGCATTGCAACGGGCCGACCGTACCCGGACACGCCGTCAGCCCCACAACACTTCGGTGCCCCGCCGCCCGCCATTTCTGCAAACTGCTGGAAATGCGTCACACGATAGAACCTTTCACACCCATCATTCTCCGCCCGACCCTTCACCACACCGGGCTATCAATCAAGCATTTCCTGTGAAATGCGACACAGTCGGCCTCTCGGCCACACCGTTTATTTGTTGTTTTCCACCGTTATTTCCCCCAAAGGAGGCGCATGCTTTAGCAGGCGCAGGACCCGATTGCAGAAGCGAGAATTTAACACAATAGCCATGCTTCGATTTTGTACACACACATATTTAATGTACCTTTGCGGCATGAAACAAATATTACTGACATTGTTTTTCATGGTGACCGCTCTGTCCGTTCGTGCCAACGGGACCGTTTCCATACGCTTCAGCCTGCTGACCTGCGGACCAGGAACGGAAATCTACTCGCTCTTCGGGCACACGGCCATCCGCTACGAAGTGCCGGAGCGGGGCATCGACGTGGTGTTCAACTACGGCCTGTTCAGTTTCGGCGCACCTAACTTCATCTTACGGTTTACCTTGGGCGAACCCGACTACCAGTTGGGGGTGACGGACTATCGCCGTTTCATTGCCGAATACACCTGGAGCGGACGTGACGTGTGGGAGCAGGAACTGAACCTGACCGACGAAGAAAAACACCGTCTGGCCACCCAACTGGAGGAGAACTACCGTCCCGAGAACCGAGTCTACCGCTATAACATTTTCTACGACAACTGCGCTACCCGCCCCTGCCTGCAGGTAGAACGGGCCACGGGCAACCGCCTGCACTACGCCGACGACATGGAGACGACAGACACACAGACGAGTTTCCGCGACATCGTACACCAATACAGCAAGGGGCACTCGTGGGCCGAATTCGGCATGGACCTCTGCCTGGGCAGCCCGGCCGACCGCCCCATCAGCCGACGGCTGATGACGTTTGCGCCGTTTTACCTGAAGGATTTCTTCGCCACCGCCATGCTGCCCGACAGCGCCGGCGCTTATACACGCCCTCTGGTGGCCGAAACGGTGCAGACAGTCGTGATACCCGATGAAGAAAAGGAAACAACCGACACGCTTTTCACCCCCCTGGCAGCCTCACTGGCATTGCTGATAGTGGTGGGCGGCGCCACATGGTATGGACTGCGCCGGCAGAAGAGTCTCTGGGGGCTGGATTTCGTCCTTTTTCTGGCAGCCGGCTTAGCCGGATGCATCCTGACCTTCCTGAGCCTGCTCTCCCAACACCCCGCGGTCAGGCCCAACTACCTGCTCCTGGTGTTCCATCCCTTTCACCTGCTCTGCCTGCCGTGGATGATAAACCGGGTACGCAAACATCGCTTGAGCCGCTATATGGCAGCCAACGTTGTCGTTTTAACGTTTTTTATACTGCTTTGGCCCGTAATTCCGCAGAAATTCAATTTGGCTGTATTACCTTTGGCACTTTGTTTGCTGATACGTTCGGCAAGCAATCTGTTTCTTACTTATAAAAACAAGACTGATAAAAAACAAGCATGAAAAAAGGACTGATTACTTCCATACTCGCACTGACATTCAGCGGCCTGCAAGCTCAGGTGTTGCCTGCCCAGCCCAAACTGGTGGTGACACTGACCATCGACCAGCTGCGCACGGACTATATGGAAGCGTTCTCCTCCTTGTATGGCGAGAAAGGCTTCAAACGCCTGATGCGCGAAGGCAAAGTATTCTGCCAGACAGACTTTCTCTTTGAAAGCCCCGACCGCGCCTCGGCCATCGCCACCCTCTATACAGGCACCACCCCCTCGGTGAACGGCATCATCAGCAACCATTGGCTGGACACCGGCACCCTGCGTACGCGCAACTGTGTAGACGACCCTGCCTTCATGGGCAACTATACGGACGAAAACGGTTCGCCCTCCCAACTGCTGGTATCGACCTTGGCGGACGAACTGAAGATAGCGACCCGCAACCAAGGCATTGTTTATGCCATCGCCCCGTTCAGGGATGCTGCCATTTTGTCCGCAGGACACGCGGGCAACGGAGCTTTCTGGTTGAACAGGCAAACGGGAAAATGGTGCAGCACCACTTATTATAGTGAGTTTCCGTGGTGGATAAGCCAATACAACGACCGCAACTCGCCCGACTTCCGCATCAAAGACATGGTATGGGAACCCGTTCACCCCGCAACCAGCTACACATTCCTGCCCGAATGGCGGACGGATGCTTTCAAATACAAGCTGGACAGTGACCGGACCAACCGCTACCGGCGCCTGACAGCCAGCCCCTTTGCCAACGATGAAGTGAATCTGCTGACAGAAGAGTTGCTGGATAAGAGCAACATCGGCAAGGACGACATAACCGACCTGCTGGCACTGACCTACTATGCCGGCAACTATAACCATAAGAGTACGCAGGAGTGCGCCATGGAAATGCAGGACACCTACGTGCGTCTGGACCGGAGTCTGGCAACTCTGCTCGACCTGCTCGACCGCAAAATAGGCCTGCACAACGTGCTGCTGTGCATCACATCGACGGGTTATGCCGACCCCGAAGCGCCCGACACAGGCATCTACCGCGTACCGGGTGGAGAGTTTTACCTGAACCGTTGCGCCACGCTGCTCAACATGTACCTCATGGCCACTTACGGGCAGGGACAATATGTTGAAGGCTATTATAACCAGCAGATTTACCTGAATCACAAACTGATAGAAGAAAAGAAACTGAGCCTGGCCGATATTCAGGAGAAAGCCGCCGCCTTTCTGGTGCAGTTCAGCGGGGTAAACGAGGTCTACTCTGCCCATCGCCTGCTGCTGGGCTCCTGGTCGCCCCAGGTGGAGCGCATCCGCAACAGTTTCCACCGCAAACGCTCGGGCGACCTGCTCATCGAGGTACTGCCCGGATGGACCATCATGCAGGAGAACACCACAGACAACCGCGTGGTGCGCTCGGCCACCATCCCCGCCCCCCTCATCCTGCTGGGAAGCGGTGTCAAGCCCGAAATCATCCGTGAACCGGTCAGTGCCGACCGCATCGCCCCCACCTTGAGCGGCGTGATGCGTATCAGGGCCCCGAATGCCTGCAAAGCCACCGCATTCAACCTCTGAGTTTTTGTCTTAAGAAAAGGGAACAGACGAAGCGGTTTGCCGCCTTCCCTCTTCAGGCCGCCATGGAAACGGCAGACAAGGGTTACAGGAAAAAACTCATTGAAATACTGTGTCCTATGTGGTGAAATTCTTACCTTTGCGCACGCAAAGCGCATCCGTTCCTTCCCTCTTCAGACGGGAAGGCGGTTCAAATCCGACATCAATTTAGTAAATAATAACAAAAACAAAATATAAAATGGGATTCAATGAATTTTTAAGCTCGATTTTCGGCAACAAGTCCACACGCGACATGAAGGAGATACAGCCGTGGGTGAACAAGGTGAAAGCCGCCTATCCGGAAGTGGCCCAACTGGACAACGACGCCCTGCGTGCCAAGACCGAGGAACTGAAAGCATACATCCGAAACTCGGCCGCCGAACAACGCGCCAAAGTAGACGAACTGAAAGCAAGCGTGGAAAGCACAGAGCTGGAAAAGCGCGAAGAACTTTTCGCACAGATTGACAAGATTGAAAAAGAAATACTGGAAATCTACGAAAAGGCACTGGACGAAGTGCTGCCTGTAGCTTTTGCCATTGTAAAGGAAACAGCCAAACGATTTACCGAAAACGAGGAAATCGTGGTGACGGCAAACGACTTCGACCGCCAGCTGGCAGCCACCAAGGACTTTGTACGCATCGAGGGCGACAAAGCCATCTACCAGAACCACTGGATGGCAGGCGGCAACGAAATCACCTGGAACATGGTACACTACGACGTACAGCTCTTCGGCGGCGTAGTATTGCACAAAGGCAAGATTGCCGAAATGGCCACCGGTGAAGGTAAAACTCTGGTTGCCACCCTGCCAGTATTCCTCAACGCCTTGACGGGCAACGGCGTACACGTGGTGACGGTGAACGACTACCTGTCCAAGCGTGACTCCGAGTGGATGGGCCCGCTCTACATGTTCCACGGATTGAGTGTGGACTGCATCGACAAGCACCAACCCAACTCCGATGCCCGCCGCCGTGCCTACATGGCCGACATCACCTTCGGTACAAACAACGAGTTCGGCTTCGACTATCTGCGCGACAACATGGCCATCAGCCCCAAAGACCTCGTACAGCGCCAGCACAACTACGCCATCGTGGACGAGGTGGACTCGGTGTTGATTGACGATGCCCGTACGCCGCTTATCATCTCCGGTCCCGTGCCTAAGGGAGACGACCAGCTCTTTGAACAACTGCGTCCGCTGGTAGAACGCCTGGTAGAAGCCCAGCGCTCACTGGCCACCAAATACCTGGCCGATGCCAAACGCCTCATCGCTTCCGAAGACAAGAAAGATCAGGAAGAAGGCTTCCTGGCCCTCTACCGCAGCCACAAGTGTCTGCCCAAGAACAAGGCCCTCATCAAGTTCCTGAGCGAACAGGGCATCAAGGCCGGTATGCTCAAGACAGAGGAAATCTACATGGAGCAGAACAACAAGCGCATGCACGAAGTGACCGACCCGCTCTACTTCGTCATCGACGAAAAACTGAACAGCGTAGACCTGACAGATAAAGGTGTTGACCTGATAACCGGCAACTCGGAAGACCCCACCCTCTTCGTTCTCCCCGACATTGCCGCACAACTCTCGGCTCTGGAAAATGAATCCGGACTGACCGACGAACAGCGCCTGGAGAAAAAGGATGCCCTGATGACCAACTACGCCATCAAATCGGAACGCGTACACACCATCAACCAGTTGCTGAAGGCCTACACCATGTTCGAGAAAGATGACGAATACGTAGTCATCGACGGACAGGTGAAGATTGTGGACGAACAGACTGGCCGTATCATGGAAGGCCGCCGCTACTCTGACGGTTTGCACCAGGCCATCGAAGCCAAGGAACGCGTGAAGGTAGAAGCCGCCACGCAGACCTTTGCCACCATCACTCTGCAGAACTACTTCCGTATGTATCACAAGCTGGCAGGTATGACCGGTACCGCCGAAACGGAAGCTGGCGAGTTCTGGGACATCTACAAACTGGACGTAGTGGTTATCCCCACCAACCGCCCCATCGCCCGCAAGGACATGAACGACCGCGTCTACAAGACCAAGCGCGAGAAGTATAAAGCCGTTATCGAAGAAATAGAAGAAATGGTGAAAGCAGGACGCCCCGTACTGGTAGGTACCACTTCGGTGGAAATCTCCGAAATGTTGAGCAAGATGCTGACCATGCGTAAGATACCCCACAACGTACTGAATGCCAAGCTCCACCAGAAGGAAGCCGAGATTGTGGCCCAGGCGGGACAGAGCAGTACAGTGACCATTGCCACCAACATGGCCGGCCGTGGTACCGATATCAAACTGAGCCCCGAAGTAAAGGCCGCTGGCGGTCTGGCCATTATCGGCACCGAGCGCCACGAGTCACGTCGTGTCGACCGTCAGCTCCGTGGTCGTGCAGGACGTCAGGGAGACCCGGGTTCATCCGTATTCTTCGTATCATTGGAAGACGACCTGATGCGTCTGTTCTCCTCCGACCGCATTGCCAGTGTCATGGACAAATTGGGCTTCAAGGAAGGCGAAATGATTGAACACAGCATGATTTCCAAATCCATTGAACGTGCCCAGAAGAAGGTGGAAGAAAACAACTTCGGCATCCGTAAACGTCTGCTGGAGTATGACGACGTGATGAACAAGCAACGTACGGTTGTCTACACCAAACGCCGCCATGCCCTGATGGGTGAACGTATCGGCATGGACATCGTGAACATGATTTGGGATCGTTGCGTCAATGCCGTCGAAGCCCCTGACTATGAAAGCTGCAAGATGAACATCCTCCAGACACTCGCCATGGAAGTTCCTTTCAGCGAAGAGGAATTCCGCAATGAGAAGAAGGAAACCCTGGCCGACAAGACCTTCGACACCGCCATGGAACAGTTCAAGCGTAAGACCGAACGTATGGCTCAGATTGCATACCCCGTCATCAAACAAGTGTACGAGGCACAGGGACACATGTATGAAAACATCCTGATTCCTATCACCGACGGCAAACGCATGTATAACATTTCCTGCAACCTGAAAACAGCCTACGAAACCGAATGCAAGGAAGTGGTGAAGTCCTTTGAAAAGTCCATCCTCCTGCACGTCATCGACGAAGCCTGGAAAGAGAACCTGCGCGAACTGGACGAACTGAAACACTCCGTACAGAACGCCAGCTACGAACAGAAAGACCCGCTGCTCATCTACAAGCTGGAGTCCGTCAACCTCTTTGACTCGATGGTGGACAAAATCAACAACCAGACCATCTCCATCCTGATGCGTGGACAGATACCGATGCCCGAAATGCCAGCCGATGCGCCTGCCGCACCCGAAGCCGCGCCGCGTCGTGTTGAGGTACGCCAGGCAGCACCCGAACAACGCCAGGACATGAGCAAATACCGCGAGCAGAAGGTCGACCTGAATGACCCCAACCAGCAGGCGGCAGCACAGCAGGACACGCGCGAACAACAGAAACGTGAGCCCATCCGTGCCGAAAAGACCGTAGGACGTAACGATCCATGCCCCTGCGGAAGCGGCAAGAAGTACAAGAACTGCCACGGCAGAAACGCATGATGCAGACACTTGTCTGAATAGCTAACAAAAGCCTTGAACGGTTAAAATCTGTTCGAGGCTTTTGCTTTATAGATAGAAAAGACTATTTTTGTTTCTTGGAAAAAGAAGAAAAAATATGGCAAAACATTTTTATCGCAATATCCTTCTGGTTGCCCTGCTAACAGTCATGGGCGGTTGCCAGAGTGTAGAATACCTGTCCATCGACTACCTGCTGCCTGCCGAGGTCAGCTTTCCTCCTTCATTAAAGCGGGTGGCTGTCGTCAACAACATGCCGGACACCCCTGACAGACAAATGGCGGACGACGATACAAGCAAGGAGAAAAAAGGAGGAAACGAAGCGATGCACATCACCCGCTACTACGACGGAAATGCCACCCTGGCCACCGAAGTGCTGGCTGAAAGCATTGCCGATGTGAACTATTTTGATGAGGTGGCCATCTGCGACTCTGCCCTGCGTAAGATGGACATCACCCCACGTGAATCCACACTGACCAGCGACGAAGTGGAGCAGCTGACCCGCGAGTTGGACGTTGACTTCCTCATCGCCGTGGAGAACGTACAGATGAGAGCCATACGTAAGGTTGAATCCATCTCTCCTTATGGCAACGCCTATTTAGGAACCATCGACCTCAAGGTTTGCCCCAGCGTCAGTGTCTACCTGCCCGGACGTAAGGGGCCCATGGTTACGCTCAACACCTGCGACAGCATCTACTGGGAAGAAGTGGGCAACAGCGTGGCCTACACTGGTTCACGGCTCATCAGCGAAAAAGAAATGGTGAGACAGGGTTCCGAGTTTGCAGGCACCGTCCCCGTCAGACGACTGCTTCCGTATTGGAAAACCGCCGACCGCTACCTGTTCACAAACGGCTCGGTCAACATGCGCGATGCAGCCATCTATGTCAAGGAAAAGAACTGGGAAGAGGCCATCAAACTCTGGAAACAAGTCTACCAACACAAAAAAGGCAAACAGAAAATGTATGCCGCCTATAACCTGGCATTGGGTTACGAGTTGCAGGACAGCATCGGTCCGGCACTGGAGTGGGCCCGCAAGGCACAGGCCGAAGCGCTAAAAGTGGACAAAGTGGAGGAAAAGAAATCGGCCGAAGGAGTGTATGCCGAAGACGTGCCCAACTACCTTCTGACCAGCCTCTATGTCACCGAACTGGAAAAAAGACAGGAAAGCATCACCCGCCTGAAAATGCAAATGCAGCGTTTTGAGCCATAGGTACACTTTTTTCACCTATTCGCAACCCGTTTTTAATTATTTTCCATATCTTTGGACATCCATAAAGAAAAGAATATGAAACTCAGCCAATCATCATTGTCGCTCATAGAAGAGGCGGTCAGAAAAGCAATCGGCAAATATACTTGCGGTTGCGAACAAACCATAGTGACGGACATTCACCTGCAACCCAATCAGAATTCAGGAGAGCTGTCCATCTTTGACGACGAAGACAAAGAACTTGCCCACGCTACCATCCCCGAATGGATGACCTACGAAGGGGACGACCTTTATGAACAGGCCGAACGCACCCTCAGCAATCTGCTCGGCAAGCTGAAAAAAGAAGGTATTTTCGACAAAATGACCATTCTCCGTCCCTTCTCCTTTGTGCTGGTGGACGAGAACAAAGAAACCGTAGCCGAACTGCTCCTCATGGACGACGACACACTCTTGGTAAACGACGAACTGCTGAAAGGACTGGACGAAGAACTCGATGCCTTCCTGAAAGATTTGCTGGAGAAATAGTCCGCACAGAAGAACGATACGGAGTCTGTCTTCATAAAAAAAATCGGGCATCCTCCTTAAAAATAAACCCGGCCATTGCATCCACAATAGCCGGGCTTTTTTTTGAGCCTTCTGTCACCTCATTGCTGCGGTGTCACACTCTCAAAACGAAGTTTATACTTCAGCTCTTTCTGAGGCACCCGATAGATGGGGAGCGTATCTACATCATGTCCGCAGCTGGCATTACCCACACCGCGAACGACGGCATCCAGATGGAGCACGATGTAGGGGCGTGCCTTCATTTCCCACAGGTGATTGGCTTTCATCAGGTCTTCGTCCGTGTAAGGCAAGGCAGAGAAGGACACATTCCCTTCCGTACGGATACGAAGGCCCTTACCGGAAGCGTCCGTCAGCATCAGTTCGCGCAATCCTTCGCGATTGCCCATCGACTGAGGCTTGACATACTTCACCACCATGTCGTCCACTGTCGTCGTGTAACGTCCCACCATACAGCCGTCCTTGCGGTCGTTGTAGTTCTCCCACGGGCCGTATGCGTAATAATCCACACGGTTCAACGAAGAGTCAATTCCGCACACCAGTCCGCAACGTCGCAGGTTGCCTGTCTGAGGCAGAAAGACAGCATCCACATCCATCGTACCGTCCATGGCAAAGGTATAAGTGAGGCGTATCTCACACAAAGTGCCCTTGCGGTGTGTTTCCACCACCACCTTCGTACCGTCTGCCGACACCTGGCAAGTAGCACTTTCCTCCAATCCGTTGTCTACCTTAGTAAAGCGGTCGTTCTCTATCCAACGGTGGTTGTCATAAACCAGACCCTGTCCCTGGCTGATGACGGGGGTACCGCCCATTACCAACGAAGTCAGCTGTCCGTTCTTCTTGTTGAAAACAGCCTCAATCTTCAGGTTCTTCACCGTCACGGCATCATTCGTCTCTTCCACCTCCAACACCTGCATACGGGTTCCTTTGTCGGATAGTTCGGGCAAAGCTCCCCGCTTCACCAGTTCATATTGCTGTTGTGCCACCACGTGTCCGACACCGGCCCACAAGCCTGCATCCTTCTTGCAAACCTCCAGGTTCAACATCACTTCGTCACCTGCCTTCTGAGCTTTCCGAAGATTGACATCACGGAGTTTCAAAGTCACCAGCACCGAATCATCCGGCATCACGTCGTCCAGCATCAGACTGTCCTTCCCCAGCACGTAGCCATCCTTCAAAGTCTGCCAACGCAGGTAGAATCCGTCCAGCGAGAGAAAGTCGTAAGTATTCTTCAGCCAAACCTTCGCCTCGTTCTTCTTCAAATCCACACCGCCGTCAGCAAAGTGTACGTACTGATAGACAGCTTTCACCTCCTTCAGTTTGGGCGACTCTTCACGGGTAGGAGGCAGAATACCGTTGGAGCAGAAATTACCCTGATGGGGACCGGGGAAGTCATAACCCGTATGCAGGCGATAAATGCCCTGCTTCATCTCACGAGGCTCGTAGATGGCCTGGTCTACCCAGTCCCAGATAGCGCCTCCGATGGTAGCCTTACTGCTTTCTATACTGTTCCAATATTCCTTCAGGTTGCCTATGGCATTACCCATGGCGTGTGCGTATTCACAGATAAACATGGGCTTGTCGAAAGAGTTCACGTACGTGTCCATCCACTTCATACCCGGATACATCTTGGAGTAAAGGTCGCTGAAGCGATTGCCGCCATAGTCCTTGCCGTCGCGGGTGCCTTCGTAATGGACCGGACGATTGTCCAACCGCTTGGCTGCATCATAGCAGGCCTGGAAGTTACTGCCTCCGCCCGCCTCGTTGCCCAGACTCCAGAAGATGACACTCGGATGGTTGCGGTCACGCAAGACCATGCGGTCAATGCGGTCAACAAAGGCCGGTATCCACGAAGGCATGTCGCTGATGGACTGGTTGGCATGATTCTCCAGGTCGGCCTCATCCATCGCATACAAGCCGTAATAGTCGAACATGGCATACATTCGGGCATCGTTCGGATAGTGTGAGGTTCGTATCGTGTTCACATTGTTACGCTTCATCAGCAGCACATCCTGCAACATTGACTCCACAGGAACGGCACGACCGTAAACAGGATGCGTGTCGTGACGGTTGACGCCCTTGAAAAAGACGCGCTGGCCGTTAATGTACACCAGCGGACCGCGAACTTCAATGTCCCTGAAACCATACTTGGTAGAGAAAGCCATCTCTTCCTTGCCTGCTTCACTCTGAACCACGTGCAAAGTATAGAGATTGGGAGTCTCAGCTGTCCACAAGAGGAGGTCGGCCAGTTGGAAAGACGCTTGTGCCTCCACTTTCTTGTCGGCATAGTCCACCTGCATGTTCTTCTCGGCTACCAGCATACCCTTCGGGTCGAACAGTTTGAGTGACACGTCTTTCTTTCCCTTCAGTGCGTCACGATTGTCCAGTTTCAGATTCACGGCAAGAGTTCCTTTCTTATATCCCGCTGCGGCATCCAACTTGGAGGTGATGTAATGGTCGCGCACAGCCACCAGCGGCGTATTGTACAGATAGACATCGCGGAAGATACCGCTCATGCGGAACATGTCCTGACATTCCAGATAAGAGCCGTCGCTCCAGCGGAATACCTGTACGGCCAAGCGATTTTTGCCCGGGCGCAAATAGCGGGTAAGATCAAACTCGGCCACATTGTTGGCTCCCTGTGAATAGCCTACATACTCACCGTTCAGGTAGACAAAGGCTGCACTGTAAATGCCACCGAAATGAATAAAGGTGCGTTGTTTCTCCCAGCCGTTGGGGAGGTCAAAGAAGCGGACGTAGGAGCCTACGGGGTTGATGCCGTAGTTCTTTCCACCGTCGTTGAAACCTTTGCGGGCATCAATGTAGGGAGGGGTGTTGGCGTGGGGATACTCCACGTTGGCGTAGATGGGGCGGTCATAGCCCTGCATCTCCCAGTTGGAAGGAACGGGGATGGTTTCCCAGCCCGACACGTCGTAGTCCTCCTTATAGAAATCCAATGGCCGTAGCGAAGGCTCGGGTACAAAGTGGAAAGACCATTCGCCACTGAGCAGAGAGTAGCGTGAGCTCTTGGTGGCAGTCCACGGCGTACGGTAATAATCCTTATCAGCCGTCATCTCGGCCTCGGTAGCATAAGGCAGGAAGGTGGCGTGTCCTTCCTCTTTGTTTTCGGCAAAGCGGGTTTCATCCTCCCAATAGTTCTTGGCCCGTTGGGACAGGTCAATCTTCATGTCCGCGGGCAGCGGCATCTTGCTCTCTCTGATGAAAAAGAAGGTAGCCGGCTCGTTACCGGAACTGTTCTTATCCAACAGCACCAATCGGCCGCTTTTGTTGCAGGCCAATATCAGGCTGGGACTGTTGGAAGGAACAATCTGTACACGGTCACCCTTCTGGACAATGCTCCACAGCTGGGACTCATCCGAACCGTTGTTTTCCGTTATACCCAGCGTTTTGTCCGTCTTGACATGAAAAGACTTGTTCTCAAAAGGATTGATGAAACGGAAGCTGCCGGAAAGGCTCGTCACCGTCCATTGCTGCAACTGGTCACCATCGTTCCGCTTCATCAAAACAGCCTCGGTGCTTCCCGACCGATAGCCTACAACGCTTCCGCCACGTCCGGCGGGCACCACGTTGTAGAGCTTGTCATTGGCAAAGCCGACCTGCGCCTGTACCGCACCAACGGCACACACAAGCATACACACTAAACTTAAAAAGATTCTTCTCATGGTATTGTTTGCTATTTGATTAAAAAAAGATTCTTACAGCCTAAAATAACGCTCTCTCAATCTCCAATGACAGATTATCCATCAGCGACTTTTCCCCTTACGTTGCCAAATGAGAACCGAGTTTCCAAACTCTCTCAATACACAGGCCCAAACCACCTCACGGTCTCTCTACCTGCAAGGAACAAAGAATGACAAACGCATCCGCGGTACAGATACAGGCAAGCAGAAATATGTTTTTCATCACTATCGCCATCTGTCAGGTCAACAAAAAACTTCCGCCATAAAGGTAGCACTTCTTAATGAAATTACAACACACTTACACAGAAGTTTTTCAAACCGCCCCAAAGGCATGGCCTCCGAATCGGACGGACAATCCTTGCACGGTCCGAGCACGACGCTTGCACGGTGAACGGACGACGCTTGCACGGAGCGCGGACGACACTTGCACGGCCTAAGCACTGGTTTTCAGGGATAAAAAAGCCTCGTATAAGCCGGAAGCGGATGACCCGTCAGCAAAAAAAAGAGGATGTATCTGCATTGAGACACATCCTCCTTCCAGATTGGATAACGGTATTATTTCTTCAGCGCAGCGATGCTTTCCTTCAGCGACTTGATGATGCTTTCGGCATCGGCCTGCTTCTTGCGCTCCAGCTCGATGACGGCGGCGGGGGCGTTGTTCACGAACTTCTCGTTGCTGAGTTTCTTCAGCACGCCTTGCAGGAAACCTTCCTTGTGCTTCAGTTCGGCTTCCATGCGGGCTATCTCGGCCTCCACGTCAATCATGTTGCCCAGGGGAACGGCATACTCCGTCGTACCCACCATGAAAGCGGCGGCACCTTCGGCCTTGGCCTCCACTACCTGAACGGCAGACAGGTTGCACATCTTCACGATGACGGCATTGAAGGCGGCTACGGGGTTCTCGGCCACAACCTGCAACTCCAGCGTTTCCTTCTGTGCGATGTTCTTCTGCAAGCGGATGGAGCGGACGTTGCTGACAATCTCCTTCACCACCTCGAACTGCTGCACGAGGGTCTCGTCCACCTCGCCCGGAGCGGCCATGGGGCTTACCATCAGGCTCTCGCCGTCCTTGCGGTCAACGATGTGCTGCCACAACTCTTCGGTGATGAAGGGCATGAACGGATGGAGCAGGTGGAGCAGGTTGTCGAAGAAACGGATGGTGGCGTCGTAGACTTCCTTGCTGATGGGCTGGCCGTAGGCGGGCTTCACCATCTCCAGATACCAGCCGGAGAACTCGTCCCAGAAGAGCTTGTAGACAGCCATCAGGGCTTCGCTCAGGCGGTACTTGCTGAAGAGGTCAGCCACTTCGAGGGCTACGGCGTTCTGCTTCGAATCGAACCACTTCACGGCCAGGGCGGCGGCTTCGGGCACTTCGGCCTCGGCGCTCACTTCCCAACCCTTGACGAGGCGGAAGGCATTCCATATCTTGTTGTTGAAATTACGTCCTTGCTCGCACAGGGCATCGTCGAAGAGGATGTCGTTTCCGGCAGGAGCCGAAAGCATCATTCCCATACGCACGCCGTCGGCACCGAAGCGCTCGATGAGTTCCAGCGGGTCGGGCGAGTTGCCCAGCGACTTGGACATCTTGCGGCCCAGCTTGTCGCGCACGATGCCGGTGAAGTAGACATTCTTGAAAGGCATGTCGCCCATGTATTCGTAACCGGCCATAATCATACGGGCCACCCAGAAGAAGATAATATCCGGTGCTGTCACCAGGTCGCTGGTAGGATAATAGTATTTGATTTCTTCGTTGCCTGGATTGTTGATGCCGTCGAACAGCGAGATGGGCCACAGCCACGAAGAGAACCATGTGTCGAGGCAGTCTTCGTCCTGACGCAGGGTAACAGCCCCCTCAACTCCCCCCGTAGGGGAGCTTTTGAGCGACGGGAACCGTTCATAAAGCTGCTTCCAGGCCGCCTCCTCGTTTTCCGCCACAATTACTTTCGGGAGTTCCCCCTCGGGGGGAGTTGAGGGGGCTGTGGAGGTCACGTACCAGGCCGGGATGCGGTGTCCCCACCACAACTGGCGGCTGATACACCAGTCCTTGATGTTCTCCAGCCAGTTCTTGTAAATGTTCACATATTTAGCCGGATAGAACTTCAGTTCGTCGTTCATGACGGGCGGCAGGGCCATGTCGGCAAAGTGCTGCATCTTGAGGAACCACTGCATGGAGAGCTTCGGCTCGATGGCCACATTGGTACGCTCGGAGAAGCCCACCTTGTTGGTGTAGGCCTCCACCTTCTCCAGCAGGCCGGCTTCGGCCAGGTCTTTCTCAATCTGCTCGCGCACGTCGAAGCGGTCCATGCCTACGTAGAGGCCGGCGGCTTCGCTCAGGGTGCCGTTATCGTTGAAGATGTCGATGCTCGGCAGGTTGTACTTCTCGCCCAGCATGTAGTCGTTCACGTCGTGGGCAGGCGTTACTTTCAAACAGCCCGTACCGAACTCAACGTCCACGTAGTCGTCCTCAATGACGGGGATGACGCGGTTCACCAACGGCACAATCACTTTCTTTCCCTTCAGCCACTGGTTCTTGGGGTCGGCAGGATTGATACACATGGCCGTATCGCCCATGATGGTCTCGGGACGGGTCGTGGCAACCACGGCGTAAGGAGCCCCCTCAACTCCCCCCGAGGGGGAGCTTGTGAGCGATTCCCTGATACGGTCAACTACTGCTTCGGTGTCGGCAAGTACTTCTTCGTTCGTAAAGCGAAGCACTTCATAGCCCAAATCCTTCAAGATTTGCTCGCGCAGTTTGTCGGCTTCCTGCTGTTCCTCTTCATTATGATAGCCACCGTCCACTTCTACGACCAGCTGTTTCTGCAAGCAGATGAAGTCTACGATAAAGTCGGCAATGACATGCTGGCGACGGAACTTATCGCCCAGTTTCTTGCCCCGAAGCATCTCCCACAAAGCATTCTCCGCTTCCGTAGGATGCTGTTTCATTTCCTTGGCATGTGCTTTCAACAAATCGTAAGTCAAGGGGCTGGCCGTCCGATAACGGTCAATCACTTGCTTAAGCTCCCCCTCGGGGGGAGTTGAGGGGGCTACATAATATTTCAGGTAGTAGAGCTTGCTGTGCTCTTCCTTATAAATCACTTCCTCGTCGCTCAGGGCGGTCAACGCCTTGGGATCCCAGTTCACCATGCGCACGCCGCGGTAGATGAGCCCCTTGTTATAGAGGTCGACAAACACCTTGATGACGCTCTCGCTGCGCTTCTCGTCCATGGTGAAGGCGGTGCGGTCCCAGTCGCACGAAGCGCCCAGCTTGCGGAGCTGCTTCAGGATGATGCCGCCGTGTTCGTCAGTCCACTCCCAGGCGTGCTTCAGGAACTCCTCGCGCGTCAGGTCGGTCTTCTTGATGCCCTGCGCGGCCAGTTTGTTCACCACCTTGGCTTCGGTAGCGATGGAGGCATGGTCCGTACCCGGCACCCAACAAGCATTCTTGCCCTCCATACGGGCGCGGCGCACCAGAATATCTTGGATGGTATTATTAAGCATGTGTCCCATGTGGAGCACACCGGTGACGTTGGGGGGCGGGATGACGATGGTGTAAGGCTCACGACCATCGGGTTTTGAACTGAATAATTTGTGGTCCAACCAGTATTGGTACCACTTTCCCTCCACGTCAGCGGGATTGTACTTACTTGCTAATTCCATTTCTCTTTAAAATTATATAAATGTTTCTTGTTTGCGAATTTCGGCCACAAAATTAGTAATTTATTGC
>NZ_CASFWU010000007.1 GCF_949298305.1 uncultured Bacteroides sp. | reverse complement strand
AAACTTAATGATTCGGATAGCACTAAGTTAATAAAAATCAGCGATATGCGCAACTTTCCAAACATATTATCAATTCAAATTAATTCCGCCAATAGGTTAATATTAATTTGTCCCGATTTTAACGGGACACTAATGAAGAAAGATATCAATTTTCCGGTTGGAATCAAAAAAAGGGAGCAAAAAAATAATAAACGACATTATAGAGCATACCAAGTAAGCACAAAATCAGAGTCTAGCAGATAACGAATATGAAACCTACGACATTGTGGAGTACGGCACTCACTAGCCCAAAACTCACCTCTATCCTGTGGAATAAAAGGCAGGATACGAAAATGTGCTTTAAAATCGACTTCAGACGTATCCAGACATTTGAACATAACCTCCTTAGCTGACCAATGAAGCAGAAGACTCCACGTATTATCGCCTAAATAAGAAGCCGGAATCTCATCGGGGCGCATGAACTTGGAAGCCACCCGATGTACCCGCTGCCCGTATTGCTCAATATCGATGCCAACGGGCTTTTCACCTAAAATGACAGCCACATATCCACGGGTATGAGAAATGCTGATATGGCAAGAGCCGTCGGTCAGAACAGGTTTGCCAGATGACAGATAGGTAATCTCGGCCGGTGCGCCCAGCAGGGTCTGCAACAACAGACGCACAGAAAGCCATTCCTGACGGCGGTGAGGAGCGGAGAAACGGCGGTCGGCCTCTTTGCAGAGAGCAAGCGGAAGTTGGGCGCGCAGGGCATCGGGCGTCTCGTCCATCCGCCACACACCCCACAAGCAGGTGCCTACAGTATGTCGCAAATAGAGAGACATGGTGAAATCAGGATGGATTAGAACCGTCAGACTCGGGAAGCGGGCGAATGGTGAATTTTACTTTCAGAATGCGGCGGTTGTCCATCTCAAGCACCTCGAACTCATAGCGGTCGTAGGTCACTTTTTCATGCAAGGACGGGAATTCACCCTTCAGTTCCAGTAAAAGTCCGGCCAGTGTGTCCGCATCGCCTGCTACTTCATCGAAGGTCTCGTTGTTGATTTTTGTCACCTTGTAGAAATCAGTCAGAAGGGTCTTGGCCTCGAATACCCAAGTGTGGTCGTTCAATACGTGGTAGGTACGCTCTTCGTCATCGTACTCGTCATGGATTTCACCGACAATCTCTTCAATAATGTCCTCCATGGTCACAATGCCGGAAGTGCCGCCGAATTCGTCGACTACGACAGCGATGTGTATTTTGTTGGCTTGGAAATCGCGTAGTAGGTCGTCTATCATTTTGGTTTCAGGTACGAAGTAGGCCGGACGAATCAACGATTGCCAGCGGAAATTGTCACCCTTACCCAGATGGGGCAACAGGTCCTTGATGTAAAGGATACCCTTGATATTGTCTCGGGTTTCAGCATAAACGGGAATGCGTGAATAGGCATTTTCGACAATGCACTTCAAAACCTCCTTGAAGGGAGTACGTATTTCCAGGTCTACTACGTCCAGCCGTGAGGTCATCACCTCCTTGGCTGTTTCGCCACCAAAACGGATAATGCCCTCCAAGATGTTGTTTTCTTCGGACAATTCGGCCTTGTCCGTCAGCTCCAGGGCATGAGATAGCTCGTCAACAGAAATGTTGTGATTCTTGCGGACAACATGTCTGTTCAGAAAGGCGGTAGAACGTACCAGCACCGATGAGAGCGGATAGAACAGAGAGCGGAACATTGTGATTCCCGAAGCAGCAAAGCGACAGAACGCCAACGACTTTTGGGCAGAATAAATCTTAGGCATGATTTCGCCAAAGAGCAACAGAAGAAAAGTCAGGATAACCGTCAATACCAGAAACTCGGCAATGGGCGAGTGGAAACTGAAGACGGACATGAAAAAGAAGTTGCAGAGCATGATGATGGTCACGTTGACAAAATTGTTCGTAATCAGAATCGTGGCCAAGAGCCGTTCAGTATCTTCAAGCAAACGGCTGATCTTCTCATCTGCCGGATGCTTCTTCTCTGCAATGGTGCTTAAATCGGCTGGAGAAAGCGAGAAGAAAGCAATCTCGGATGCAGATGCAAAACCGGAAACGAGCAGGAGCAAACCTGCCAATATAACGGCTATAATAGCTGCAACAGAAGGCGTTTGTACGGATATGCCGCTAAAGGCATCTGTCAATTGGCATAAAAAAGAGTCAGAATCCAAAGAGGTAGTTTTTAGTTAAACATGTTTAGAAAGGCAAGTCGTCTGCCGGACTTTCCTGTGCAGGTGTTTCCTGCGGTTGTGCAGGTCGGTAGGAAGCAGGCTGGGCCTGTACTGGCTGAGGGGCAGGAGTCGTGCTCTTGGGAGAGAGCATCTCCATGTTGTCCACAAAAATCTCGGTCACATAGCGTTTGATACCACTTTGGTCATCGTAGGAACGAGTGTAGATTTTGCCTTCTACATAAAGTTTGTCTCCCTTGTGGACGTATTTGTCCACCACCTCGCCCAAGCGATTGCGAAATATCAGGTTATGCCACTCGGTACGGTCAGGCACCTGAGTGCCGTTCTGCAGCGTATATCCACGCTCAGTAGTGGCCAAAGAGACCTGCGCCACACAATTTCCACCATCATAATAGGTTACTTTAGGATCTTTGCCTACATTTCCCAACAATATCACCTTATTGATTCCCATTGTTTTCTTCTATTTATTTTGCCCCAAAATTAGCTAGAAATATCTCATAAAACAAGAATAAAATCATTTAAGTTTCACAAGTTTACTAACGGGTTGTAGTTAAGGAGTTAAGCCGATACCTTTTATGAATGGTAAATGGTTAATGATAAATGGTAAGCGATGAATAAATTCTTCATTCCTCATTCTTCATTTCTCCGTTCTTCATTCTCTTGTCTATTGGCTTTAACTCCTAAGCCTACCTTGGTGGGCGATAACTCCTTTAATTCCTGCAAGTTTGGCTTCGCCGACTTTCAATTCTCACTTGCGAAACTTAAGTAAAATCACTTTTATCCATATTTCTCCAAGAATGAATGAAGCAGACCGGACACCGCATACTGATCCAGCTGTGAAGCCTTCACACGCAGGAAACCGGCAAAGGAGGCGGTCTCTTCCGGAAGAAGAAGCTCATAGAAATTGGTACGGACAATGCGGTGAGAAAGCACATGTTTCACATCGCGGCACAAGGAACGTACCACAGGAGTCTCGCCGTCAGCTATCAGAGCACGGAAACGGGGATGAGCCAGGAACTCTTCTTCCGACAAGTCACAATCGGCTTCGACCAAGGGCAACTCGTAAAGGTTCTTCCAAATGTCATTGTCTGCACGTTTGTGTATATAAGTGTACGCGCCCGCACGTACATATATGTAATTGAAGAAGCGTTCCGTCACTTTGGCCTTGTGTTGTTTTACCGGTAGGCTGGTAACCGTACCAGCCCTGAAGGCAGAACAGGTTTCAGCCAAAGGACAAGAAAGGCAGGCAGGAGATTGAGGCGTGCATTGGAGAGCTCCAAAGTCCATGATGGCCTGATTATAGACGGCGGGGCGGGAAATGTCGAGCATCTCCTGAGCCAGAGCCGCAAAGTGCTTCTTTCCTACGGTGGAATCAATGGGAAGGTCGACGCCCCAATAGCGGGACAAAACGCGGTAGACATTGCCATCCACCACGGCGTATGGCAAGTTGTAGGCAATGGAACAGATGGCTGCTGCTGTATAGTCGCCTACACCCTTCAAGGCCCGAACTCGCTCGTAAGTTGTTGGAAACGTGCCATCCATGCTACGTGCCGCTTCATGGAGGTTGCGTGCTCGGGAATAATAACCCAACCCCTGCCAGTACTTCATGACTGTGTCTTCAGAAGCTTCGGCCAATGTCTTCACATCGGGAAAGCGTTCTACAAACCGCAGGAAGTAGTCATATCCCTGTGCCACCCGTGTCTGTTGCAAAATAATTTCCGAAATCCAAATCCGGTATGGATCCTTGGTATCTCGCCATGGCAGTTCACGTTTGTGCACAGCATACCACTCTATCAATATATCACTAAAATTGTTCATGGTGCAAATTTAGCTCATTTCCCATCTAACAAAACTTAATCCCACAACTTTTTCACAAAATTGTCCGAAATATATTTTTCAGAGACGTGGAAAAGCTATATATTTGCAATCCAAAAAATTAAGGAAGAACTATTAATAATTTTTTTTTCAAGAAAAATGACTAAAGCTGATATTGTAAACGAAATTACAAAGAACACCGGAATTGATAAGACAACCGTACTTACAACCGTTGAAGCGTTCATGGAAGCAGTAAAGGCATCTTTGGCAAAAGATGAGAATGTTTACCTCCGCGGATTTGGCAGTTTTGTAGTGAAGAAAAGAGCTCAGAAGACAGCTCGCAACATCTCCAAGAACACTACAATCATCATTCCGGAACATAACATTCCGGCTTTCAAGCCTGCCAAGACATTCACTCTTTCTGTGAAGAAATAATAAACCATAGTATTAACCCATAAAATTAAAGTATTATGCCAAGCGGAAAAAAGAAAAAAAGACATAAAATGTCTACGCACAAGCGGAAAAAAAGACTGAGAAAGAACAGACATAAAAGCAAAAAGTAATTTTTAGTCTGACAGACAAAATAAAGAACAAACTTGCGAAACCAATGTCTCGCGGGTTTGTTCTTTGTTTAAGTATAGTATTTACGGCCGACAGGAAACAACAAATGGACAGACAGACAGTTAGCACTCAAAATGAATGCAGCACTGACAGTTCATTCTCTAAGTTCATCTTGTGGGCTTCAATTAAATAAGCATATAATATTGTGACAAGCGAACTCGTTGTAGACGTACAGCCCAAAGAGGTTTCCATCGCCCTGCTGGAAGACAAGCAGCTGGTGGAACTGCAAAGTGAAGGACAGAACATCTCCTTCTCGGTGGGCAATATCTATTTGGGACGTGTCAGGAAACTGATGCCGGGCCTGAATGCATGCTTCGTGGACGTGGGTTACGAGAAAGATGCTTTTCTTCATTATCTGGACTTAGGTCCTCAATTCAACTCTTTAGAGAAGTATATCAAACAAACTTTAAGCGACAAAAAGAAACTCAATCCCATTAGCAAAGCGTCCCTGCTTCCCGAACTTGAAAAAGAAGGTACCATTGCCAATACACTCAAGGTCGGACAGGAAGTAGTGGTGCAGATAGTCAAGGAACCCATCTCAACTAAAGGACCCAGACTGACTTCCGAGCTCTCGTTTGCCGGACGGTATCTGGTACTGATTCCCTTTAACGACAAGGTTTCCGTCTCACAAAAAATTAAGTCGAGCGAAGAACGCGCAAGGCTCAAGCAACTGCTGATGAGCATCAAGCCGAAGAACTTCGGAGTCATTGTCCGTACAGTAGCCGAAGGAAAGCGGGTGGCTGAACTCGACGGAGAGCTTAAAGTTTTGGTCAAGCATTGGGAGGATGCCATGGTCAAGGTACAAAAGGCCACCAAGTATCCTACACTGATTTACGAAGAAACCAGCCGCGCGGTAGGTCTGCTGCGTGACTTGTTCAACCCTTCCTTCGAGAACATTTATGTCAATAACGAAACTGTGTTCAACGAAATCAAGGATTACGTTACCCTCATTGCCCCCGAACGGGCGGGCATCGTAAAGCAGTACAAAGGGCAGCTCCCCATCTTCGACAATTTCGGTATCACCAAGCAAATCAAATCGTCATTCGGCAAAACCATTTCATACAAAAGTGGTGCCTACCTGATTATTGAGCATACTGAGGCGCTTCACGTAGTAGACGTGAACAGCGGTAACCGCACCAAAAATGCCAACGGGCAGGAGGCTAACGCACTGGAAGTGAACCTGGGGGCAGCCGACGAACTGGCACGCCAGTTACGACTGAGAGATATGGGTGGTATCATCGTGGTGGATTTCATCGACATGAATGAAGCCGAAAACAGACAAAAGCTCTACGAACGCATGTGTCAAAACATGCAGAAAGACAGAGCACGCCACAACATTCTGCCCCTCAGTAAATTCGGACTGATGCAGATTACACGCCAACGGGTACGCCCGGCTATGGACGTTGACACAATGGAAACCTGTCCCACTTGTTTCGGGAAAGGCAAAATCAAATCGTCCATCCTGTTTACAGATACTTTAGAGAGTAAAATTGACTACCTGGTCAACAAATTGAAGATAAAGAAATTCTCGTTACACATCCATCCGTACGTTGCCGCCTACGTGAACCAAGGACTGGTTTCCTTGAAACGGAAATGGCAAATGAAGTACGGATTCAACATCAAGATCATCCCCAACCAGAAACTTGCGTTTCTGCAATACATCTTCTACGACCCACAAGGCGAGGAGATTGACATGAAGGAAGAGATTGAAACGAAATAATAAAAGCGGCGGAATTCCTCACGGAATCCGCCGCTTTTTCACAAGTTTACTATACTTAACGGGCAATTGCATGTTCCCGAAGGTAAATCCCTATCCTTACAACTCGTCCGGCCACGGACAAGGTTTGCCGCTCTTCTTGAAGGTGGGGCGCTGGGCATCCACTCTACGCAGATACTCACCCAACTCTTTGGACAGACGGCGTACGATGTCGGGATGCTGGGCTGCCACGTTGTTCTTCTCTCCTATATCCTCGGGAATGTTGAACAGTTCCTTTTTACCTGTTTCGTAATAATACACAAGTTTCCAATCATCCTTGCGGATGGCACAGTCCAGATTGATGCCCGGACCGTCGTTGCCCCAAATGTTAGGAAAGTTCCATACCAATGCACGGCCTTTCGAGGGGTCACCCGTTCCTTTCAGCAAAGGCACAAAGCTGACGCCATCCAGCGGCGCTACCGTCTTGTAGTCTTTCACACCGGCCATTTCGAGCAGTGTCGGATAAAAGTCTTCAATCATCAGGTATTTGTCGCAACGGCTATCCGGTTTTACGACACCCGGCCAACTGACAATCATCGGTTCGCGGATGCCGCCTTCGTACAACGAGCCCTTACCGCTGTTCAACGGATAGTTCTGCGTATGTATCTCACCGTCTCTCCAGCCCGGTTCGGCAGCCAGGCCGCCATTGTCGCTCATAAAGATGACGATGGTATTGTCAGCCTCGCCGTTCTTCTCCAGCCAATCCATCAGGTCGCCCAGGCTCTTGTCCATTCCCTCGATGAGTGAGGCGTATGCAGCTTCCTTGTCAGACAAGCCTTTACGCACATATTTGGGGAAGAAACGCATGTCCTTGTCAATGGGCACATGAATGGCATAGTGTGACATATAGAGATAGAAAGGCTGATTGTACTTCTTCGCCTTATCCAACGCCTTGATGGCTTCGCGCGTCAAGGCCTCGGTAGCGAAGACGCCTGTACCCCAATAGTTCTCCAGACCCGGAATAGACATTAGCGAATAGGCCTTCCCGTCGCGCGTATGGCCATAGTTCTGCTCGCTCAGGTAAGTGGCCAAACCTCCGGCGGCATGACCGGCAATGTTCACCTCGAAGCCCCAATGGGTAGGATTCTCTCCCGGGGTGTCGATAGAGCCCCAATGAGCCTTTCCGCAATGGATGGTGTGATAACCGCTTTGACGGAGCAACTCAACAAAAGAAGTGCCCACATACGTGTTGTTCATACCCTCCACCTGACTGACTCCGTTATAGTTCCAGTCCGGCAGTTCTACAGTTTCGCTCATGCGGTCGGTCTGCTTGTCACGTTCCAATGTCCAGTTGGTCACACGGTGACGGGCATTGTTGGCACCCGTAATCAGGCTGCAACGGGTGGCCGAACTGATATTACAGGCGTATGCCTGTGTGAACATCATCCCCTGCTTGGCAAGCCGTTCCATGTTCGGAGTCTCATACGCCTCATTATAATGCGTCTTTTTCGTCCAGAATGGCAGGGATGTGTCTTGCCACCCCATGTCGTCCACCATAAACAAGATGATGTTGGGTCGTTTCTGCTCTTCTGCAGCCTGGTTCTTTGTTGTCCCCCATCCGTTTGACATTGGAGCCAAAGGTGTCAGAGACAATGCTGTCAACAAGAATCTGTTCATAACTGTTTTTGTGATTAAAGGTTAGTATTCGTTAGCGGCCTGCGACGAGCGGTCAGCCATTCAAAACTCATCCGGAGGACTACTTGCCATTGTCCATTCACCGCAGGCCGTCAAAAGTTCCGTTTAATTACTTAAGTTTCGGATTTAATATTTCTCTGGTAGTTAAGTAGTTAAGAAGTTAAGGAGTTAAGTTTTCTATTGGCTTTTAACTCCTAAGCCCGTCCAAGACGGGCGATAACTCCTTCTAACTCCTTTAACTCCTGCAAGTTTCGGTAAAACCGAAACTTAAATTTAATTAGAATATATGCTGAAATCCCTGATTTGCGGAGTATCGGTACACTTCTCCACCACCAGACGGAAGGCAGAAGCCTCCACGGGCTCGAAGCTCTCGATGCGCTTGTGTCCCACCGAAATACCCTTGGCCACGGTTGTCCACTTCCCGCCGACCCGGGCTTCCACCCGATAGGCACGGATGCGTTCTCCCTGGGTGATGTCTTCCTGCAGGATGTAATAGTTGGCCGTCTGCCTGTCTTTCAGATTCAGCGTAAGTTTCTTGGCTTTACCTGAAGTCTGCGCCAGCGGCGTACCGAAGCGGCGGGCTATCTCCTCCCCCCATTCCTTCAGCCGCTTCACATCGCCTTCGGGTATCACTCCGTCCGGATTGGGCGTCAGGCCCACAATCAGGGTGGCGTTGCGTCCCACCGACTTCTCATACATGTCCATCAGGTTCTCCAGCGGATAGACAGCCTTGTCATCATCGCCCGGTTCCCAGAACCATTCGTGACGGCCGTTGTACCCACGCAGGGGCGTATCGGCCATGGCGGGCACCCAGTACGCTCCGTCCGCATCGCCGTGAGCCAGCAGTTTATTGTGATCCTTCACACCCTCATTGGCATTGCTGTGGCTATAAGGATAAGGGAAGCCGGACCAACAGGGATAGCCTACCGTTCCACTCTCCGACCCGCCCCAACGGAAGTCGGCACGGTTCACGTTGTGATAGAACAGACACTCCGGCTGGTATTGGTTCACGATAGGCTCCACATCAGGTCCCAATCCTTTCGGGTCGTCGGCACCGCCGTCAAACCAAATCATAAACAAATCGCCGTATCGGGTACAGAGCTCTGTTACCATTTTCTCACAAAGACGCTTGTACCACGCCTGACGGTTACGGGCGAACTCTCCCCCACCTTCGGCCTTGAAGTTATGTATACCCAGCAGGGAGTTCCAGCGGATGCCGATGTAGATGCCCGGCTGGATATCATACTTGCGGCAGGAATTCACAAAGTCACGCACCACGTCGCCCTTGCCGTCGCGCCACTTCACGGCCTTCAGGCAGTAAGGGTTCACGTCGCTCTGCCACAGGCCGAAGCCGGTCTCGTGGGTAGCCGTCAGCACGGCAAACTTGGCACCGGCCGCCTTGGCCGCTTCAATCCACTGATCTGTATCCAGTTGGGTGGGATTGAAGATGTTATAGTCCTCGATGGGATTGATGCGGTTGTTGCCCTGCCCGTACACCAACCCGTCGAACACATGCAGGTCATAATGGAACACAACCCCCATCTCCGCCTCGTGCCACTTCAGCTGGTGAGGGGCGGGAACGGGACGGGACACTTCCTGGGCAAAAGCAGCCAGCCCCATCCCAAAGAGACAACACAACCCTATAATCTTTTTCATAATCAGTTCTATTTAATCTGTCACATTTTTATATTGATTCATACCTATTTCTCTGCCATCGGGCAGTTCAGTCCGGTCAGTGTTCACCTCGGGCATTTATATCAGGCTTGCTCCCGGCAGCAAGGAGATAACGATTCCGTCCGATCGCCAGGAAGGCGTCATCCGAAACTCGCCGTCCATATTCATAGATTCATTTATGCAGACTCTTACCCATTGAAAAACAAAGGTGTGCCAAAGATAGGAAAAAAAGTGCAATCCCTGACACACCTGGTTAATAATCGATTCTAAAAGGTTCGTTGCTGTCCGATGTAACCCCAAATTTATTCCGAACCGCTTTGAGGCTTCATCGGACAGCCATACATAAAAATGATGTCGTCATTGGATGGCAAAGCCACCTGCTTCTACCGGCCAACCCGGATTCTGATAGACAACGGAGGTTGAAACATCGCCTCCTTCTTCGGGGGTCGACAAACGGAATACATCATAGGACAACGGTGAAAGGTAATTGGCTGTTTCAAAACAATAACCGTTGTGCTTTTTCACAAGTTCGTTCTTACCCTGAGGACGCAGATACTTGCTGACGGAAGCCTCGTTGGGAGCGGAATAGGACAACTTGCAGACCGTACAGGCATTCTCAAACTCTACATGGAATTCGTCCCAATAGTTCATACCCTCCATCCAATAATTCTGCATCATGTCCAGAGAGCGCCAACGATACAGGTCATCTCTACGCATACCTTCTGCAATCAGTTCGCTACGACGCTCACGACGGATGTTGTAAAGTGTAGCATCCACCAACTGAGTACCCGAATAGCGGGCCAGATCGATTTCCTTCGTCAGGTCGGTGGCAGCGATAGTTTTCTTATAATCCGTATCCACACCGGCACGGCTGCGCAATGCCTTCCAATATTTGTCAAGCGTAGCGTCATCCAGTGAATTGTTCTTCAGATAATAGGCTTCAATATAATTCAGATAGGCTTCGGCAGCACGGAAGATGGGTAATGCCAACGGATAGGCATTGTTGTACACCACATCGTTATCTATCCAACCTTTACGGGGAATATAACCGGTACTGGTCACACGGATACCTCCGGCAGCCGATGTCAGACCGGGATACTGATACATAATATTCTGACCGTTGTATGTCATAATCTTGTCACCGGGTTTTGCAACCGAAGTCACCAAACGCTGGTCACGACCAGCCATCGTACTCACCAGACTCTTATCACCCTGATAATTGGAAGAAGCATAAATAGGCAAACCGTCGGCCATCAGATAGCTGTCGACCAGCGAACGGGTAAAGCCCGTATTGTCGCCATGTACAAAAATATAGGTTCCATTTTCAGTTTGAACAGAACCATAACCATGCGTGGCCCCTACGACCTGATTCTGCACCTTGGCATCCTCGCTGTACATGCGCCACAACAAGACTTCGTTGCGCTGCCCCGAAAGGTCTGTTTTGCTGTAAAGACCCGCATAATCCGGCATCAAGGAAGAAGCGTCGCCCACCTCCTTGGCAGCCGCCATGGCCTCGTCCAGGAAGAAACTGATTTCAGTGTTCAGATCCGTATGGAAAGAAGCGGCATCGCCCGGCCAGCCAGGTCCGCCCGGCACACGTGCCGTACCTGCATGATACTTCTCCCAAGTAGCTTCGTACAAAGCCACACGAGACTTGAACAGCAAAGCACATTCACGATTAAGGCGATGAGCTGTAAAATTATTGGTTTTAGGATACAGACGTTCGATAGCCTTGTCCAAATCAGACAAAATAAAACGGGCTACTTCATTACGGGGCTTGCGCTTGTTAGCCTCCACATTGGCTGCGTAATCGCCGTCAGTCAAGACTTCGGTCACGATGGGGAAGTCACCATAAGCCTTCAGCAAGCTGAAATAAACATAGGCACGGAAGAAATACATCTCGCCAATATAATGCTTTACGTTGTCATCATTGCTCAACGTTCCGTTATCCAGGTTTTCCTGGGTACGCTCCAGAAAGAGATTGCAAGTGCGGATGGTACTGAAACTACCATAGCTACCGCTGGAAGGCACCTGAACACGCTGCGGCAGGAAGTTATCCACCTGATTGACCGTGGTCATGTCGTCGCTGTTGTTGTCCGTCGTGAAATACCCGAAGGTACCCGTACCCGTACCGTGGTCGGGCAACAGACCATACATGTTGTTGCAATAAGGTTCCAATTGATTTTCGGCCGTGAAGAAGTTACCGTCCACATTGTCCGAAATAGGTTCTTTGTCCAAAAAGTCTGAACAGGAAGTACCCATCAGCAAGGCTGCAGAAAACAAGAATATATATTTCAATTTCATAATCATAAATGCTTTTATAGGTTACAATGTTACATTAATACCACAAGAGAGCGTACGGCTCAACGGATAAGTCATACCGTTCTGATACAGGGATTCGGGGTCGAAGTTCTTGCTGATGGATGTACCAGTCCACAGGTTGTCACCCGAGAAGAATACTCTGACACGCTCCAATCCGGCCTTATTGGTCCATGCCTTAGGCAGGGTATAACCAATCTGCAGGTTTTTCAGACGGATATAGGCAGCATTCTGCAAATAACGGGTCTGAGTATAATGGTTCTGGTTGTTTGCACGAATAGGACGGGGATAATAAGCATCTGTATTAGCGCCTAACGGGTCGCCTTCCGGACGGAAGAAATCCCAATGTTCCACATAACCGGTAGAACTCCATTCGTCTCCGTTAATACCCCAGAAAATCATACCATCCAACCAATAATCTCTCTTAGCCACACCTTGGAAGAAAATACTCAAATCAAATCCTTTCCACTCTGCACCAAGATTCAAACCGAAACGGAAACGAGGAGTACTATTACCTATTACTTTCATATCACCCGGATCGTCTACCGTATATTCACCTGTAGTAATCTTACCGTCACCGTCCAAGTCGGCATACATAATGTCACCAGCCTTCCAGCCTGCACTGCCTCCACCTAATTGACTTTGATCTACTTTGGCAATATGAGCAGCCATTTCTTCATCTGTTTTAGCCATACCTTCTGTTACATAACCCCAAATCTGTCCCAATTCCTGACCTTCATAATAAGTGCTCAGAGTCTTGCTGGCATTGGGATATTCAGTTACATGTGTACGGGAATCCGACAAATTGAAAGCAACATTATAGTTGAAATCACCGATACGGTCCTGCCAGTTCAGCTGAAGTTCCCACCCCTTGGTACGCAAAGATGTATTGTTACGGCTGGGAGCCGATGCGCCAACAATCGGAGAAATTTCCTGTGCCGGACCTACCATGTCCTTGGTGTCACGGATGAAGTAGTTGAAGTAACCGCTCAGACGGTTGTTGAAGGCGCCGAAGTCTACACCGTAGTTATAGCTGTACACACGCTCCCAAGTCAACAGAGAGCTTACCAGTCCGGGGGCACTTGCAATGTTCGACTTGCTGTCAGTAGTAAGCAACCAACGTCCACCGGCATCGGGGCTACCTACGGTTACATTCTGGATAGCATAGGTAGGATAATAGGAATTGGTATTCTGGTTACCGAGGCTACCATAGGAGAAGCGGGGCTTCAACGTGTTGACCCACTGGGACAGTGGTTCCCAGAAGGATTCGCGAGCAATGTTCCAACCCACCGATACAGAGGGGAAAGTAGCCCAACGCTGGTCGGCGCGGAAGCGGGAAGAACCGTCGCGACGGATATTGAATTCGAACAGATAGCGTCCGTCGAAATCATAGTTCAAACGGCCGAAGTATCCCAAAGAAGACCATTCGCCACGGTAGGCGCCGTTGCTCTGCGTACCGGTAGAAGTGTTGACGTCAGGATTGCTGTCGTTCATCACGTCCGAACGCTTGGCCCATACATTATTGTATCGGTAACTTTCGCTGTTCATACCGACCATCACCTTCAGATTGTGTTTCTCCAGGAAGTTGAGGCTATAGTCTGCATAAGCCGACGAAGTGATCATCGTTTCGCGCTGCTGCTCGCTGTAGGCCCATGTCTTGCCGGCTGCCAGGTCGGCATCACCGCCCAGCCACTGTTCGGGGACAGGATTGTTATTCTTGTCATACAGATAAACTCGGGCTACGTTGTAGACATGCTCGTAGCTGCCGGTACGGATGGCCAAATCGCCATGAATGGTCAGACCTTTCACGGGAGTCAGAATCAGGCTACCTTGTGTGAAGTACGTGTCGTCCTGCGTGTTGGAACGTCCGCCCGACGTCAGCTGCATCAGCTTCGGATTACGGGTATAGTGTCCGTTGTTATCGTAGAGCGGCATATTGGGATGCAGCTTGGTTGTTTCGGCAAAGAAGCGGTCACCATACAGTTTCAGGAAGGTAGGCATGCCAATGTCTTCACGGATGAAACGGCTATTGAATTCCAGACGCATCCACTTGGTAATCTCTGCACTGATACGCGCACTGGCATTGTAGCGTTTCTTGTTATCGTCTGCATAGTTCATCTGACCATCCTGGTCCAGGAAAGCACCCGATACATAATATTGCACTTTCTCGTTACCGCCCGACAGGCTCAAGTTATGTTCCTGTCCGAAAGCCGTCTTGTCGATAAAGTTACGGGGCCAGTTCTGGTTGTCATTGGAGTTCTGGTTGAAAGCGAAGCAGTTACCGTTCTGCGACAAAGAGGGGTCAGCCGTCGTGGTGATTTCGCCACGCATGTACTGCTGGATGCGCTCCATTGTAATGTCAGAGAAGAAATGGGCAGCACCCGTACCAGAGTTATCCATACCACGATTAAAATACTGGGCAAAGGTATAAGCATCCATCATGTCAGGAATATTGGTCGGACGAGACCAGCGCAAGTTGTTGGAGTAAGAAATACTTGTCTTTCCCTGCTTACCTTTCTTGGTCGTTACCAAAATCACACCGAACGGAGCACGCGAACCGTAGATGGCAGCCGAAGCGGCATCCATCAATACAGAGATGTTGTCGATGTCCTGCGGATTCAACTGGTTAATGTCACCGGCCACACCGTCAATCAAGACAAGAGGTGAGGCACTGGAACCTGTACCCAAGTTACCCGTACCACGGATATTGAAAGAAGGACTGGCATCCAGCTTACCACCAGCATCAGGCATGCTGACATTCAGACCCGGAACAACACCCTGCAAGGCCTGTCCTACTGAAGTAACGGGGCGGGATTCCAGCTTCTTGGTGTCCACCGAAGCAACGGCACCCGTCAGGTTCACCTTCTTCTGTGTACCGAAACCAACCACTACCACTTCGTCCAGCATTTGATTGTCTTCTTCCAATGTGACTGAATAGGATTTCTGCGAAGGATTGATTATAATCTCAACCTCCTTATAGCCGATATAGGAAACGGCCAAGACTCCGTTTGACGGAACATCTTTAATGGTAAACGAACCTTCCAAGTCGGTTATCACACCGTTGGAAGTGCCCTTGACAACCACACTGGCACCAATAATGGGCTCATTCTGTTTGTCTGTGACTTTACCTGTAATAGTAAGATGCTGGGCATGCATGGAAATACAACACCATAGCATCAGAAAGAAAATAAGGTTTCTTTTCATGTTTTTCCTTTTTAAAGTTAGACAATGAGGTTTTCGCTTTTGCAAAAGTAAATAACACAAACCAGACAACGGCTGCACAACCATTTCATTCAGCATACACGTTTAATACAACCCGCATTATTCAAGCACTTACAGGCACATTCCAAGTATCAGAGAGCCCCACAGGCAGGATTTTCCTCCGCCCCACAAGCGGGCACCGCACAATGCCGGATGGGCGCAGGCGCTTCATCATATTGAAAAATGCGTACACCCGCCTTTGACAGGGGGGCTGGGCACAGGACCGAGGGTATCTCAGTCCTATACCGAGGCAGCCTCAGTCCTATACTTAGGGTACCTCAGTTATATCGTGAGACAGGCCATCACTAACCGGCTGTAAACCAGGCATATCGGAAAGTCCCTCCAAGATTGTATAAAAATTGACAAAGCGGTCAAAGACAGCCCCCTCTCCGGACGCGACGCCGCAGGCGACGGCGGCAGTCGGAAAGCAGCCCGACCCAAAGAAAGGAAAGACAAACTTCTTCACATTTTATTTCGATAAATAAGTTATTTTTCATTTCTTTGCGTTATCTAATTCATAGATTGAGCATGAACCTTAAGTTATTCTATACACTCCTCATAAGCCTTTGTCTCCATGCACTCCCCGGCCAGGCGTTCTTTGAAAAGGACCTCCATGTGCTGACCATGAAGAACGGCCTTTCGGACAACACCATCCACTCCATCTGCAAAGACCGCAACGGATTCATCTGGCTCGGCACCCGCGATGCGCTGAACCGTTACGACGGCAAGCAGGTCAAACCGTTTTTCTTCGACCCCGCCAGCTCCAACATATCAGACCTGAAGCAAATATCCGAGGAACTGCTGTGCTTTGAGAGCATGGGAGTCCTCCATGCCTTCAACCTGCGAAGCGAAACCTTCACCGCCTTGCAGACGGAAGACGGCAAAGCCATCAGGGCCATAGCCACAGCGGCCGTCAACGACTCCGTACTGTGGACGTTGAGCCATGACGGGCTGATGCTGCTGGAAAGGAGCGGAAAGGCCGCTGCCGACACAGTCTGCCTGCGTGTACTGAAACGCTACTCGCAGTGGAAGCAGCCGGGCAGCGCCCTGACCAGAATGTCCCTCAGCCCCGACAAGCGACACATCTGCGTGGCAGACAGGCATGGCCGGGTTTTCGTGGCCGACACGGACGACGTGGAACACGGGCGCATCATCGGCCTCGGACCGGGACAGCCGATAGACATCAACCACCTCCTCTACGACGGCGAGGGGAGCATCTGGATGACCACCCTGCTGCACGGCATCACCCGATACAACACCCTGACGGGCAAGACCACCCGCCTGAACTACCACAACCCGCAGGCAGAGAACCAACTGTCGCACACCGACGTCTTCGAGATTGTCTGCCTGGACAAAAACAGATACCTGGCCACCACCTGGAACGGCTACACGCTGATTACGCTGGACCCTGACGACCCGGACCGGATGACTACCCGCATCTTCAACAACACCACCTCCTACGTCTTCCGCGACATAGAGACACGCATGACAACCGCCTACTACGACCCCCAAGGCAACCTGTGGATAGGCACCGCCGGGGGAGGCGTCATCTGGTCGGACCTGCGGGAGCAGTTCTACAACCGATACTACCAGAACAGGCACAACGAAATCTGCTCCATCCTGGGCGACGACGAAGGCTACCTCTGGCTCACCACCTTCCACGGCAGCATCCTGCGCAGCCGCCGGCCCTTCCAGGCAGACAAGGACCTGGACTTCGAGCCGGTCGGCACGGCAAAGACCAAACGGCGGCGCACCGTCTTGTGCAGCACGCGCGACACCCGGGGCGACCTGTGGTTCGGCAACGCCGACGGCACACTGACCCGCTACACCCCGAAAGACAGGCAGTTCAGCGTCAGCACACTGACAGACGGGCAAGGATTCACCAACCGCATGTCCGTCTGGAGCCTGCTGGCCGACGGGCAGGGACGCCTCTGGATAGGCACCCAGACGGGACTCTGCGTGCTGGAACTGGAGACGCAACGCTGCCGCAAGGTCGCCCCCAAGGGACCAGACGGCAAAGAGATTCCCCCACTCTTCATACGCGCACTGGCACAGACGGCCGACGGACACCTGTGGCTGGGCACCACCAACGGCCTCTACCGCTACGACGAAATGCGGAACCGCATAGAAGCCGGCTACGAGACCCGGGCCAACATGCCCAACCACTCCATCCGTTCGCTGCTGGCCTCGGCCGACGGACAGCTCTACGCAGGCTACATGAGCAGCCTGGCCGTCGTGTCGCCCGGCAAGAACCGCATCGTACGCACTTACACCACGCAGGACGGACTGTGCAACGACTTCGTGGGCTGCATTGCCGAGGACGACAAAGGCAACGTGTGGATAGGCTCCAACTCGGGCATATCGCGCTACGACAAAGAGCAGGAACGTTTCTACAACTATTACATCTCGGGCAGCAACCGTTCGGCCCTGTTCTGGAAAGAGGCCCTGTTCTGGGGCAACAACAAGAACCTGACGTATTTCAAACCCGACAAGAGCAATCAGTTTGAGGTTCCCCAGAAAGTAGTGATAACAGGACTGGAGGTCAACAATCGGCCGGTGGAAATCAACAGCCCCGTCAACGGACAGAACATCCTCCCCTGCAACATCGCCTATTTGTCCGACATAAGCCTCAGCTATAAAAACCGGAACTTCTCCCTCACGTTCAGCGACCTGTCCTACTCCAACGAACTGCACACCTATGCCTACCGCCTCTATCCCTACCAGCAGGAATGGATTTATACACAGGGAGAGGAGAAGGTGTCATACACCAACCTGCAACAAGGCAAGTACGTCTTCGAAATAAAGAATGTCCACCCCGACAACGCCCCGAACGAAATAACCGCCCTGAACATTGACATTGCCCCCCACTGGAGCAACAGCGTCTGGTTCCGCTTCTGCGTGTTCGTGACAGTAGTGCTGATTGTGCTGTACATCATCAGACGATTCCGGCTGAGGGCCAAACGGCTGGAACACGAAATGCAGCTGGAGCATGAAGTGTTCACCGCCAACGTGGAACGCGACAAGGAGAAGCAGCTGCGCATGGAGCGCGAACGCTTCTTCACCGAAATAGCCCACGAGCTGCGCACGCCGCTCACCCTGATACTGGCTCCCCTGCAGGAACTCATGCACACAGAGGGACTGCCCGACAAAGTGGTCCGCCAGCTCCGCACCGCCTTCGAAAACAGCAAGTCCCTGCACGCCCTGATGGACCAGTTGCTGTTCGTTCAGAAGATGGAAGCCAACATGGTGCGGCTCAAGGTGTCCGAAACAGACATCAACCAACTGGTGGACAACGTGTGCGAGCCCTTCAAAGCCATAGCCGAAAAAGGGCACTATCAGTTTCACGTCCACCTCCTGCCCGAACCGCTGGCGCTGTGGATTGATGCGGAGAAGATGGCCTCGGCCGTGCGCAACCTCTTGTCCAACGCCTTCAAGTACACCCAACCCCAAGGCAGCGTGGAACTGACACTGGGACGCACGACCATAGACAGGCACCCCTTCTGCCATATCACCGTCAGCGACACAGGGGCAGGCATCCCCCAGGAGGTGAAAAAACACCTGTTCGAGCCCTTCACCACGGGCGTGAACACCCCCGTACACTCCACCCAGACAGGCATCGGGATGCGCATCGTAAAAAACATCACCGACCTGCACCACGGCTACGTCAAGACCGCCGACAGGAACGGACACGGCACCATCATCAGCCTGTACATACCCGAAGGCAACCGACACTTCGACCCGCAGAATGAAAAGGTGACTCTCGTATCCTCCGGTAAGGCGACAGCCGCCGAAGCCACGCCCCTGACCGACGGAACAGGTACAGAAAGTGAAGAAATGCAGAGAAGACTACTCATTGTGGAAGACAACGCCGACATACGGCAATACATAGCCAACCTCTTTGAGGGCGAATTCAGCATCATAGAAGCAACCGACGGAGAGGAAGGGGTACGGAAAGCACACGAATGCATGCCCGACCTCGTCATTTGCGACATCATGATGCCCGTCAAGGACGGACTGGAGTGTTGCCGCGAACTGAAGGAATCGCCGCAAACGGCCTCCATACCGGTGCTGATGTTCACCGCCAAGTCTGAAGATGCGGACGTGATACACGCCTTCGGCATCGGAGCCGACGACTACATGATGAAGCCCTTCAACCCCGAAATGCTGAAGATAAGGGTACGTAGCCTGATTAAACAACGGGAAAGACTGAAGCGCCTCTATACCGGCACACTCAGACTGAAGGAAGAAGAACAGGGAAAGACAGAGAAAGAAGACTACTTCATGCAACAGGTGATACAAGTGATAGAGGCCAACCTGGCAGACGAGAACTTTAACGTGAAGATGCTGGCCGAACAGCTTCACATGAGCCAGCCCACCCTCTACCGGAAAATCAAGCAGCGCAGCGAACTGGCAGCCATTGACATGATCCGTAGTGTACGCATGAGCAAAGCCGCCGCGCTCATCCTCGAAGACCGGTACAGCATGCAGGAGATAGCCGAAATGGTAGGCTACAACGACACACGTACACTACGGAAACACTTTATGGCACAATTTGGAGTATCACCCTCCAAATACAGCGAACAGAATGCCGACTAATAGGCCATCCGATAAATCTCCCGGGTGTCCTCGCGGGTCAGCTTCACATAGTTTCCCAGCAGCTCGCCCTTGTTGCGGTGCAGGTTCTCCACCATGCGGTCCATGTCCGGATGGTCAATGCCCAGTTCCCTGAGCGTGATGGGCAGTCCCAACGATGAGAAGAAACGGCGCAGACGGCGGATACCCTCAAGGGCGACCGCTTCAGGATTGCCCTCGGCAGGTGCATCCCATACGCGCACGGCATATTGTACCAGTTTGTGGAGGTTGTGCGTAGTCATCCACGTCATCCACGCAGGGAAGATGACAGCCAGACCGGCGCCATGGGCTACGTCATAGAGAGCGCTCACCTCGTGCTCCATGGCATGTGAAGCCCAGTCCTCTTCGCATCCTACGCCGCACGTCCCGTTGTGTGCCACCATACCGGCCCACATCAGGTTGGCACGCGCATCATAGTCGTGAGGATCTGCCATCACCTTGGGGGCCTCTTCAATGATAGCCTTCAGCACACCTTCACACAGGCGGTCGGACACTTCCACTTCCTTCGTATTGCTGAAATAGCGCTCCATGATGTGCGCCATCATGTCAGCCACGCCGCAAGCCGTCTGGAAAGGAGGCAACGTATAGGTCAGCTCAGGGTTCATGATGGAAAAAACAGGACGCAATGCCTCGGGTGCGTGCATGCCCAGCTTCTGAAGGGTCTCAACCTTGGTAATCACACTGTCGCCCGAACCTTCGCTACCGGCAGCAGGAATCGTGAGCACCACACCCACCTTCAACGCCTTCTTGACCTCGGCCTTGCCCAGGAAGAAATCCCAGAAGTCACCTTCGTAGGGCACACCGGCCGCTATGGCCTTTGCCGTGTCGATGACCGAACCGCCACCTACGGCAATCAGCATCTCCACCCCTTCGCGGCGAGCCAGTTCAATGCCCTCATAGACCTTGGTATCTACCGGATTGGGCTGTATGCCTCCCAGTTCGTAAATCACCGTACCGGCATCGGTCAATGACCGCTTTACACGGTCCAACAGACCGCTCCGCTTGGCCGAACCACCACCATAAACCACCAACACCTTGCTTGCACCATACTTCACGGCCAAGCCACCCACTTGTTTCTCTGTATCCTTGCCGAAAACGAACTCGGTAGGACTGTAAAAGATAAAATTGTTCATATCACTTCTTATTGTTTATACATCTGCTCCTTCTTTTCACAATAAGAATGAAGAAGAAGCGGAAATATGATTATTGTAACTTGAAATCAGAAACGGCAAACATTCCCTTCAAAACATCCCGACAAAAGCCAGACAAAAGTACTAAGATTCCTTCAAACGTATGTCGTTTCATTCTGTAAAATAATGCTAATCTATACAGAGATTTCCCTACAACAGATGCCCCAACTGTTCTCTCCTCTCTTTACTTTTCTGCAATTATATGCCCCTGTATATCCGGAACTCCTGCCTATGCCCGATAAAGCCAACTCCCGACCTGTTAAAATACCGGCCAACCGTAAATACAGATTATTCAGGCATAGTAGCAGGAATCATTTAAGAAGCAACACAAAGCATAAAAAAAGTCAGATAGAAGAATGAATTTTAAAAGAGAAGTCGTATATTTGTAAAAAGCCAACATAATGCTCAAGGCTTTCAACAGGAATGACAAAACAGGGAAATAAATAAAATCTAATTCATAATATGGCGCAACGATTATTTGGAGAAATAGAAAAGGGATCCAAAAGCATGATGACCCGAAAGAAAATCATTACACATTACTTATACAATAGTTTCTCCACCATACCCGACCTGGCCAAAGAAATAGACCTAAGCGTCCCCACAGTAACCAAATTCATCACTGAAATGTGTGATGAAGGATACATCGTCAATTATGGGAAGCAAGAAACCAGCGAAGGCAGACCACCCAGCTTATACGGGCTAAACCCCAACTCTGGGTATCTGGTTGGGGTGGATATCAAATCCTATTGCCTGCACATAGGGCTTATGAATTTCACGGGTGATTGGGTGGATTTGAAAATGGGTATCAAATGCCATTTGGAAAATACTCCCGAAGGGTTAGAACTGCTTTGTCGACACATCAGGGAATTTATCGAACGAAACTCCGAGGTAAAAGATAAAATACTACAAATAGGCATCAATATCTCAGGGCGAGTCAATCCGGACGAAGGATATAGCTTCAGCACATTTAACTTCAATGAGCGTCCATTGGCTGAAATTCTAAGCGAGAAATTGAACTATCCGGTCTGCATAGACAACGACACCCGCGCCATGGCCTATGGTGAAATGCTAAAAGGTAATGTCAAAGGGCAAAAGGACATTGTATACATCAACATCAGTTGGGGGTTAGGTTCTTCCTTGATTATTGACGGAAAAATTCATAAAGGACATTCAGGCTTTTCGGGCGAATTCGGACATTTCAATGTTTTCGACAATGAAATCATCTGCCACTGCGGCAAGAAGGGATGCCTCGAAACCGAAGTGTCGGGCATGGCTCTGCACCGCATCTTGTGCGAACGGGTAAGAAAAGGGCAATCGTCCATCTTGTCCCAACGTATTCTGACTGACAAGACACCGTTGATGCTGGACGAGATTGTAGATGCCACCAACAAGGAAGACGTGCTCTGCATTGAGTTGGTCGAAGAAATCGGGCGTAAACTGGGACGCTATGTTGCAGGACTCATCAACCTGCTGAATCCAGAGCTTGTCATCATTGGAGGTACACTGGCTCTGACGGGCGACTACATCCTGCAACCCGTCAAGAGCGCCGTCAGAAAGTATTCGCTGAATCTGGTTAACAAAGATTCAGCCATCGAACTCTCCAAACTGCAAGATAAGGCCGGAGTAACCGGTACGTGCCTGCTTTCCAGAAACAAGCTGTTTGAGGACTGACACTCATCAAAAAGCCCCCGATAAGAATTATGGGAGGATGATTTATCCAGACTAATTACGATTTATAAATTTTGACCACCAAACATCCTACATGTCAGAATTGTGTAGAGACTGTATCAAAGTCTGAACGCAATGCCATCCTGGACAAAGTGAATATATTCATAACATCAACAGCTGTATTCGAGATTCTTCACTTTGTCCAGGCTACACTTAGCATCAATTGTCATAATAGGTTTGAAACGAAGGCAATAACAGAATGTTAGTACGTTTTCATCTCTTTTCAGCCATTAGCTTCCTCTCAAAGCCTTCCCAAAACTCTTCCAGTCTTAAGAAAGACCAGGCAACAACCGACTGTAGCCCCTCACCCTCAGCGGGCCACGTTATTGATAACCTTACCATCCAGATAACCTCTGATGTTATCCAGCAGTATTTGCATCAGACGTTCGCGCGCGGCGGTAGTGGCCCAAGCCACATGGGGAGTAATGAAGCAGTTACGGGCCGTCAGGAGGGGATTGTCGGCACGCGGCGGTTCTTGAGAAAGCACGTCAACACCAGCGGCATAGATGACACCATCGTTGAGAGCATCTGCCAAATCCTGTTCGTTCACCAGCGGCCCACGTCCTGTATTAATCAGGATGGCAGTAGGTTTCATCTGGTGCAGACGGCGGGAATCAACCATACCGCGCGTAGCCTCAGTCAACGGACAATTCAGGCTGATGATATCACACTCCTGGAAAAGCTGGTCCAAATCCATCTTCCTGATTTCAGGTGGGAGCTGAAAAGGCGACTTGGAAGTATAGGCATAGACCTCCATACCGAAGCCTATGGCTACACGAGCCGTAGCAAACCCCGTATTACCCAAGCCGACGATGCCTATCTTCTTGCCGTGTAACTCAATCAAAGGAGTATCCCAAAAACAGAAGTCAGCATTGCGGGTCCAACGTCCTTGATGAACCTCGTCAGAATGATGTTGTACCTGCATGGTGATGTTCAGAATGTGAGCAAAGACCATTTGGGCAACCGAGGCTGTGCTGTATGCAGGAATATTGGTCACCACAATACCCCGATTGCGGGCCGCTTCCACATCAATGATGTTATACCCCGTGGCCATTACACCGACATACTTCAAATCGGGCAAAGCTGCCATGGTTTCTGCGGACAGGGGCACCTTGTTTGTTAGCAGAATTTCAGCGCCGGCAGCGCGTTCCAATACTTCTTCGGGTGCAGTACGATCATAGATGACACATTCGCCCAAAGTTCTCAGTTCATCCCAGGAAAGGTCTCCGGGGTTGGCGGCATAGCCGTCCAGTACTACAATTTTCATATTATATAGAGTTTGTCAAAATCTGTCTGTCGGCCTACTTTTTAAAGCGGTCGCCCCAAAGTTGCACCATACGTTCCTTATGTTTCTGCTCGGCAGCATTGTCCTGAGGTTCCCAGATGCGGCGGTCTCTCAGTTCATCGGGCATGAACTGCTGGCGGACGAAGTGGCCGGGATAGTCGTGTGCATACTTGTAGTTGTCGCCATAGCCCAACTGCTTCATCAGCTTGGTAGGGGCATTGCGCAGATGCAAGGGGACTGGCAGGTTGCCCGTCTGCCTCACTAAATCCAAAGCATTGTTGATAGCCATATAGGCAGAGTTGCTTTTGGGGCTGGTAGCCAGATAGATGGTCGTTTCAGCCAGAGGGATGCGTCCCTCAGGCCACCCTACCTTCATAACGGTGTCAAAGCAAGCGTTGGCCAGCAGAAGGGCGTTGGGATTGGCCAAGCCGATATCTTCCGAGGCTGAGATGACTAACCTGCGGGCAATGAAAGCAGGATCCTCACCACCTTCCACCATGCGCGCCAGCCAGTAAATGGCAGCATCGGGGTCGCTTCCTCGAATGGACTTGATGAAAGCAGAAATGATATCATAGTGCATCTCACCGTCCTTATCGTAAGCCAAGGGATTCTGTTGCAGACGTTCGGTCACCAACTCGTCGGTAATCACCACCGGGTCAGCCGACTCTGACGACACCACAAGTTCCAAGATGTTGAGCAACTTGCGGGCATCCCCCCCGCTATAACGCAGCATGGCGGTTGTCTCTTTCAGTTCAATCCGGCGCTCCTTCAGCACGACATCGGTAGTGATGGCACGCTGGAGCAGCTCGAGCAGATCATCCTTCTCAAGCGACTTCAGGACATAGAGCTGACAACGTGAAAGCAAGGGACGGATGACTTCGAATGACGGGTTCTCGGTAGTAGCGCCTATCAAGGTGACTATTCCCTGCTCCACCGCCCCCAAGAGAGAGTCCTGCTGTGATTTGCTGAACCGATGGATTTCGTCAATGAAAAGAATAGGGCCTGCCTGCGAAAAGAAACGGTTGTTCTTCGCCCGGTCTATCACGTCACGCACGTCCTTCACACCACTGGTCACAGCACTGAGCGTATAGAAAGGTGTCTCAAGCTTGTTGGCTATAATCTGTGCCAGCGTAGTCTTTCCTACCCCAGGAGGTCCCCACAAGATAAACGAAGAAATACGTCCTGCGTCAATCATCTTGCGCAATACCGCACCCGGTCCCACCAAATGTTTCTGACCGATGTACTCATCCAATGTCTTGGGCCGAAGCCGCTCTGCCAACGGTTGCACTTTGCTCTCTCCTTCTCTTAAAATATCGTCAATATCATAAAGCGTATTCCATCCTTCTGTACTCCCGGCATATTGGTATAAGTCAGACGACGGACATATTCTATATGCAACAGCTTGAAGATGTTGTATATGCCTATACTGGCTTCTATATAGGGAGTTTTGCCCATCACGTAGCTGGTCGGCATCCCATCACGCATCGGAAACAGGAAGAGGTCTGGATTATGGCTCTTATAGGGATTATTCTTGTCCGTCAACGTTCCCCAAAGGCCACGGATTCTGAACCGTTCACGCCACTTCAGCTTCTTGATGAGTGGAATACGGTTAAACAGCTTACCATTCATATCATAGCTCAAAGCCAACGAGGCATAACGGTCATTCAGAAACTCCATGTTATTGATGAGGCAAAACGACTCGTTATTTTGGGTGATATAAGAAAGGTTGGCCATCGGAAGATTCAGCAAGGGGAAAGGCACCGTATTCCACTGAGCTCCTGCCCTGGCTGTAATGTCTATCTTCCCCCACGAACCGAACCAGAAACGTTTGCGTAAACCAAGCTCCGTCAGATTGAAATTATATTCTCCCCCAAACACTCCCTTGAAACCAATGGTATGAGAAAGGGTAAACACCGGCGCATCCAGTGAAACGGGGACACGCCGCTGCTTCGTATTGATGAAAGTCTCACCGGGCGCATAACGCAGGGTCACGCCCAACTCGGCGGTGGTCATGTCATGAACCAGAGTATTCGTCTCATCCAACTGCCCTGCTACGGCACCGTTATTCTTCCAATACTGCAAGATACCGGCCGGCTGGTCGTTGCGGTGACGGGCCATGGCCATCATGGAGAAGCCGGTATTGGTCTCGAGCTCGTACGTCAGGGTCGCATCACGGATGTAGGACATCTGGTCTACCGTTGCCCACTTCCAGCCGACGAACATATTGTCCTTATCCGTCATGAGGTATTTGTCCATGGGCGACATCACATCATACGTGTATTTGAAAGCCAGGTAATGTTTGGGAAACTCCCACAAGACATACTCCCGTTTGTTGAACGAATAGGCTGCCTCTCCCGAGTAGAACCATTTCTTGTCCTTGGTACCGTAAGCGCCATAGCCGCTGAAACTCCAGTGAGGATGCAAGTTACCCGTAGTCATGGCACTCAGGCGGAAACGGGTTCCATTCACGTAATTACTGGTTATCATGGTGTTGATGGGGCCGATGTCAACCTTACTGGGATGTTCCTTACTGCCCGTCTCCACGAAGTTCTCAATCAGCGCCTTGGCTCCAAAAATGACATACTTGAAGCCCGGTATCTGCTCAATGCGATTCATGAACAAGTCCATGTTGCTCTCCTTCTTCGTAAGCGGTACCTGCCTCACCTGTGCCCAATACTCGTCGGTTTTAGACATCATATTTGCCTCCTTGATGACATTACCCTTCAGACGAAAAAGACGGGGCTCTATCTCGTCAAACTTATAGTCGGTATATTTCGTCGTGCGCTGCACCTCCAATCCCTGAATGCCCTTCACGAAAGTCAGCTCCACTGTCATGTCATCATCGGTCAACACCCAGGTACTGTCCGGCATCTGCTCGTACTGCTGCACAATATCCATGTTCTCCACAAAATTCACACCCGTCTTCTTGGGCAGGTTCATGGTACAGCGCTTCACGGCGTAGGAAGAGTCACGCACCACATACAGATGGCCTGTGAAGCCGAAGTCCTGCGGATTCTGTGGCACAAACGTCAGGTGTACGCACTCCTGCTTGTCCACCATGAGGGTGTCCATCAGATAATACTTATAGAAAGTAATGGCTCCGCGCCCGATGGGGCTGACAAAACGACGTTGCAGAAGGCGGATGTCGTCATCGTAGATATTGATATCCGAGAACACATCGTTCAGAATAGTACCCAGCATATCGCCGGTATTGAAGAACTCTTCAATGCCCGAGGAGTTCATGCCTTCGATGATAGTCTTCTTGCTTTTGGGATCTTTCCGGTAAATAGTGCGCGAGGCTGTCTCCTTGATGGAGATGGGAAGAATCATCTTGTTGGTCTTCGGTGACTCCTCCACCTGATCCTTAAAGAAGGAAAATTTCTTGTAAATGCCTTTTTCCAATTTCTCGGGAGTGACATCGTTGAGCGACATCTTCATCTTCTCATACTTCAAATACTGGTAATAGTCATTTTCCTCGAGCTTCAGAGCCTTCTTATGCGCTATCACTTTACGCATGAAATCCACAGCCGGATTATTCTTGCGCGAATATTTCTCCTTCTTGGGTTTCACCACCACTTCAGACAACATCACGTCAGCAGGCGCCAGCTGTACGTCCAGCACCTTGGTACCGGGGGCAAACTTCACCCGCTTCGTCACATAACCTATGGCAGAAAAGGTCAATTCATTCAATCCTTTGGGAGTTTCGACCTGATACTCACCGGCCCCATTGGAAATGGTTCCAATACCCTTACCTTCATATTGCACGGTGATGTACATCAACGGTTCATTGGTAAGTGAGTCGGTAATCACACCCTTAATCTGAGCAGACATCCCCAAAGAATGGAGAAGAAGTAACAAAAAAAGGATGAAAACAGAATATCTATACTTCATACAAAATCATAATCAGGTCGCAAAGTTAGCAATTTGCGCCTAAACAGGAAATAAATATATTCTAAAGAAAGAAGAGGAATGTTTATAGAGTGTAAGACACACACCCACATATCGACACATACACCGACACCTTCATCTTTACCTCCGAGCCTCTTTGGCAACCCCTCCGAGCCTCTTTTACTACATCTCCAAAGCCTCAAATAACAAAGCCGGACAACCAATGGTAAGGCCCATAGCTGTCCGGCTCAATCACTATAAAAACAAATGCGAAATTATCCGCCGAAGTTATCGTACATGATGCTGGATGACTCAACACCCAGACTGTCGAGCATGTTGACCACGGCATTGGACATCGGGCCGGGGCCGCACATGTAGTATTCGATGTCCTCAGGAGCTTCGTGGTTCTTCAGGTAAGTATCATACATTACTGTGTGAACAAAACCCGGAGTATACTTCACGCCTGCTGCATCGGCTGCAGGATCGGGACGGTCGAGTGCCAGATGGAAGTGGAAATTGGGGAATTCCTTTTCCAGTCCGAGGAAGTCGTCCAGATAGAACACCTCGTTCAGTGCACGTGCACCGTAGAAGTAGTGCATTTCGCGGTCGCGCGTGTTCAGCGTCTTGGTCATGTGCATAATCTGCGCACGGAGCGGAGCCATACCGGCACCACCACCTACCCAAATCATTTCCTTCTTGGAATCGAAGTGCGGGTGGAAATCTCCGTAAGGACCACTCATGATTACCTTGTCACCCGGCTTCAGGGTAAAGATATAAGAAGAAGCGATACCCGGATTGACATCCATGAAGCCGCTGCGGTCGGGCTTGAACGGAGGAGTGGCGATACGTACCGTCAGCATGAACACGTCTCCCTCTGCCGGATAGTTGGCCATGGAGTAAGCACGGACAGTAGGTTCGGGGTTGACGCACTTCAAGGGGAAGAGGCCGAACTTCTGCCATGCGGGCAGATACTCGTCGCCGATAAGACCCTTGTCGATGTCTTTGTCGTAGTCCATGGTGAATGCAGGAATCTTAATCTGTGCATACGAACCCGGCAAGAAGTCCATGTGGGCACCAGCAGGGAGCTGCACCTTGAACTCCTTGATGAAGGTAGCCACATTCTTGTTGGAGATGACGGTACATTCGTATTCCTTCACACCCAATACACTTTCGGGCACCTTAATGGCCATATCGCCTTTCACCTTCACCTGGCAGCCCAGACGCCAGTGGTCTTTCTGCTGCTTGCGGCTAAAGTGGGGAACTTCGGAAGGCAGGATTTCGCCACCGCCTTCTACAACCTGACATTTGCACTGGCCACACGAACCTTTTCCACCGCAAGCGGAAGAGAGATAGACGCCGTTGACTGCCAGCGTATTCAGCAACGTACCGCCGGAAGCTACGTCCAGCACCTTGTCGCCGTTCATGGTGAGTTTCACATTGCCTGAGGGCACCAGGAAGTTCTTGGCGACCAGCAGGATTACAACAAGCAGGAGAACCACCACAAGGAATACTCCAATGCTTGCCAATATCATATTCATATCCATTGTATATTCCTTTCTTTATTAGATGTTCAAACCAGAGAAACACATAAACGCAATGGCCATCAAACCTACGGTGATGAACGTGATGCCCAAGCCCTTCAGCGGAGCAGGAACGTCGGAGTAGGCCATTTTCTCACGGATGGCAGCCAGACCGACAATAGCCAGCATCCAGCCAATACCCGAACCCAGTGCATAGGAAATGGCATCACCGATGCCGCCAATGTACTTGGGGTCGCTCATGCCGAGGTTGATGCGCTGCTGCATGAAAAGCGAAGCACCCATGATGGCGCAGTTCACGGCAATCAGCGGCAGGAAAATACCCAACGAAGCATAGAGCGAGGGGCTGAAGCGCTCCACAATCATTTCCACCAACTGAACGATGGCGGCAATGACGGCAATGAAAAGAATAAAACTCAGGAAGCTGAGGTCTACACCCTCGATGATGGCGTTAGGACCCAGCACTTTGGTCTGCAACAAATAGTTGACCGGAAGAGTAACCACCAACACAAAGGTCACGGCGATACCCAAGCCAACGGAAGTCTTCACCGTCTTCGACACGGCCAGGTAAGAACACATGCCGAGGAAGAAAGCGAATATCATGTTATCCACAAAAATGGAGCGGACTAACAAAGTAAAAAAATGTTCCATAACTTGCTTTGAATTAAGAATTAAGGATTAGAACCAAGAATTGCCATTGCGAATTCTTTATTTCCCAACCTTCATTCTTCATTATATATTATTTATCTTGCAACTCTTTGTGACGGGCACGCTGGTACCAGATGATGCAGGCCACGATAATCAGCGCCATGGGAGGCATCAGCATCAAACCGTTGTTCTGATAACCCAACTGCTTCAGAGGTTCGTAATTGAGGATGTTGAAACCCAGCAAAGTACCCGAGCCCAACAGCTCACGGAAGAAGGCCACGATAATCAATATCTTGGCATAGCCCAAGCCGTTGCCTACACCGTCCAGGAAAGATTCCCACGGACCGGCCTGCATGGCAAACGCTTCCAGACGTCCCATAAGGATACAGTTCGTGATAATCAGACCGACGTAAACAGAGAGCTGTACACTCACGTCATAGGCAAAAGCCTTCAGAATTTCACTTACGATGGTAACCAACGCGGCCACAACCACCAGCTGTACGATGATACGGATTCGGTTGGGGATGGTTTTGCGCAACAACGAAATCACTACATTGGAGAATGCCGTAATGACCGTTACCGAAAGACCCATCACGATGGCCGGCTCCAACTTGGCCGTAACGGCCAAGGCCGAACAGATACCCAACACCTGCACGGTGACAGGGTTGTTCATTCCCAATGGAGTAGAGAATATTTCTTTATTCTGCTTTGAAAATAACTGTCCCATATTCTTATTCCTCCACATTATTGGTTAAAAAACTCTTGTAATTGCCCAGACAGCCCTTAATCATGGCATCTACGGCCAGTGACGTAATGGTACCGCCCGAAATGCCGTCCACCTGATAGTCGGCCTTTTCCACCTTGCCGTTCTTTACTACGCCGAGGGCAATCTCGCCGTTTTCCAGCGTCTTCTTGTTCAAGAACTCGTTTTGGAAGTGATCCGTAGCGATTTCAGCGCCCAGACCCGGAGTCTCGCTGGCATGCGAGAAGTAAGTTCCGTAAACGGTGTCCTTGTCGTCATTCAAGGCAATATAGCCCCAGATGGCACCCCAAAGACCTGTACCATAAACAGGGAACACATATTTCTTGGCACCGTCCACCTCGCATACAAACACATGCAGGCGGTTGTTTTCCTTCACTTCCTTTTCATAGCCGGTAGCGAAAGCGCCGGTGTTCTCAGTCAGTGTGCCGTCGGCGTTCATCAGCATGTCGGCCTTTACATATTTATTATATTCGGCATCGGCATCCTTCACGTCGCGGATGTTCAGGGCAGCCAGAATCTGCTTCTTGGTGTCCATCTCCACATTCTTGTTCTGCGTTTCCTTCAGTGAAGAGCTGACGAATGCCAGCAGGAATGCCACGATAACAACCATTACCGAAGCATAAATGATAGTATAACTGTTACTATTGGTATTCATTTCTATTCGGTATTTTAATTGTTAGACTTGATTGCACGTTTCTCGCGGCGGCTGATATTGTTCTGTACCACGCAGTAGTCAATGAGCGGAGCAAAGATGTTCATCAGCAGGATGGCAAGCATCATGCCCTCGGGATAGCCGGGGTTGAGCACACGGATGATGATGGCCATTACACCAATCAGGAAGCCGAAGATGTATTTACCTGTCTCCGTGCGGGCCGAAGTGACAGGGTCTGTAGCCATGAACACGGCACCGAAGCAGAAACCGCCCAGCACGAGGTGCTCGTACCAAGGCATACGGGCCATCGCCGTATCGGGACCGAACTCATTGAAAATCCAAGCCATGAAGGCACCGCCCACGAATACGGAGAACATCGTCTTCCAGCTGGCAATGCCTGTCCACAACAGGATAACAGCACCAATAGCAATGGCGATAACGCTGGTTTCACCGATAGAGCCGGGAATCAAGCCCGTCACCATGTCCCACGAGAAAGGCAGATAGCCGTCGGACGTAGGAGCCACGGAAGCCACACCCAAAGCAGTAGCACCCGAGAATCCGTCTACAAACTTATCACCGCCCAAGCCGAAAATGCTGTCGCCGGCCACCCACACAGAGTCGCCAGACATCTTGGTCGGATAGGCAAAGAACAGGAAGGCACGGGTGATAAGAGCCACGTTGAAGATGTTCATACCCGTACCGCCAAACACTTCCTTGGCAAAAATAACGGAGAAGGCTGTAGCCACAGCCAGCATCCACAACGGACAGTCAACGGGGACAATCATCGGAATCAGGATACCCGAAACCAGGAAACCTTCCTGAATTTCCTCCTTCTTCCATTGGGCAACGACGAACTCAATGCCCAAGCCCACAACATAAGAAACAATGATTTTGGGCAACACAGCCAGGAAGCCATAGCCGAACAGTTCGATGAAGCTACCTTCAACGCCTGTGGCACGGAAGTGCTGATAACCCACGTTGTACATACCGAACAGCAAAGCCGGTATCAACGCAATGACCACCATTGACATAATACGCTTGCTGTCAATGGCATCATGAATGTGCGTTCCCGATTTCGAAGTGGTGTTGGGCACGAACAGGAATGTCTCAAAGCCGTCGAACACCGAACGAAATGCGTGGAATTTGCCGCCCTCTTCAAAGTTCGGCTTTATCTTGTCGAGATAATTTCTTAACGCTTTCATTTAATTCTATTTCAATTTAGCAATTTACAACTTACAATCTTATGCCATTTCAGCACGAAGCATATCCAGACCGGCACGCACAATGCGCTGCACTTCTACCTTCGACGAACATACGAATTCGCAGAGGGCAAAGTCCTCGGGAGCCACCTCATAGATGCCCAACGCCTCCATGCGGTCAATGTCGCCGGCAATGATAGCCTTCACCAGATATTCGGGATAGATGTCCATGGGGAACACACGGTCGTATTCATTGGACATAATCATGTGGCGTTCGCCACCTTTCACACGGGCATCGAACACATATTCCTTCTTGCCCATCAGCCAGCTGAAGTAGGAGTGGTTCACACTGAACTGATTGAAACGCGGCATAATCCAACCCAGCATTTCGTGAATCTCATCACCTTCGGGAATGACAGTCAGCTGGTTGTGGAAAGCACCCAGATAGCCGTTGGGAGACACCTTCTTGCCAGTCAGCACGTTGCCGCTGATGTAACGCAGGTCCTTACCCGTCGTGACATTACCCTGGAAGACATTGGTCAGCAAAGCACCGACTTTCAGCTTGCAGTAAGCGGGTTTCTTCACCTCACTGCCCGTAACAGCCACTGTGCGGGTCATGTCCACGCGGCCGGTATTCATCAGGCGACCGATGAAGATAACGGCTTCCGCTCCGATGGTCCACACGGTTTCACCCTTCACAATCGGCGAAATGTGGTTGATTTGCACACCAACGTTGCCAGCAGGATGCGGGCCGTCGAACACCGTGATGGTCACATTCTTTGCCTGCGTCAAGGCGGCAGCCTTTTGTTTCACACTGACGCTCAGATAAGTTTTGGCCATTTTTGCCAAAGCGTCAAGTCCTGTCTGGAAGTTTGCCTCCTCGCCTTTCAATGCGAACTCGAAGCTGGGAGCCAGCGGATTGCTGTCGAAAGCAGAAACAAAAATCGCTTTCGGAGCCACCGACGGGTCTGCGATTACATCGTAGGGACGTTGGCGGATGAAAGCGAACATGCCGCTCTGCAACAGGGCGTCTTTCACCTCCTGTGCACTCATCTTGGACGGATTCATTTTGCCGAATTCTTCATAGTCCTGCTCCTTGGCAGCTTCGACAACAATGTTCAGCACCTTACGGCGTGCTCCGCGCTCTACGCTTGTCACTACGCCGCTTACGGGCGAAACAAACTTCAATTCAGGATGATTCTTGTCTACAAACAAGGGTCCTCCGGCCATCACATACTCCTGTTCTTTGACTACCACTTTCGGAGTAATGCCCGTAAAATCATCGGGAACCAACGAATAGAATCCCGGCTCTTTCACGGTAACGTACTCTTCCGCAGCTTTACCTTTCAGGTTGATGTCAAGGCCTTTGCGTAACTTAATTACATTTGCCATGCGTTTATATAAAATAATGGTTTCATTAATTTAGCCGCAAAAGTAACAAAAAAGAATGTGAATAAAGAGTAAAAACTGAAAGGAATTAAGGAGAAATTTCCGCAATATCATCCGTTAACGCACACGGAACCTTTTCAGCCTCATGTAGAGGCAAACACAGATGCCATTTCATTCGCCATTCCACTGCTACTGCGCATAATAAAAAAACTTAAGTTTCAGAAGTTAAATCCGTTGTGGCGATTGAAGAATTCAACAAAGAAGCCGAACGATAAATAATGATGAATGGCTGATGAATAATGGCAGATGGTTGCTGAAACGCAGATTAACGCAAATAACCGAACTCAAATTCCGACATTGTTGAGCCCCTTCAACCAATTGATTCCTTTCACAAGGTTTGCGTGGTCTGCCGCGTAAAGGTTCACCATAAACCGCTCATTTTAAGCATTTTCCGATAAAACAAAAGAATGCCTTACGGACAGGGAGGAGGACTTATCACCGCAGATTACACAGATGGGTACGAATGATGGGAAGGGACAATCTGTAATAATTCGTAGTGAAGCATTTGGGTTCACACAATCTTGCTGTAAATCAATACATTGAAAGCAAATGAAAGCGTGAAACAGTTTTACACTTCCTCACTTTTCCGTTGAACCCATTGCCTGTTCAGCCCCATTATTGCTTTCAACCCGCAGCAATCATTCACCCTGCAAGCGTAAACAGGTACTTTAGCGATGCCAGGTAGATAGTTAGGCGGACAAAGTAGATAGTAAGGAGAAGCTGCTGCGGAACATACAAACTTTCTCCACAAACCATGCAAGCTTCCTCCGCAGACCATGCAAGCTTCCTCCACAAGCCATGCTTACATTCTCAATAGACCGTGCAAGCATTTCGTCTTATTCCGTCAACGGATAATAATGAAATTGAAAATTGGGGCCAGCGGATATTCCCGAAAATATGAAGTTGAATGAGAGCAAAATAACAGATGCAGTTGAAACGGTTTCTGTGAATCTCACCCCGGTATAGAGGAGAAAAAAACGCTTCACCTGCATCTGAAAAATGTAGCCTTATTGTTTTCAAGCCGTTTTCCACAACAAAGACCGGACAAAAAGCGACAGTCACTCGGTGAGAGTTGGAGAGGTTTGTCCAACAGCCTAAGACGGTGCAGCCTTTATTTCACAATAGACAGAAATTGCACGGCATGAAACGGAAATATCCGCAAAGCCGGTACAATCTATACTTAAAACAGCATTTTATCTTTCCTATTCCTCGCCGGCAAACATAGGGTCCCAGGCGGGCAGGCGGACAGGCTTCTGATTGAAAAGCTTCTGTATCTTTTCGGGGACGTACTTCGTTTCTACAACCAGGCGGAACATGAATTCATCGAACCAGCGGTCGGTCATGATGAGATGTCCCTGCCAGCCGCTCGACGGTCCCCAACTGTTCTCTACAAGCCACTTCACAGGCTTGCCATCCTTATCCAAATCTACACCTGCCAGAGTCATGGCGTGGCTGGAGCCGCTGGAGAAAGTGGCGATGCGCTGCTTCTTGTCCATGCCGAAGGTGACGCCCATGAGCGAAGCGTAGTCGTAGTTGTCAACGTCAAGCAGACCACGTTCGGAGTTGAGTTGCTGGCCCACGTCGCAAGAAAAGTACATCATAGCGCTGTCCTTCAAAGAAGCAATGGCCATCTGCTTGATATCTTCGATGGGCAGATTCACGTAAGTCCAGTTACGGCCGTCGTAGCGGTGGCGGTCGTAATCTATCTCATAGGTCTTATAGAACTCGCGAGTGGGATCGTTCATCAGCATGACGTAATTGGTCAGCAGACTGGTGTCACCATACTTCTGGAGGAAACTCATGGGCGTGTGGTGTTCAGTCTCCACAGGGTTTCCCTGAGCATCCTTGCGCACGTAGTCGAACTCTGCAGGCGGCATGCCCAGATTGAGCACCAGCATACGGTAGATGGTACCCAGCATGGCGGTCTTCTCTTTCTCTATCTCGTCGGCTTTGGTACCATGTGCCACCATGTCGCGCAGTTGCAGACCGTACTCCTTCAGCTTCAGGCCGATGAGCGAAGCCATACGCGAAGTATTGGCACTACTGTTGGTCTCTGGCATGGCCTCGGCAGGCACCAGGCCGTATTTGGACACGATATCGGCCACTCCCGTAAAGGTGCCGCCATCGCTCAGCGGATGCTTGAAAAGCCACTCGACGGTCTGGTCGCTCAGGGGGAGCTTACCTGTATCGATGACCCCCTGAAGGAAGAGGTTGGACTTCTCCAACTGGTCCCAGAAGAAGGGATAGACTTCTGAAAACTCGAACGAAGAGAAACCGTAGCGGGCCATGGCCTTGGCGCGCATCACATTGAGCCCTGTAAAAAGCCAACATCGGCCGGATGACTTCTGGTCAGTGATACCATTGGACTTGACACGGACGGAGAAGTGAGTGTCCATGCCTGTCAGGTTCTCCTGATTAAGGGCCAGCCGACGGATGTCGTTGTTGCCGATGGCGTTACGCAACGCCTTGTCGGCAGGTGTGCCCTGATAACTCTGACGGATTTGCTGGAGCATAGCGGGAGTTATCCCGCCGTCCTGTGCATGGACGGTGAGGAATGTGGCAGCTGCCAAAACAATTGCCGGTAAAATTTGTTTCTTCATAACGGTATAAGTTAATAAAAGAGGTTAATTGGTTAGTTTGTTTCTATCAACAACAGAAGCCTCCCGAAAAAAATGGCCGGAGGCATGAATGGCCTGCCGTCAATAAACGGTTCTATGGTAATAACAGACAAAAATAATATCTTTTTTGTGATTTTTAGTACTGTCTTTAGAAATATTGTCTCTTAAATTGGAAACTGATTCGTCTTAAATAGTTTTCTTTGCACCGCAATTCAAACGATTATGAAACAAAATATACGATATATTCTACTTTTCCTGCTGCTGACTGCCAACCTTTCCGCTCAAGAAGCCCGGCTTTCCTCACATACAGACTCCACGCAGACGGCATCTGCCACAAGCCTTCATCAAGAGAAAATCAAGCAAAGGAACCTGCACTACAACATATTGGGCGGCCCCAGCTATACGCCAGACTTCGGACTGGTAGTGGGTGGAAGCGGTCTGCTGACTTTCAGCATGAATCCGGCCGACACCACACTGCGGCGCTCGGTAGTGCCAGTGGCCATTGCCTTCATGTTCAACGGAGGCATCAACCTTTTCTCCAAACCGCAACTGTTCTTCAAAGGTGACCGTTTTCGCCTGTTCGGCAAATTCTCCTACAAGAACACGCAGGAAAACTTCTATGGTCTGGGCTACAGCACCAACCGCGACTACGTACGGAGCGACACGACCAGCCAGTACCGGTACAGTGGCGTGCAGGTGAATCCCTGGTTCCTGTTCCGTCTGGGCGAGAGCAACTTCTTTGCCGGCCCACAGATTGACATCAACTACGACCACCTGACCGACCCGGCAAGAGACCTGGTGAATGAACCTTCATACAAGGCAGCAGGCGGCACGGAGGAGGGCTACAAAAGATTCAGCTCGGGCATCGGCTTCCTGCTGACATACGACAGCCGCGACGTACCGGCCAACGCCTACAAAGGAGTCTATCTGGACGTACGCGGCATGGCCTACTCCAAAATCATAGGCAGCCAGCAGAACTTCTACCGTCTGGAGATAGACTACCGCCAGTATAAATCGCTCGGCAACCGAAAGGTGCTGGCCTGGACGGCACAGACGAAAAACGTCTTCGGCGACGTACCCTTGACCCAATATGCCCTGACGGGGACTCCCTTCGACCTGCGGGGATACTACATGGGGCAGTATCGCGACAATTCGTCGCACGTGGTAATGGCCGAGTACCGCCAGATGTTCAACACCGACCGCAGCACGTGGCTGAAACGCATGATTCACCACCTGGGCTTCGTAGCATGGACAGGGTGCGGATTCATGGGGCCCACCATGGGTAAGATAGAAGGCGTGTTGCCCAACTACGGTGTTGGACTGCGTATCGAGGTACAGCCACGGATGAACGTACGTCTGGATTTGGGCAAGAACACGGTCAACAACCAGACGCTGTTCTACTTCAACATGACAGAGGCATTTTAGTCGGGTTTCGGTTTGGCCGAATGGAAATCGGCCAAGCCTAACCTGAAGAAATTAAAGAGAATCATCACCCGGAAGCAGGATTGGAAGTTAAAGGCCGATAGAACTTGCAACAGTCTGTTCTTCTTTTACGCCCCTATCGGCTCTAACTTCAACGAAGTGATAACTTCCTATAACAACAACCTGCTACCCCCCCCATTTTCATGAAAACGCTCGAACTGTTATTTTGGCTCAGCCTGTCCGTCCTCTTCTACACGTACATAGGCTATGGGCTGCTGTTGCACCTGCTGGTGGGCATCAAAGAGTTTTTCTGCCCGCAAAAGGCTCGTCCCGCCCTCGCTGAAGCCGAACTCCCCCACCTCACCCTGTTCATCACGGCCTATAATGAAGAAGACGCCGTAGACGAGAAAATGGACAACTGCCTCCGTCTGGACTATCCGGCGGAGAAGCTGCACATCCTATGGGTGACAGATGGCAGCGACGACGGTACCCTGACACGCCTGGCACGATGGAAAGAAGCTATCGTGGTCCACCAGTCAGAAAGACGTGGCAAGACAGCGGCCATGAACCGCGGCATGGAATACGTGAAGACTCCTATCGTAGTCTTTACGGACGCCAATACGAACCTCAATCCAGAGGCATTGCGTCGGATGGTAGAAATGCTCGAAACGCCCGAAGTGGGATGCGTAGCGGGCGAAAAACGTATAGAGGCTTCGGACAAGGCCGACGCAGCCAATGGCGGAGAAGGCATCTACTGGAAATACGAGTCGTATCTCAAGGACCTCGACGGACGCCTGTACTCGGCTGTTGGAGCGGCAGGCGAACTGTTTGCCATCCGCAGAGAACTGTACGAACAGCTGCCCGAAGACACGCTGCTCGACGACTTCACATTGTCGCTACGCACAGTAACACGCGGCTACAAGACCGCCTACTGCGCCGATGCCTACGCCACAGAAACAGGCTCGGCCGACATGCACGAGGAAGCAAAACGCAAGGTACGGATTGCAGCGGGAGGCCTGCAGGCCGTGTGGCGCCTGCGGAAACTGATGAATCCCCTGCGCTACGGCGTCTTCAGCCTGCAATACATCTCCCACCGCGTGTTGCGCTGGTTTCCGGCTCCTCTCCTGCTGCTTGCCCTGCTTCCCCTGAACGCCATTCTTATTTTCGGCACGGAGGGAACAGTTCTTTACACCCTCTTGTGGACCGGGCAACTGCTGTTTTACCTCATGGCGGCTCGGGGACGGCATCTGGCAAGGAAACGGATTAAGAACCGATTTCTGTTTATCCCCTATTATTTCCTCTTCATGAACCTCTGTGCCGTGAAAGGTATGAATTACCTCGCCGGCCGCCACGGTGGAAACGGTACGTGGGAAAAATCGCGAAGATCGGGCCACTATGCCGGCTCCTCACCCCTTTCGATGTAGGCCAGGACATCGCCCTTATTGACCAGTGCGCCCTGCTTGGCACATACCTCGATAATGCGTCCGCTGAAATTAGCCGTCACCTTGTCATGACTACCCCAAGGAGTGGTAATGTAGCAGAAAGTGTCTTCGGGCTCGTACTTGTGGCCAACGGCAGGCGGCATAGAGGGAGTTTCCACGTCCAGCTCCCAAATAATGCGTCCTCTCACGGGAGCCATGATGGGTTCGGCTTTGGCTCGTTTCAGTTTCTTTACGTCTTCTTCGGAGAATCCCTTGCCTAACAAAGCTGCCTCCTTGGCGCGCTGAAGGTCGGCCTCGAAACGTTTCTTGGCAACCCCCGACTTATAGTCGCGATACTGGCGGTCGTGCATGGCCAGCTCGAAAAGTTCCTCGTCGTCCTCGCCTGTCTCCCAGCCATTCTCCTTCATTTCCTTGCGGTATTCGTCCAGCTGATCGGGGTAATAGGATTGCGGATCGGCCTCGGTAAACTCGTAGTTGTTCTGCCGTGCCAACTCCACAATCTCGTCATCCAGCTTACCGGGCAGGCGTCCGCTCTTGCCCAGAATCATACCCCAGGTGTTGTTGTCTATCATCGTCCAGCGTCCCTCACCCTTGACCAGCGACATGACATTCATCAATGCCACATTCTTCACGTACTGGCTGAACGGAGTGACCAGTGGAGGATACCCCAGCTTGGGCCACACGTATTCTACTTCGTCAAAGAGCATCACCAGCAGGTCGTCAATGCTCATTTCTGATTTTCCTTTTCCCTTCAGTATCAGGTTGATGCCTGCATGAACGCCTTTCAGGTCGGCCATCATGGAACCCATCATGCCGCCGGGCAGTCCGCACTTGAGCAGCAGGGACGAAGTGTGCTTGTTGGTGGGATCCATGAAGTAACCCAGAAAGTCGTCGATGAACTCCTGTGTCAGCGAGCGGGCTTTCATGTAGGCCTTCATATTGATGTCGGGCACCTGGAAGCCCTTGTCGCGCAGCATGGCCTGGACGGAGATAACGTCGGGATGCACCTTGCCCCACGACAGAGGCTCCATGGCCACGTCAATGATGTCGGCCCCATTCTCGCACACCTCTAGGATGGAAGCCATGGAAAGGCCCGGCCCACTATGGCCGTGATATTGGATAAGGACCTCGGGATGGCGTTCCTTAATGGCCTTGGTCAGCTGCCCCAACATGCCCGGACGGCCTATACCGGCCATGTCTTTCAGACAGATTTCGGGTGCACCCGCCTCGACCAGCTGGTCGGCGATACCCGTATAATACTCAACTGTATGGACAGGTGAATGGGTAATGCAAAGAGTAGCCTGGGGAATCATGCCCGCCTCGAGCGCATAGCGGATGGAGGGAATGATGTTGCGCGTCTCGTTGAGTCCGCAGAATATTCGGGTGATGTCCACGCCCTGGGCATGCTTTACCTTATACATCAGTCGGCGCACATCGGCCGGCACGGGATACATGCGCAAGGCATTCAGCCCGCGGTCAAGCATGTGAGTCTGTATGCCCGCTTCATTGAAGGGCTTGGTAAACGCACGGACGGCCTTGTTTGGGTTTTCGCCATAAAGGAGATTCACCTGCTCGAAAGCACCGCCATTGGTCTCCACGCGGGCGAAACATCCCATTTCTACAATCACTGGAGCAATGCGGACCAACTGATCCACCCGCGGCTGATATTTGCCGGAAGACTGCCACATGTCACGATAGACAAGACTGAATTTGATTTCTTTTTTCATAATGTCTAAGGAATTGAAGTATTATTTGTTCGGTTAACTTGCAATAGACAAATATAGCAGATTGTTCTGACATATCGACAACAAACAGGGAGCTTTCTTTGGCCCGAAAGATATGTTATATATCATATTGTCAGCACCACCTTCCTTGCAGCGTTCTTTTCCATTCGGGCCCGCCACTTTTTTCCGAAATTATCGTAGCCGTTCTGTGATTTTTTCATAGCTTTGCCCACAAACTAAGAAAACACTATTTTTATAAAAACACATTTATTATGAGACTACTCAATTTAAAGTCAATCGTTCTGCTGGCTCTTGTGTTCCTGGCATTACCCGCCTCGGCACAAGGCCTGAAAGCATTCAAGCTGAAGAACGGCCTTTCCGTATATATATGGGAAGACAACAGTAAATCGGACGTGTTTGGCATCGTGGCATGCCGCACAGGTTCGGTCAACGACCCTGCCGAATATACCGGCCTGGCCCATTATCTGGAGCACGTCATGTTTAAGGGAACGGACAAAATCGGAGCCTTGGACTGGGAAAAAGAAAAACCCATCTATGAACAGATTATCGCCAAGTATGACGAAATGGCCGAAGAAGCTGACCCCCTCAAAAAAGAAGCCATCGGAAAGGAAATCAACGACCTGACCATCGAAGCGGGAAAAATCAGCGTATCCAACGAATTCATGAATCTGATAGAAAGCATGGGAGGAAAGGGACTGAACGCAGGAACCAGCTACGACGTCACTTTCTACCACAACTCGTTTCCTCCATACCAAATCAACAAATGGCTGGAAATTTACTCGCAACGTATGATTAACCCCGTCTTCCGCACTTTCCAGACAGAGTTGGAGAGCGTGTACGAAGAATACAACATGTATCAGGACGACCCAAACAGCGTACAAAACGAATTCATCTCCAGCAAGGCGTTTGAAGGACACCCTTACGCACGCCCCATCATCGGCCTGCCCGAGCACCTGAAGAACCCGCGTCTGAGCAAGCTGATTGAATTCTACAACAACTGGTACACGCCCGAAAACATGGTACTCATCCTGGTTGGCAACGTCAACGCCCAACAGGTGAGCGGACGTATCAACGCCACCTTCGGACGCCTGCCCAAACGCCCCACCCCCGAACGCAAGACTTACCCCGACCTCGACATAAAAGGCCGCAAGCAATATACTGCGAAGGTAGGCTACTACCCCATGGTCTGCCTGGCCTACAAGGGAGTACCCTCGGGACATCCTGACGAGAAGCCGCTTGAGATAGCCATGTCGCTGCTGCACAACAACAGCAACACCGGCACACTGGACAAGCTGACCCTGGACGGTGAACTGACCAGCTGCGGTGCCAGCACCGACTTCCGCCGCGAACAGGGACGTAACATGGTGTATGCCATCCCTCTCTACGACGAGAACCAGCGCCGCTTCGAATCGAACAAAAGTGCCGAAAAGAAAGCTTTGGAAGCCATCGAAAAGATTGCCAACGGCGAATTTGAGAACTGGCAGATTGATGCCATCAAGACCAACATGTGCCGTGACTACGACCTGATGATGGAATCGAACACCAACAAGGCCATGATTCTGATGGATGCCTTCGTCAACGAAGAAGATCTGGGCAAAGTGCTCAACTACAAGGACGAAATCATGGCCATCACCATCGACGACATCAAGCGGGTGGCCAAACAATACCTGACGGACAACTATCTGGCCATCTATATAGAAAAAGGGAAACTGGACAAAGATGCTAAAATCAAGAAACCGGGATATAAGCCCATCGAGCCGCCCGTAGGCAAGCAGTCACTCTATGCCATGCAGTTCAAGAACCTGCCCATCGGCCAGGTAGAAGAGAAGTTCATCAACTTTGCCGACGTACAGACCAAGCAGCTGAATGACCGCTCCAAAATGTATTATTCCACCAACCCCGAAAACAACGTATTCAGCCTTACCTTGAGATACGGCGTGGGTGAACGCGAGTTCCCTAAGCTGGGCATCGCCGCACAGCTGATGAATGACGCAGGCGTCATGGGCGCCTACGAACCCCAGCAACTGAAGGAGGAACTGAGCAAGCTGAACGCAACCTGCAGCGTGAGCGCCAGCGACAATTACCTTTACATCACCATGGAAGGCTATGAAGAAACCTTGCCGCAAGCCTGCCAGCTGCTGTCGCGCCAGATACTGATGCCGCAGTTGGACGAAAAGCAGCTGGCACGTATCAAGGGGTCGCTTTTGGGCGCACGCCAGCAGCGCAAAGACAATGTAAACACCCTGTCCAACGCCCTCATGCAATACATGGTCTACCAGGACAAGTCAAGCTACATAGACGAACTGACAGACAAGGAAATCTATGAACTGTCCATCTCCGAACTGACCGGCGACATTAACCGCGCCGCTAACTACGAAGCCGAAATCTTCTATTGCGGCACCATGCCCTTCGACAACGCCTACACCATTTTGAGCCAGAACCTGCCGCTTGTAGCCAACGAAAAGCCGTCCACTTCGCCTCAAGACAAGCCTCTGGCACCCGTTACGGAGAATACCGTCTATTTCCTGCCCAACTCGGATGCCGAACAGGCTCAAATCTGGTTCTTCATGCCCATAGGCAATTATGACAAGAAGGACGACGTGCTTCGCGATGCCTTCAACCAATACTTCTCGGGCGGATTCAACGGACTGGTGATGAACGAAATCCGCGAAAAGCGTTCCATGGCCTACTCCGCAGGAGCCTACATCGGAACTCCGGCCCTGCCCGGCAACCCGACCTATCTGTTCGGCAACATCGGTACGCAAAACGACAAGGCCAACGATGCGCTGGACGTATTCATGGGACTGGTAACGGATATGCCTAAAAACGCCGAGCGCATAGACAACATCAAGAGTTACATGCGGCAAGAGGCGCTGACCACTCACCCGTCCTTCCGCAACAAGGCGGAAACGATTGACGCCCTTGAACGCATCGGCTATACGGATGACCCAGCCAAGGAGAACCTGCCCAAGATTGATGCACTTACCTTCGACGACATCGTGAAGTTCTACGAAGAGAACATCAAAGGCAAACCCTACTGCATAGGCATCATGGGTAACCCCAAAGACATCGACGTGAAAAAGCTGGAAAAGTACGGCAAAGTCGTAAGAGTGAACGAACGCAAGCTGTTCAACACGAAAGACACGTTGTTCTAATCCAAGGGGAGGATGCCCCAGACATCCCAACCTAATTCAGGCACGGATTGACACGGAGTAAGCCCTATGGAACTCCATGTAATTCCGTGCCTGAACTATTTTCAGAAGGCTGCAATACCCCACCAGACCGTGCAAGCATTCACCGCGAGCCATGCAAGCATTCACCGCGGGCCATGCAAGCATCCACCGCGGGCCGTGCAAGCATCCACCGAACGGACTGCAAACGTCCACCGCCACCAGACACAACAAACGCGAATAGCGCGACAAGAAGTCCCCGCTATCCGCGTCCGTAAATCTCTATCCTATCATATACTCGGCGTCAGTCCTGCCGCCCTTCCTTTGCCTCTTCACTGCCGGCACCCGAAAGAATGGGCAGACAGATTTTGTACTTCACCGCCAGGATGCGGGCCAGGAAGACCGACATGCCTCCTGTCAGCTGACATACGTAGGCCTCCATCCCCAGCAGGTTGCAAAGCCAATAGACTGTACCGCCCACCACACAGGCCACCGCATAGATTTCCTTGCGGAAAATGAGCGGAATCTCGTTGATGAACACGTCGCGAAAGACACCGCCCGCCGCTCCGGTAATGCTACCCATAATGATAGCCACCCAAAACGGATAACCCAACGCAACACTCTTTTCCACACCAACCACAGTAAACAAAGCCAGGCCGATGCTGTCGAAGATGAAAAACGTGTTGTTCAGGTGAATCAGATGCTTTCCGAACAAAATTACCCACAACAAAGCCAAACCGGTACATATCAGATAAATGGGGTCCGTCATCCAGCCCGGAGTGACATCGAGCAACAAATCACGCACGGTACCACCTCCGATGGCCGTCACGAAACCCACAACATATGCCCCAAACCAGTCAAAGCGCTTGGCCGAAGCCAGACGGATACCACTGATGGCAAAGGCGAAGGTGCCCACAAAATCAAGTATTTGAACGAATGTTGGCATAAGAATTTGAGTTTTAAGTTTTTGAGTTCTTGAGTTTTTGAGTTTCTGAGTTTTTAAGCTCTTTAGTTATTGAGTTTTTTAGTTCTTTAGTTTTTGTGTTTATGGGCTCATAAGTCTGTGCCTTACTTCAACTTAAAAACTTAAAAACTCAAAAACTCAGGAGCACAAAAACATTTTTATCAGCAAAGTAACAAATAATTTCCCTAAGAAAACGTATTTTTGTCTCATCATTTTTCATTTCTGACCAAACATGAAAATAACTATTGTAGCGGGTGCACGTCCCAATTTCATGAAAATTGCCCCACTCTGCCGCGCCATTGACGCAGCCAAAGAACGTGGAAAAAATCTGTCTTACCGAGTTGTCTATACCGGACTGCAGAATGACAACAGTCTGGAAGCCTCCCTCTTCTCGGATCTGGCCATGAGAAAACCCGATGCTTATCTGGGAGTGAGCGGACACAACCACTCCGAAGTGGCCGCCGCCATCATGCTGGCCTTTGAAAAAGAGCTGGATGCACACCCTGCGCAGATAATACTGGTTGTGGATGACCTGACTGCCACCATGAGTTGCTCCATCGTGGCCAAGAAACGGGGACTGAAAGTGGCACACGTCATTGCAGGTACACGCTCGTTTGACATGAACATGCCACGCGAAGTGAACCGCACCATCGTAGATGCCATCTCCGACTACCTGTTCACGGCGGGCATGGTAGCCAACCGCAACCTGAATCAGGAAGGCATGATACCCGACTACATCCACTATGTGGGCAATATTCTGATAGACACCATCCGCTTCAACCGCCACCGCTTCCTGCAACCCGTATGGTTCTCTACCATGGGACTGAAAAAAGGCAACTACCTGCTTCTCACTCTCAACCGCCACGATCTTTTGGAAAAGAAAGCTGTACTGCACTCGCTGGTTCAGACCGTACTGGAAAAAGCGAATGGGATGCCTGTCGTGGCGCCGTTGCATCCATACGTAGAAAAAGCCATCAAGGCACTGGAGTTTGAAGCCCCCAACCTGCACATCCTGCCGCCGCAAAGCTACCTGCACTTTGGTTTTCTGATTAATCAGGCCAAAGGCATTGTGACAGATTCGGGCAATATTGCGGAAGAGGCCACCTTCCTCGACGTTCCCTGCATCACCCTGAACACCTACGCCGAACATCCCGAAACATGGCGCATCGGCACCAACGAGCTGGTAGGTGAAAACCTGTTCGCACTCTCCGCCTCACTGGATAAATTACTGCACGGCGAATGGAAACATGCCACACTACCCGACCGTTGGGACGGACGGACAGCTGAACGCATCGTACAGACTTTGATTACAGGAGAGAAACTTTAAAAAAAACCTTAAAAAATAGAGACTGTCTCAAATTAAATTTGGGACAGTCTCTGTAAAACACAGTATTCAAAAGTAGAACCCCTCACGGGCTATAAATTATTTCAGTCCGTTTCTCATCGTCGATAAGGTTCGAACTACAAATCATAATTTGGTAAAAGAGAAGAAAGGCAAGCTTCTCCTTTCTTACACCATACCCAATTAGAATTTATAACCTACAGACAAAGCAATTGTAGTGTTTTTGGGTGCTCCGTCACCATCATACATTTTTGTAAGACCGAACAAGCCATCAAGTCCTACAAACATCTTTCCAAATTCAAGAGCTGCACCAACTCCTAAACCAAAGTCAAAGCGTTTTGCACCGTCATCACCAAAGATGTCATATTCCTCTTCCTGCGATACACCTTCATAAGAATAAGAATCTTTGCTCTTGCCACCAATACCAAATGCGAAATAAGGGCCAGCCTTTACAACGACCTTCATATTATCCGAAATATTAAATCCGGCAGCGGCCATAACCGGCAACTGAAGATACATCGGATTCATAGAACTTTCAACACTTGCTCCCTCCTCTGAATAATCAGCCTTTGCACCTTTCGTAATGAATTGCAGAGAAGGACGGATAGACCACATGTCATCAATGGCATATTCCATACCTACACCAACTTGATAACCAAACTTCATCTTTGAATCTTCGATGTTACTCAAATTACTCATGTTAACACCTGCTTGTACATTCCAAGAAATCTGGGCAAAAGTAACTGTTGATACCATTGCCAACAATACTACTAAAAATAACTTTTTCATAACGTTTGTATTTTGATTATTACAGTGACAAAAATAGAGTCTTTTTAAGACAAATTAAAACGTTATTTTACCATAAACCCACTAAAATGGACGTTTTAAGAACTATTCGGTTAAAAAATATGATTATCAGAATAAAATTAACCCACAAATCAGGTTCACATTTCTACAATAAACGTCCTATCAAAACAAAATACTATCTTTGTCCATATCATTATAACCACTACACACCAAGATAGAAAATGAAAAAAATAGTTCTAGCCATCGATTCCTATAAAGGATGCCTCAGTTCCAGAGAAGCAGAAGAGGCTGCAGCACAAGGTATCCGTCGGATCTTTCCCTTCTGTGAAACTGTCTGCCTGCCCGTAGCGGATGGCGGAGAAGGAATGTTGGATGCGCTGGTCTCGGCCACAGAAGGCCGATATATTCCAATCCGGGCCCATAATCCGATTATGGAAATCATTGATACCAGATACGGGATTGCTGCGGATGAAAAAACAGCATTCATCGAAATGGCAGCCGTCAGCGGGTTGCCCCTCCTCCCGCCTGAAAAACGTAACCCACTGCTGACTACCAGCTATGGCACCGGCGAACTGATACGGGATGCACTTGAAAAAGGATGCACCCGCTTCATCATAGGACTGGGGGGTAGTGCCACCAACGATGCAGGCATGGGAATGCTGCAAGCCTTAGGATTCCGCTTTTTCAGCAAAAATAAAATGGAATTAGGCTTGGATACGGCCATCAACGGCAAAATGATGAAAAATATAGACTTCATCGATACTTCATCCGCACTTCCATCGCTATTTTCTGCTCATTTTACAGGTGCGTGTGATGTACACAATCCATTCTTTGGGTCCAATGGTGCAGCATACGTATTTGCCCCTCAGAAAGGGGCAACCCCAGCCATGACAGAAGAACTGGACAATGGATTAAGACATCTCTCGATGACCATATTGAAATGTACAGGTAAAAGTATCTCCCATCTACCGGGAAGCGGTGCAGCAGGAGGCATGGGTGGAGGAATGATGGCATTCTTGAACAGCGAACTAAAATCAGGTTTCGGCCTGATAGCTGAAATGCTCAATTTTGAAGAACAAATCAAAGATGCAGACTTCATATTCACAGGAGAAGGAAAATCTGACAGACAAACCCTTATGGGGAAAACAGCTTACGGTATTTTAGCAAAGGCTCGGCGACAACAGATTCCAGTAATTTTACTCTCCGGCAGCATAGAAGATACCGAAGAGTTGAACCAAGCAGGATTTCACGCTGTTTTTTCTACAACACCCTTTCCTATCTCTTTGGAACAAGCCGTGAATCGGGAAAATGCCTGCACTAACATACGACGGACAGCCGAACAAATATGCAGAATCATCAACATTCGACAGTAATGTTTGTTCTGTATCAAGTACAGCCTTTCCCAATAAGCCCCATCTCCTATCAACAGGCATTAATCATGCACTTTTATCAAGTATAAATAAAAAAATAAAATAAGCTCATTACTTTGTGATTTTTTTGGTAACATTGCAACAGATTATTTTAAAAGAAAAAATGATTTTTATTGAGAGGGTGAGCAAAAAATACTACCCTGCAATCATACAGAGCCTAACTGGCAAATGTTGGAAAAGACGAGTAGCATGGAAAATTTAGAACAGGAATTCGTATCTGTCATACGGGAATATGAACGGATCATATACAAAGTATGCTATCTGTACACCACTCCCCATGCTACCTTGAACGACTTGTATCAGGAAGCAGTTATCAATCTGTGGAAGGCTTTTCCCAAGTTCCGCGGCGAGTGCAAGATATCCACCTGGATTTACCGCATCGTACTGAATACCTGCATCAGCTTCATACGAAAAGAAAAGAACATCCCGGAGTTCGTCACCCTGACCTGTGAAGCCGACCGCGCGGACGAAGCGGACGCCACCCAAGCCATGCTGCGCAAGCTCTACCGCCTCATCAACCGCTTGGGACAACTGGAGAAATCCATCATCCTGCTCTACCTGGAGGAGAAAAGCTATGAAGAGATTGCCGAAATCACCGGACTGACGGTGACCAACGTGGCCACCAAACTCAGCCGCACCAAAGAGAAACTAAGGAAAATGAACGTAGAAGACTGACAAAAATATGGAACTGGACGAATTGAAAAAGTCGTGGAACGCCTTGGAAGAACACCTTCAAAAAGGAGCGGTGACCGACGAGAAGCAGATAAAGCGGCTTATAGCCGCCTACAAGACCAACACCCGCAAGAGCATGGGGCGTCTGGCCAACCTGCAGCGCATTTCACTGCTGACCGGAGTCGTCGTGCTGATTGCACTCGTGCTCGCAGGCCTGCTCCTGCCCACCTTTATCGAGAGCGACAGGCTGCAAAAGAAAATGTCGGTATTGCTCATCTTCATCGGAGCCAGCATCCTGGTCGGCTTCTGGTGGGACTGGAGAATCTGCCGACGGATACATCAAATCCGCATAGACGAAATGCCCATTGTGGAAGTGAGCCGCCGCATGACAGCCATCCGGCAATGTTTCAAATACGAAATCATAGCCATCTGCATCTGGGCTGTGGCATTCTACGTCCTGGACTACTGGGCTATGGACTACTACCTGGCGTCCGCCGCCAGGCAGGCCACCATCATCGCCCTGTTTCTGGGTATCGGCGCCGTATTCATCTACCTGCTCTACAAGAGATTCATCTACAGACATCTGGAAAACATCAAAAAAAATATTGAAGAACTGAAAGATATATGTACCGAATAATATACTCCCTGCTGCTGTTCATCCTCATCCCGGATATATACATCTACTTCGTACACATCATACAACGAACGAAGAACAAGCTCATCCGCTTTACCTATTGGGTTCCCACCATCCTGCTGTTCGCCGGATACGGTTTTTTCATCGGATTGAGCGGAAACAACGTCCTGTCCGACCATTCACACAGCATCGGCTGCCTGGCCGTGGCCACCCTGCTGTTTGCCGCCCCAAAAATACTGTTCATGATTTGCTCGCTGGCAGGCGTCATCGTCCACCTGATTATCCGCCGCTGCCCGCGTGCGCCTTTCAACCTGGTAGGGATGATGGTGGCAACGGTCAGCTTCTTCAACATTCTCTACGGTGCCCTAGTGGGTATCACCCGTTTTGAGGTGAAACAAGTGGAATACTCCTCCGCCCACCTTCCCGAAGGATTCAACGGCTACCGAATTGTCCAAATTTCCGATCTGCATCTCGGCAGTTGGAAAGAGAAACCCGAAGTTATCGCCAAACTGGTGGAACTGATAAACCGGCAGCAGGCCGACCTCATTGTCTTCACAGGCGACCTGGTAAACCAAAGGGCCGATGAACTGGACGGCTTCATGGAAGCACTCTCCCACTTGCACGCACCGGACGGCGTCTACTCCATCCTAGGCAACCACGACTATGGCACCTACTACCACTGGAAAAGCCTGAAGGACGAAATCTACAACATCGACCATTTGGTCAGGAAACAGGAGGAAATGGGCTGGAAACTGCTGAACAACGAACACGACATTCTGCACCACAACGGCGACAGCATCGCCCTGATAGGCGTGGAAAACGACGGCGAACCGCCCTTTTCGCAATTCGCCGACTTGAGACGTGCCATGAAGGGCACAGACAACATGTTCCGCGTCCTGCTCAGCCACAACCCGACACACTGGAGACGCGAGGTATTGCCAGAATCTGACATAGAACTAACTCTGTCCGGCCATACTCACGCCATGCAAATGGAACTGTTCGGTCACTCATTGGCAGCTCTTAAATACCCTGAATGGTCAGGAATGTATTACGAAGGAGAACGGGCGCTTTATGTCAACATAGGCATCGGGTACGTAGGATTGCCATTTCGCCTCGGAGCTTGGCCTGAAATCACTGTATTAACTCTACACAGTTCTTACAAATAGCTATCAAACGAATACAAGTAACAGCCGACAGAGCTTATTTTACCGTCAAATAGTTATACATCCCCAATGATATTAAAAAAAATGTAACTGATAAGGGCGCACCTAAGATTTACGGAGGAACGGATATCCCCGGCTGGCGGCATTGGCGTATCAAGAAAAAACTTCGGTATGCGCGCATACGTTTTTCCGGCAAGTCAATGCTTGATGAAATAGAAGGCATCTGCTCAGAGTGTGGTAGTACAACCACCAAGCACTAGGAACTTCATGCATTATATTATTACCAACAACATTCGTTACACGGGTTAAAAAGTCACACAAATCAAAAGAACAAACAAAAAAACAAACAGAAAAATTCAACCGTTTACGTTGCGACCCCTCAATTAGCATACACATGCCGAACACAAAAAAAGCAGGAAAGAAATCCGTAAGAATCTTCCTGCTTATCTTGAGCCTCTTGTCGGATTCGAACCAACGACCCCCCGAGATTACAAATCACGTGCTCTGGCCAACTGAGCTAAAGAGGCGGGTGGGTAAGCTTACTATATCGCGCCGCTACAACCAACTACCTTTGCTGCGATCAAGCCCTGGAGGATTCGAAGGGAGCTGGCCGTATAGGACTTACCCGTTTTTGCGGATGCAAAGGTAGGTATTATTTTTAATTTCGCAATAGAATCACAAAAGTTTTTTCAACTTTAACAAGAATACAAGGCTTTACATCTAATATTTTTATACCTTTGCGGCATTATTTTTCAGAAAGGCCGTCTGCCGCCTGCCTCCAATAAGGCCATATAGGTAGACCTCCTTTCGATTATTTACTTTCTTTAGAAGCAACGCAATGGCAGACAATAGAGGTTACATGCAGCGCTATGCAATGCTGCTCGGTACATACATGGGTGTATTTTGGATTATGAAATTTGCATTCTTTCCCTTGGGGCTGAATACACCTTTCCTGTTTCTGCTGTTTTTAGGCTTGACTCTCTGCGTACCATTCATGGGCTATTACTACGTCAAGATGTTCCGCGACCGCATCTGTGGAGGAAGCATCAGTTTCTTGCGTGCTTGGGCATTCACTGTGCTGGTTTATCTGTTCGCTGCCATGCTCACCGCCATAGCTCATTACATTTATTTCCGCTTCATTGACCAGGGTTTTATCATCAGCACCTATCAAACCATGCTGGCCAACGTACGCGCCAGCGACTTACCAGGTGTCGAAACCTATCTTGAACAATTGAGTGAAGCCATAGACCTGATGGGGGCACTCACTCCGACAGATATAACCATTCAACTTTTGTCGCAGAACGTATTCTACGGTTCACTACTGGCTATACCCACCGCCCTGTTTGTCATGAGGCGACGAAATGAAGGAGTTGCCGGACAGACAGAGAGTAAAGAATAAGAAGAACGGATAGAATAAAAGGATATATCAAAAAACATAGCATACACATGGACATATCAGTAGTTGTACCTTTATATAATGAGGAAGAATCTCTTCCGGAACTGTACGCTTGGATAGAGCGAGTGATGAAAGCCAATGGCTTCACTTACGAAGTAATCTTTGTCAATGATGGAAGCACCGACCGTTCGTGGCAGATTATTGAGCAACTGCACGCAAAATCCAACCAAGTTAAGGGTATTAAATTCCGCCGCAACTACGGCAAATCACCAGCTCTCTACTGCGGATTTGAGCAGGCGCAAGGAGATGTAGTCATCACCATGGACGCAGACCTGCAGGACAGTCCCGATGAGATTCCTGAACTCTACCGCATGATTACCGAAGAGGGCTACGACCTTGTCTCGGGTTGGAAAAAGAAACGCTACGACCCCCTTTCAAAGACTCTGCCCACCAAACTCTTCAACGCCACTGCCCGCAAAGTATCAGGCATCAAGAACCTGCACGACTTCAATTGCGGTCTGAAAGCTTACCGTCGGGAGGTGGTAAAAAACATCGAGGTTTACGGCGAAATGCACCGCTATATCCCCTACTTAGCCAAGAACGCCGGCTTTAAGAAGATTGGTGAAAAGGTAGTTCACCACCAGGCCCGTAAGTTCGGCAAGACCAAGTTTGGAGGTTGGAACCGATTCTTTAATGGATATCTGGACCTCATCTCACTCTGGTTCCTGTCCACCTTTGGCGTTAAGCCTATGCATTTTTTTGGCCTGCTGGGTTCATTGATGTTCGTATTCGGTTTCATCGCAGTACTCATCGTAGGCATCAGCAAATTATACTACATGCACAATGGAATGCCCTATCGTCTGGTGACAGAATCTCCATATTTCTATCTGTCACTCACCTCGATGATTATCGGCACCCAACTGTTCGTAGCAGGTTTTCTGGGTGAACTGATTTCGCGCAATTCCACCGAACGCAACAAGTATCAAATAGAGAAAACAATTTAATTATGAAACAGCTCATCAGACTTCTAATGCTGGCCACTGTTCTCCTGCCCACCATCCACGCAGTAACATCGTGTTCCGAAGAAGCCGACTGCACCTTGGCCGGCCGTGCCATGCTGAACTGCAACCTGTTCACCGTCGACCCAGAGAGCGGAAACGTACTGAAGGACACGCTGGCATCGCTCACCGTAACCGCTTTCGCTACCGACTCCGTCATCATCAATAACCAGACCGAGGTGAAGAATCTCAGCCTGCCCCTGCGCTATACAGTGGACTCCACCGTACTGGTTTTCCACTATCCCGAAGGCAATGAAGATACAATCATCTTGCGCCACACCAATACTCCCTATTTCCTTTCAATGGATTGCGGATACCAGATGAAGCAGGCGATTACGGGTTGCACCTATACCCGACACACGCTCGACTCCATATACATTTCGAACCCAGAAGCAGACATCTATGGCACGGAGAATCTCAAACTGTTCTATTAGTCTGCTGCTCTGTTGCCTGCTTTCTTTGCCTGCGTTCGGGCAGAGCATTCAATCGTCTGCCAATCGGGCCAATTCGCCCGAACAAAAAAAGGAAAAGAAAGAGCCAAAGAAGCTGGAACCCACCGAGATGGAATATCCGCTTTATAACGGAGTATCAGTCGGTGTGGATTTGTGGGGCGTGGGAAGCAAACTGTTGGGAGGCGAAAACCTAAGTGCAGAAGTATGCGTGAACGTCAATCTCTACAACCGCTTCTTGCCCACAGCAGAAATAGGATATGCACAGAGTAATGCCGACGGCGACATCGGCACCCGATACAAGACCCAAGCTCCCTACTTTCGCATCGGTTTGGATTACAACGCCCTCTACAAGCGCAAACATGGACACATGATAACTGTCGGTCTGCGCTACGGAGTTACCAATTTCAAGTACGACATAGAAGCCATCGGTCTGGACGATCCCATCTATGGCGGTACTGTGGGCAATCCCAACCTGGAAGACGACATCTGGGGAGGCAGCCTGCCCTATAACCAGCCGGGTATGAAAGGCTCCATGAAGTGGATTGAGGTCTGCACAGGCCTCAGAGCGCGCATCACTCCCAGCCTTTACATGGGTTGGGCCATACGCTTCAAATACAAGTTGTCTGCCACCACGGGCCAATACGGTGATCCGTGGTACGTGCCCGGTTACGGCAAGTATGGTTCCAGTACTATCGGCGTAACTTATACGATAACCTATAAACTCCCCTTCTGACATTATGACAGGACTTGAAATCTGGCTTCTGGCCGTAGGACTGGCTATGGATTGCTTCGCTATCTCCATTGCTAGTGGCATTCTGCTCAGGCGGGCTCTTTTGCGTCCCATGCTGACCATGGCCTTTTTCTTCGGACTCTTCCAGGCTTTGATGCCTCTAATCGGCTGGGGCTGCGCCAGCACCTTCAGTCACCTCATCGAGAATATAGACCATTGGATAGCCTTTGCCATCTTGGCCTTCTTGGGCGGGCGCATGGTGCGAGAATCATTTAAGGAAGCCGACTGTAGGCAAGACTTCGACCCGACTCGCCTGCGTGTAGTCTTAGTGCTGGCCGTAGCTACCAGCATCGATGCTCTGGCCGTGGGTGTATCTTTCGCCTTCTTAGGCATGAAGAATTGGCAGACTATTCTTTCTCCCGTAGGCATCATAGGCTTTGTTTCATTTGTCCTGTCCATGGCCGGATTGGGACTTGGCATCCGCTTCGGATGTGGCTTCGCCCGACGGTTGAAAGCAGAACGCTGGGGAGGTGTCATTCTAATACTTATTGGTACAAAGATACTCATCGAACATCTAATACAACATTATGGATAAAAAAAAAGTACAACGTAATTTCCTCTGGGTGGCCCTTCTGTTGCTGGCCACAGTCTGGATATTGGCGCACCACAACCAACCGGCTCCCTATCAGGCCGATCACGGACGTATCTTCGGCACTCTCTACAACATCACCTATCAACACCCTGAAAATTTGCAGGACGAGATAGACCGCGAACTGGCGCGTCTGGATGGTTCGCTTTCGCCATTCAACGATACTTCCGTCATCAGCCGTATCAACCGCGGCGAAGACATCAAAGTCGATAGTTTCTTCACCCGTGTTTTCCGCCGCAGTATGGAAGTATCAGAGGAGACCCACGGCGCTTTCGACATCACTGTGGCACCTCTGGTCAATGCCTGGGGATTCGGATTCCGCCAAGGTACCTTCCCCGATTCGTCTACTGTGGACAGTTTGCTACTCATCACTGGCTATCACAAGGTTACGCTTACCCCAGACGGTAAAATCATCAAACAAGATCCGCAACTCATGCTTACCTGCAGCGCCGTAGCCAAGGGCTATGCCGTAGACGCCATAGCTGCCTTGCTCGCCCGCAAAGGAGTGAAGAACTACATGGTAGACATAGGAGGCGAAGTGGTGGTTAAAGGTCAAAATCCACGAGGAGAACGCTGGCGTATAGGTATCAATAAGCCTGTAGACGACTCACTGGCCCTCAACCAAGAATTACAAACAGTGCTCAGCATCACTGACGCAGGTATAGCAACCTCGGGCAACTACCGCAACTACTACTATCGGGACGGAAAGAAGTATGCACACACCATTGACCCGCAAACCGGTTACCCCGTACAGCACAGCATCCTCTCGGCCACCGTTGTGGCCGCCGACTGTATGAGCGCCGATGCCTACGCAACCGCCTTCATGGTGATGGGGATGGAAAGCGCCCAGGCATTTGTCGAAGCACGCCCAGACCTGGACGCCTACTTCATATACGCAGATTCGACAGGCCGCTATCAAACCTACATGACATCTGGTATGAAACAGTATGCCGCAAAGTAGAGCGACCCTTTCCCATTAAAAAAAACGTACAACGAGTATTTACCAGACCACACAAAAGGCTCTCAACTGCATCATTAGTTGTTTTTTAGTAAGCCCAAACCGGCTGACACATATTTCACAGATTGCTCATCACGATAGCGCTGCGAAATATGTATCAGCCGTTTCGTTTTAGATGAATCAATTCGAAAAAGGCGATTGTCACTTGTAAAACACAAAGTAAACAGCCAAGACGAGGCAAACGAAGGCAGCAAAGTGATTCCAGTGCAAGGCCTCACCTTTAAAAAATACTGTGGTGAAAAGAGTAAAGACAATGAGAGTAACGGCCTCTTGAATGACCTTAAGTTGCATCAGGGAAAAAGGGCCTCCATTCTCCACAAATCCAATGCGGTTGGCAGGTACTTGAAAGGAATACTCGGCCAAAGCAATGGCCCAAGAAAAGAGAATAACGGCGTAAAGAGGCCAATTTGAGATGACTTTCATTTCCTGAAGCTTGAGATGGCCGTACCAGGCAAATGTCATAAAGATGTTGGAGATAACAAGTAACAGGATAGTGTAGAATGCTTTCATCAGTTTTGAGTTTATAAGTTTGAGTTTTTATTTTTTTAAGTTGGCATGTGAGCAATCCCTTAAGGCATGACATGTGTTCTTGTCAATGAATTTTAAGTTATTGATTATCCGTCCGCATCCTTTCTCTCTTTGGCATAGGGGCCAGGGGTAGAGCCTAAGTCCGGTTCTCTTTCGGCCGGCAGCAACTCCTGCTGCACATTGCTCATACTTCCCCAGAGACTATACCGGGCTTCAGGGTTCATTTGTTCCAGAAGTTCCATTACTTCCTTCATGTCTGCACGGTGGGAGGAGTGTTCATAGGGACAAATCTTCACCTGCTTCTTGTAGCCCCGTATGTGAGCCAACTCACGAAGATCCGCCTCGTGTACCAGACATAGGGGACGAATAATAGTCATATCAAACTTTCTCATCACCAAGCGGGGAGGCATGGTAGAAAAAGCTCCTTGAAAAGTAAGATTCATTAGCAAGGTTGCCAGAATATCATCCATGTGATGCCCTAAGGCAATCTTATTGCAGCCCAACTGCTGAGCAACAGTGAAAAGAGCCTTACGCCGGTTCCAAGAACAAAGAAAGCAAGGCGACTTGCGGGTGTCGGAAACAGGGTCAAAAGAGGTTTCGACCTGCATAAAAGGAACGCCACAAGACGTTGCATATTCTCGCAAATAGTCCTCATCACTATGATATGAGATGTTCTTCATCACGACATGGACAGCATGAAGCGTGAAACGAGGCTTATAAATACGGGCACGACGCGCCAATAGCTCCAATAAAGCCAAGGAATCCTTCCCGCCTGAAAGGGCTACAAGAATGTGGTCTCCGTCCTCTATCAGTCCGTAGTCCACAATGCCCTTCATGAGTCTCTTCTCAATGCGGCGCATCAGCTGTTGTTCTTCCGTAGATACTGCCATAATGTTCTGTTTTGCGGCCGCAAAAGTAATGCAAAAGAATGAATTGAGGAAGAAAAGCACCTCTGAAGCGCAATAATATGCGATAAATTCGTATCTTTGGAGGCAAATGACCAAGACTATCCACGTATGAAAGTGATTACGAAACAGATATACCTTATTATCCTAACCTTGATGACAAGCGTTACCGCCATTGGACAAACCCTGACCCAAGCACGCAAATGGTATGACGAAGGACGGTACGACCAAGCCAAACCCGTTTTCAAGAAATTCATTAAACAACAACCTGCCAATGGAAACTACTGCCTGTGGTATGGTGTGTGCTGCCTGAAAACAGGAGAGCCAGCAGCAGCAGTGAAACCCTTGGAAACAGCTGTAAAAAAACGCATCCCCAGCGGACAACTCTATTTGGCACAAGCTTATCACAATGTCTACCGATTCGACGATGCAGTCAAAGTGTATGAAGAATACATTGCCGAACTGATACGGCGCAAACGCCCCACTGACGAAGCCGAGACTCTGCTGGCCAAAAGCAAACAGGCACAAAGGCTGCTGAAAGGAGTAGAAGAAGTATGTATAGTGGACAGCATAGTGGTGGACAAGAAAAATTTCCTAAGTGCCTACCGAAACGGCCCAGAATCAGGACACATATTCATGTACAATGCTTATTTTAAGGACGAGACAGAGCAAGAAAGCACTGTGTTTGAAACCGAACTGCGAAACCGTATCTATTATGCTAAAATTCAAGGAGACACCACCTATAACATTCTGTCCCGCAGCAAAATGGCTGACGGATGGAGTAAAGAGAGCCCATTGCCAGGAGCGGTAAACGAGGGTGTCAATGCCAACTACCCTTATGTGATGAGCGATGGAATCACTGTGTACTATGCAGGCGATGGACCAGGTTCGCTCGGTGGATATGATATTTTTGTAACACGTTATAATACATCCAACGATACCTATCTGAACCCTGAAAATGTAGGTATGCCATTCAATTCACCCTTTAACGACTACATGTACGTAGTAGACGAATATAACAATTTGGGCTGGTTTGCTTCAGACCGCTATCAACCAGAAGGAAAAGTGTGCATATACACCTTTGTTCCCAATGCATCCAAGCGGGTGTACGATTACGAGCATACCGAGAAGGATAAGCTCATACGTCTGGCAAGCCTGCACTCAATCCGTGAAAGCTGGACAGACAACAATACCGTGGCTGACGCCCGACAAAGATTGCGATTGTTGAGCACCGAAAAGTCAGTTGAGAAAAAGGAACATGACTTTGAGTTTATCATAGATGATCAAACCATTTATTATCACTTGACAGATTTCCATTCGGCAGAAGCTAAAGAAACATTCAACGTCTATCGCCGTTTGGAAAGGAATTTCAAACAGACCGGAAATAAGCTTAAGAATCAACGGAATGCATACATGCGTGCAACAGATGCTGATAAAAAACGAATGACCCCGGGCATTTTGGATTTGGAAAAGCGTATGGAACAACTATCCGCCGAACTGAAACAAACTGCCATAAAGGTACGGAATCTGGAAAAGGCCAACCTCAAATAGCCCCAATCATGGATATACTTATTATCACCCTCCTCATTATTGCTGGTGCCATTCTGTTTCTAGTGGAACTCTTTGTCATACCTGGCATCAGCATTGCCGGCATCCTGGCAGGCGGCTGTATCGTCTATGCCAATTACTATGCCTTCACCCATCTGGGCCTTACAGGTGGATTCGTCACACTGGCTGTCTCGGCAGTGACCTGCATAGGCTCACTGGTGTGGTTCATGCGTTCCAAAACCCTGGACCGCCTCTCACTAAAAACAGACATCAAGAGCACGGTCGACCGCACAGCCGAACGCCACGTCAAGGTGGGTGACACAGGCATCACCAGAACACGTCTGGCCTTGGTGGGACAAGCTGAAATAGCGGGGAATCTGGTAGAGGTAACTTCTGCCGACGGTTTCCTGGACGAAAAGACCCCCGTCGTGGTCAGCCGCATTGTCAACGGTACTGTCTTCGTCCAGCGCAACAAGTAACTATCGTATGCCCCTGTTGTCACACGGCTAACCAACTCAGAAATTTATAATCTCAAAAATTTAAAATCTCAAACCATGGACACAAGTTCTCTCTATCTGACCGGTTTCCTCGTTGTGGGAGGTATCATCTTTCTGGTGCTCTTCTTCCACTACGTACCCTTCTTCCTCTGGCTCTCGGCCAAAGTGTCGGGCGTCAACATCTCGTTGGTGCAACTCTTTCTGATGCGAATCCGCAATGTGCCACCATATGTAATTGTACCTGGACTCATAGAAGCCCACAAAGCAGGGTTGAGCAATATCACCCGCGACGGTCTGGAAGCCCACTACCTGGCGGGCGGACACGTGGAAAAAGTAGTACACGCTCTGGTATCAGCAGCCAAAGCCAACATTGACCTTTCTTTCCAGATGGCCACCGCCATCGACTTGGCAGGACGCGATGTATTTGAAGCCGTACAAATGTCTGTCAACCCCAAGGTGATTGATACCCCGCCCGTGACTGCCGTGGCCAAGGATGGCATCCAGCTCATTGCCAAGGCGCGTGTCACGGTACGTGCCAATATCCGCCAACTGGTAGGTGGCGCTGGCGAAGACACAGTGCTGGCACGCGTAGGCGAAGGAATCGTCTCCTCCATCGGCTCCAGCGAAAGTCACAAGTCGGTGCTTGAGAATCCAGACTCCATCTCCAAGCTCGTACTTCGCAAGGGGCTTGACGCCGGTACGGCCTTCGAAATCCTCTCCATCGACATTGCCGACATCGACATAGGCAAAAACATCGGTGCCGCCCTCCAGATGGATCAGGCCAACGCCGACAAGAACATTGCCCAGGCAAAGGCCGAAGAGCGCCGCGCCATGGCCGTGGCCAGCGAGCAGGAAATGAAAGCCAAGGCACAGGAAGCCCGCGCCAAAGTAATAGAGGCCGAAGCCGAAGTACCCAAAGCCATGGCTGAAGCTTTTCGCAACGGCAATCTGGGCATTATGGACTATTACCGCATGAAAAACATCGAGGCCGACACCACCATGCGCGAGACCATCGCTCGTCCCGCCACGGGCGGAAGCAACACGCCGCTGAATAAGTGATTACACCGAAATATAAGCCAGGAGTTAAGAAGTCAGCAATTAAGCGGACACAACGATTGAAGGCATACGACTTTCATCAGTTAGGGCATATATTGAATATCCCTTACCCCAAGTGTCTGCTTAACGACTGGACATCTTAACTCCTTAACTTCCACTTATCAATCGGCTAACTAGCCAGACATCATTCACTAATCTCCAAAACCAGTCCCATTATGAAAAAACAAATTCCTTCATCCGAGCTCATCATCAACGAAGACGGCTCTATCTTCCACCTGCATGTGAAACCCGAATGGCTGGCCGACAAGGTTATCCTTGTGGGCGACCCTGGTCGTGTGTCGCTCGTAGCCTCCCACTTCGAGAACAGAGAATACGAGGTTGAAAGCCGCGAATTCCGTACCGTGACAGGTACCTACCAGGGTAAGCGCATCACTGTAACATCAACCGGCATCGGATGTGACAACATAGACATCGTGATGAACGAGCTTGACGCCTTAGCCAACATAGATTTCCAGACTCGCGAAGTTAAGCCCCAACTCCGGCAACTTCAGGTAGTACGCATCGGCACTTGTGGTGGTCTTCAGCCCTATACACCCGTGGGAACGTTCATCTGCTCTGCCAAATCCATCGGCTTCGACGGCCTGCTCAACTTCTATGCAGGACGTAACGCCGTGTGCGACCTTAGCATGGAACGTGCCTTCCTCAACCACATGGGATGGACGGGCAACCTCTGCGCCCCTGCTCCATACGTCATCGATGCTGATACCGAGCTGGTGGAACGCATTGCCGGCACTGATATGGTAAGAGGCGTCACCATAGCTGCCGGAGGCTTCTTTGGCCCGCAGGGACGCGAACTCCGCATCCCACTGGCAGACCCACACCAGAACGAAAAGATAGAGCGTTTTGAGTATCAAGGCTTACGCATCACAAACTTTGAAATGGAGAGTTCAGCCCTCGCCGGCCTCTGCCGCCTACTTGGACACAAGGCAACCACCGTTTGTATGGTTATAGCCAACCGTCTGGCACACGAAGCCAACACGGGTTACAAGAATACCATCGACACGCTCATCAAGACCGTCCTCGACCGCATCTGAATTTCCTCTGACAGACACCTAACCATTACCATACAGGCACGGAGTACACCCAATCCATCCCAGGACGTTGCGTGAATCCGTGCCTCCCATGAGCCCCCGACCCAAGCTGTCGGTATTCAGGCTTTTACATCTCACCTCCAAACCAGTTCCTTGCCAGCAAGGGCACAGGCAGTCCCTCCAGACTCTTACAGAAGGATATCACCCTACTGATAATCAACGCTTAGAAAATACAAGCATCCACCATATTCCGTGCAAGTGTCCAGCGTGAACCATGCAAGCCTCCACCGAACAGAATGCAAGTGTTCACCAGAGATGCGACCTGCACCTCAGGAATTACTTCGCACAAAAGTGTTCAGATTAGCCCGGTAATTGTAAAGGCAGACATACAGGTTCAGATAGGCCGTCAGGGCTAACACCAGGCGAGCAATCTGAGGGGTGCAGAAATATGGAGAATTTCATTGATCAAACACAAACAATTCATCTGCCATCCCCGGACTTAAGCGATGTGAAAGCAAGGACATCCGAAAGTCCGAGTGGCTCCTGCCGTTATGATGAAACGACCTATAAGTAATCGCCAAACTACTTATAACCTGAGTTTTGGATAAGAAATATGCTTGAAAATTAGTTAGAATGCTCTATTATATGTATCTTTATAGTGTGAAAATCAAAACGATAGCATATAAT
>NZ_CASFWU010000006.1:831-97415 GCF_949298305.1 uncultured Bacteroides sp. | reverse complement strand
CTTCACGTAGTCTACAAAGTTCGATTCTGCCATATAGTCTTGTTATTGATGGTTATTGTTTGATTAACGGGAATAGGCTTCCACTTGTTTGCGTATTTCACTTCCCAGTGCCATACGATAACATCTGTATTCCTCCTTCCTTGTATGCGATATGCAGCAGATGAACGCCAGCGCTACGGGGTCGAGCGAGCGTGCCTGCTTGCAGCACTCCACAATCTTCTCCAGCCCGTAGTAGCTGCGGATGAGGCGCCAGTCGTCCAGCGTGCCGTACTCCAGCACACGGACAATGATTTGCTGCGGGCAAGTGTCCATGTCCGCCTTCTCGGGGTCGATGTCCCAGAAGAGTACGGGTGAGAGTCGTTCGATGCAGTCCTTACCGTTCATATCGCTTTCCTGTTTCTGCCTGCAAAGATACAAATATTTTCCTATAATGTTCAATGCAGGGCCTTGCCGGGCTTGCATATATACTTTGAGGGTATTATCTTTGCGGATGAGGTAGAAATCAAGTAACATGATTCCTATAATCAAGTAACATGATTATGGGTATCAAGTAACATGATTTCCATTATGGAGTAACATGATTCCATACTGACCTCATGGAAGAGCCGTGCCGGGCTGTGTGCCCGGGGCGGTTCAGGTACGGCTCCGGCGGCACAGGCGCAGGGGCTTGGCCGGACGGAGTATGAATTTAACAACAGACAGGTATGGCATTCTACAAGAAACAGAAGCAGAAAGGGAAGTGGTATCCGCGCTCGTTCACGGTGGGCACGATGGGTACGAAGGAGGTGGCGCAGCGGCTTTCGCGCATGTCCACCGTCAGCAAGGCGGACACGTATGCCGTGCTCATGGGGCTGGGCGACGTGCTGGGGGACCTGATGAAGGAGGGCTGTTCGGTGAAGCTGGACGGCCTGGGGACGTTCTACCTGGTGGGCAAGGCCAACGGGCAGGGCGTGGATACGCCCGAGGAGGTGTCGGCGCGCCAGTTCACCGAGGTGCGCGTGCGTTTCATCCCCGAGTATCGCAGGGCGCAGAACCGCAAGGTGACGGGGCGCACCATCGTGCCGGACAAGATGGAGTGGGTGGAGCTGGAGGTGGAGAAGTGAACGGACGGTGCCTGTAGGCGAGGCGGTCAGTAGTTCAGTCCGAACTGCCAGAGCGGTATGACGTTCTGGTAGCCGGTCTCTATGTCGTCTTTGACGACAAAGGCGTGTTCCAGTCCTTGCAGTTGCTTCTGCTTTTTGTTCTTGCCGCCCACCTCGAAGGTGTAGGGCCCTATCTGGAAGTCGGAGGCGGGGGAGGTGATGATGTCCTGGTTGACGCGCATCTGGTTGAAGAAGAAGGTTTCGCGGACGTTGCCGGTTTCGGCCGTCTGTTGTGCCAGGGCGTAAATCAGGTTGGGGTTGTCCAGGTAGACTTTGTCCACTTTCCCGAGCCCGCGGATGCCTCCGGTGTCGTCGCGCAGTTGTCCGATGAGTCCGGCTTCTTCCAGCAGCAGGAAGTAGTCTGCCAGGCTATTGCGACTGACGCCGATGGTGGCGGCTATGCTGCTCATGTTGGGCTTGAACGGCACGCTTTGGGCTATGACGGTGAGCAGGCGTTTCAGCTTGCGGCTGGTGGCTACGCTGATTTCGGCATACTGGGGAATGTCGGTCTCCAGTGTGTTGTTGATGACCTGTGCCAGCCGGATGCCGAACTGCCCTTCTTGGGCGAACGGGTAATAGCCCTGTTCCAGATAGTCGGAGAAGTAGGCATAGGGGCGGAAGTGGGGCGGCAGTTCCACGCGGTGTTGCAGGAGGTCGTCCAGGGTGCAGGTGGGGAGTCCGATGCCGTGGAACATCCGCAGGTATTCGCGGAAGGAGAGTCCCTGCATGGAGTAGAGCAGGGCACGTCGGCTCAGGTCGGCCGCCCCCTTGTGAATGTCGAGTATGGAGGAGCCGGTGAAGATGACGCGCAGGCCGGAGTGGTAGTCGTACATCAGCTTCAGTTCGCGCGCCCACTCTTGGTATTTGTGTATTTCGTCTATGATGAGGCATTTGCCGCCTTTGCGGGTGAATTCGTCGGCCAGGTCTACCAGGTGGTGGGAGCTGAAGTAGAGGTCGTCGGCATTGACGAACAGCGTGGTGTTGCGTTCCAGTTTCTCTTTGGCATACTGGAGCATGAGGGTGGTCTTGCCCACGCCGCGTGGGCCGGTGAGGCCTGTCAGGCGGCTGTCCCAGTCTATGCGGTCGAACATGTAGCGGTGGAAACCGGTCGGAGTGTCCCTCAGCAGGGCGTCGAAATGGGCTTGCAGTCTTTCCATACTTTCCTGTTTTTGTGGCAAAGATATAAAAAATGCACTCCGCTTGGTGCAATTCTTGATGAATTTTGCACCGTGCGGAGTGCATTTCTGTGCTTCGGTCGACGGCGTCTGCCTTACTTCGCCGCGTCAATGGCCCGGCAGATGTCGGCGGTGATGGTCTCCAGTTCGCCCAGTCCGTTGATGTGGGCGTAGAGTCCTTCCTGCTTGTACCAGTCTTCTTGATGGTCTCCTCGTTGTCGTCGGCGCGGCCCGATTGCTGTCCGCGCAGGATGAGGCGCTTCATCAGTTCGTCCTCGGGCACGTCGAGGTCGAGCATCACGCTCACCTGCTGTCCGCGTTCGGCCAGCATCTGCTTCAGGGCTTCGGCCTGTGCGATGGTGCGGGGGAAGCCGTCGAAGATGACGCCCTTGGAGTCCTTGAAGCTGTCCAACGTGCTGGCCAGGATGTCGATAATCAGCTCGTCGGGCAGGAGCTGTCCCTGGTCGATATAGCCTTTGGCGGTTTTGCCCAGTTCGGTTCCGTTCTTGATTTCGGCACGCAGCACGTCGCCCGTGGAGATGTGGTTGATGCCATACTTCGCTACAATTCTCTCGCTTTGTGTGCCCTTGCCTGAACCGGGGGCACCGAAAATTACAATGTTCAGCATTGTCTTTGATTGGTGATTAAATGTTTATACTATATATTGTAAATATTATCTGATAGTGTCCAGTGGATTCCGCTTCATGATGAGCGGATAGCGTTCGGGATGTTTCAGACTTTCGATTTCCAAATCTACTCCCAATGATTCCCATTCGATGGCGGATTGACCGCACAGCCTGACATTCAGTACGTCTGAGATTCGTGCGTCTTTCAGCCAGGGTACACGGTTGTATGAGATGAAGTAGTCGTTACCCAAGACCGAGAGCATGATGCCTTGCGCATTAATCATCAAGACGCTTGCCGATGTGTTCTGAGAACTGGCGTTTAAAGTCGTTTCCATATTGTTTCAGCATTTGGGTGATTTTCTTTATTTCTTTGTCGTTGAAACCGTAATTGCTGGCCAGCTCAATGGACGGCTCTAACCAGAATTTGGCTTCACATTCTGCCTTTATGACATGGATATGCTTCCGCTCTTCTTCGTTCGAATAGATTTTGAAGCAGAAACCTTCTTCTCTTTTAAAGACAGGACTCATACCGCTACTATTCGTTCACTACTGTGTAAATGTCCTTATAGTTGCGTCCGAAGCCGTCGTAATCCAGTCCGTAACCCACGATGAAATCGTTGGGAATACGCATGGCGGCATACTCGATGTTGAGGTCTACCTTCAGTTTCTCGGGTTTGACGAGGAGGGTGGCAATGTGGATTTCCTTCGGGCCGCGGGTGCCCAGCGTGTCCAGCAGGCGTTGCATGGTGAGGCCCGTGTCCACGATGTCTTCCACGATGACCACGGTGCGGCCGCTGAGGTCTTCGTTGATGCCGATGACTTCCTTGACGGCGCCGGTGGACGACACGCCCTGGTAGGAGGCCAGCTTGACAAAGGAGATTTCGCAGGGGATGGTGATGCGCTTCATCAGGTCGGCGGTGAACATGAACGAGCCGTTCAGCACGCTCAGGAAGAGCGGGTTCTTGCCTGCCAGGTCGCGGTTTATTTCGTCGGCCACGCGGCTGACTTCCTTCAGGATTTCCTCCTCCTTGATGGAGACGGTAAAGCGTTTGTCTTTTATTTGGATGGTGTTCATAGGAGATTATTTTTTGCAAAAATAGCGATTTTCTTCTACTTGGACAGTATTTGGAGGCATTTCTTTGCAGGGGGGAGGCCCTCATTGGGCGGTGCCCTGTTCCAGAGCCAGCAGCCATTGCTTGCGGTGGAGTCCGCCCGCATAACCCGTCAGGCTGCCGTCGGTGCCCACCACGCGGTGGCAGGGGACGAGGATGCTGACGGGGTTGTGGCCCACGGCTCCGCCCACGGCCTGTGCGGACATCCGTCCGGTGGGGTTCAGGCGGGCCATCTGGAGGGCTATGTCCTTGTAGGTGACGGTCTCGCCGTAGGGTATCTGCCGCAGAAGCTCCCACACGGCTTGGCGGAAGGGGGTGCCGTGGAGGCGGATGGGGGGCATGAAGGAGGGGCGTCCGCCGCCGAAGTAGCAGTCCAGCCAGTCTTTTGTCTTCCTGAATACCGGCAGTGCAGGATTGGTCCGGGGCGCGGAGGGGGTGGGGGCGTACTGCTGCCCGTCGAACCAAAGGGCGGTGAGTGCTTCGCCGTCGCTGGCCAGGGTCATGGGGCCCAGCGGGGAGGCGTAGGTGCTGATGTGGAGGATGTTCATGGCGTATTTATGAAGGTTTCTGCCGCAAAAATAATCATTTTCCGCCTTTCATTTTTCTTCGGGCGGATGGCTTGTGCTGAAATAATATGTTTTATCTTTGCGAATACATTTATATAGTGACACCTTATTATGAAAATCTTTGCTACTGAAAGCATCAAGCAACTGGATGCCTATACCATAGAGAATGAACCGATAGAGTCCGTCGACCTGATGGAGCGGGCCGCGCAGGCATTGGCGAAAGCCATCTCGCAGCGTTGGGATGACCCCGAGACTCCCTTTACCATCTTTGCCGGCCCCGGCAACAACGGAGGCGATGCGCTGGCCGTGGCCCGTCTGCTGGCCGGGCAGGGCTATCATTCGGAGGTGTACCTGTTCAATACGAAGGGGACGCTTTCGGCCGACTGTGAGCTGAACAAGCAGCGCCTGGAAGGACTGAAGGGCGTGGACTTCCACGAGATTACGACGCAGTTCGTGCCGCCCGTGCTGACGGAAGACCATGTGGTGGTGGACGGCCTGTTTGGCAGCGGGTTGAACAAGCCTCTGGCCGGAGGCTTTGCCGCGGTGGTGAAGTACATCAATGCCTCGCCCGCCAAGGTGGTGTCCATCGACATGCCTTCGGGACTGATGGGCGAGGACAATACGGCCAACACGATGGCCAACGTCATCCGCGCCGACGTCACCCTGAGCCTGCAACTGCCCAAGCTGGCCTTCCTCTTTGCCGAGAACGAGCCGTATGTGGGCGAATGGGAACTGCTGGACATCGGGCTGAGCAGCGAGGGCATCGACGAACTGGAGACGGATTTCTACCTGACCGAAGGCGAGGACCTCGGCTGGCAGTTGAAACCCCGAGGCAAGTTTGCACACAAGGGCAACTTCGGACGGGCGCTGCTGGTGGCCGGCTCGCAGGGCATGGCGGGGGCTTCGGTGCTGGCCGCAAAGGCCTGTCTGCGTTCGGGCGTGGGGTTGCTGACGGTGCATGTGCCTTTCTGCAACAACTTCATCGTGCAGACGGCAGTCCCCGAAGCCATGACAGAGGTGGACTTCAGCGAGACCTGCTTTGCCTGCGCCACCGATACGGACGACTATCAGGCGGTGGCTGTCGGTCCGGGACTGGGCCGCTCTGCCGAAACGGAGAAGGCGCTGTTTGAGCAGATGGCAATCTGTCGTGTGCCCATGGTGCTGGACGCTGACGCGCTGAACCTGCTGGAAGGCCATCGCTCCGCCATCAAAAACCTGCCCAAAGGGAGCATCCTCACCCCGCATCCCAAGGAACTGGAGCGGATTGTGGGCAAGTGTCAGAACTCCTACGAACGGCTGATGAGAGCGCGCGAGCTGGCCATGGAGGCCGAGGTGTACATCGTTCTGAAAGGGGCCTATACGGCAGTGGTCACTCCCCAGGGGCAATGCTACTTCAACACTACCGGCAATCCGGGCATGGCCACAGGAGGCAGCGGCGACGTATTGACGGGCATTGTGCTGGCTCTCCTGGCCCAGGGATATGAAAGTGAGCTTGCCGCCCGCATGGCTGTCTATGTTCACGGCCTGGCAGGCGATGTGGCAGTCCGCAAACAGGGTGCCATCGGCATGACGGCGGGCGACATTGTGGCCCACTTGCCCATAGCCTGGCGGATGCTGGAAGAACTCTGATTGGCGGCTATCGGTCGGTGAGCATCGGCAGGGTGTCGATGGTCTTTATCCCCAGTTCCTTCAGTTGGACCAGCGCCTGGTCGTAGTATTTCTTTTCTTCCAGAAAGCGGTTGTCGTGGGCATCCACGCCGATGATGGCCGTGCAGCCTTCGTTGGCGGCAATGTGCCAGAACTTGGGGTGAGGGAAGGTCGTGCGGCCGTGGGCCTCGTTGTAGGGGACAAAGCTGATGTTGTACTCCAGCGGCACGTTCAGCCGCGCGGCGGCGCGGCAGATGTGGCGGCTGATGGAGGTGCAGTGGTGGTCGAACTCGGGATAGGAGCGCATGAACAGGTCGGGGTGGGCCAGGCAGCAGAACAGCCCGCTCTCCATGCCTTCAATGACGCTCTCTTCATAGAGGTCCAGCATGTCGCGGTTGGTTGTCTGGCGGCCGAAGTAAGGGAATTTCTCGTCCGTGTGGTAATAGTGGTTTCCGAACAGCAGATAGTCCAGTCCGTAAGCCTTGACCTGCTCCTTCAGCCAGGGGATGTAGTCGGGGAAGAACTCGCATTCCAACCCGATTTTGATGTCTATCTTTTCTTTATATTGTGAGCGCAGTGTGCGCAGGCTTTCCACGTATTCCGGCAGTTCGTCGGGCAGCATACGTATGCCCGATACATAGTCTGTGCGGTACTTCCAGGGGGTATGGTCAGAGAAGCCCAGAATCTGGTAGCCGCCTTTGATGGCGCTCAGTACAAATTCCTCATCGCTGCCGTTGGCATGGTTGCAGCGGGTGGTGTGGGTATGGTAATTGGTTTTCATCGTTGTGTTATGATTTCGTCCATGCGGATGTCGAACGGCTCCGCGGGCACTTCGTCTATTAGTTGATAAGGGAAACAGATGCCGGTCTTGTAGGTGGTGGCGGGCAGATGGGGCAGCAGGCGGTCATAGTAGCCCTTGCCTCGTCCCAGACGGTTGCCGGCTCGGTCGAAGGCCATGCCGGGGATGGCGGCAAACCCGATGGAGGCGTAGTCTGTGAAGGCTTCACCCGTAGGCTCCAGGATGCCATAGCTGCCCGTGGCCATTGATTCGGGACCGTGGTAGACGCGCAGCTCCAGTTCGTCGCCTATGACAACGGGCAGCAGAATCCGCTTGCGGCCGCCCCATCGGCAGATGAAGTCGTGAGTGTCCACTTCGTCCTTGAGCGAGTGGTAGAGCAGAACGGTATGGGCCGCCCTGAAGGCAGGATGCTGCTCCAGGGCGGTCATGATGTCAGCAGACTGCTGCGAAGCGGAAGCCTTGTGCAGGGTCTTCAATTCTGCCATACGCCTGCGCAGTTCTTTTTTCCTTTCCTTCATCTTTCTTATCCTCCTCTGAAAGCGTTTTTGACGGAGCCTTGGGGAATGCTTCGCCTTTTTCCAGTATCTCTTGGGCTTTCTTCACGGTGGCATCGGTCTGGTTGGCGAAGCGGATGTAAGGTTCGCGTCCCAGTATGTTGTAGATGATGTTGCCGTAAAGGGTCTTCTCCAGCAGCTTGTACGATTTCTGGATGAGCAGGTTGCGCCGTTTCACTCCCTTCGAGTCGGCAAAGCGGATGAACTGCTCCACGATGCCCTGTCGGCGCAGGTAGTCGGCCATGTCGTTCTCGTTCTCAAATTCGTTCAGCTTGCTGCGGTTGCGGTCGCTGTACTGGAAGCTGAACTGCAGGATGAGGCCTTTGTTGCTGACGTCTATCAGGTAGGACGATACGCCGATGGTGTCCTGCGGCACAAACACGTCGGGCATGATGCCGCCGCCGCCGTAGACGGGGCGTCCCAGCGTGGTGTAATACTTCAGGCTTTCGTCCAGCTTGATGCTGTCTTTCGAGAAGAATTCTCCATGCTCGTAACGGGTAATCCAGTCCATTTCGTACTTGGAGTCTTTGCCATTCTCGTAGGGACGCTGGATGCAGCGGCCCGACGGGGTGTAGTAGCGGGCAATGGTGAGGCGGATGGCCGAACCGTCGCTGAAGTCAATCGGTTGCTGTACCAGTCCCTTGCCAAACGAGCGGCGGCCAACGATGGTGCCGCGGTCGTTGTCCTGGATGGCGCCCGCAAAGATTTCACTGGCCGATGCCGAGCCTTCGTTTACCAGCACTACCAGCGGCATCTGCTGGCAACTGCCTGTTCCGTTGGCATAATCTTCCATGCGCGGATATTTGCTTCCTTGGGTATAGACAATCAGTTTGCCTTCGGGCAGGAATTCGTTGACCATGCGGGTGGCAGCTTCCATATAGCCTCCGGTATTGTCGCGCAGGTCGATAATCAGGCCCTGGCAGTTGTGTTGGCTGAGTTCGGCAATGGCCGTCAGCAGTTCTACGTGTGTGGTGCGTCCGAACTTGCTGATCAGGATATATCCGAATTTGTCGTCTATCATGTAGGCGGCATCGATGGTGTTCTGCGGAATGTCGCCGCGCGTGATGGTGAAGTCCAGCAGTTCCTTTTCGCTGGCGCGCTTGATGCCCAGCTTCACTTGTGAGCCTTTAGGCCCCTTGAGGTTGCGCATGGCTTTTTCATTGGTCAGTCCTTTGCCCACGAAGAGACTGTCGTTCACCATGACAATGCGGTCTCCCGCCATCAGTCCAACCTTCTCGGAAGGTCCGCCGGGCACCACGCTGTTGATGTGAATGGTATCTTCCTGGATGGTGAACTGCACGCCGATGCCACTGAAGCTGCCCTCCAGTTCGGAGTTCACCTCCTCCAGCTTCTGGGCGGGGATGTAGGTGGAGTGCGGATCCAGTTCGGCCAGGATTTGCGGCATGGCCTTTTCTACAAGGTCGGTCATGTTTACGGTATCTACATACTGCTCCTCAATGACCCTCAGCAGCGCATTCAGCTTGTTGGAGGAGGCGTTGATGATGCCCAGTCTGTTTCCGCCGTAATGCTTGGTGTAGAACGTTCCGATGAGGATGCCTATCACCACGCAGATGGCGATGATGAGCGGTGTGAAGCGGGACGAATTCTTGGTACTCATGTCTGTTCTTGTTATTTTTCAGGTTTCGCTCGGGCGAGACTTGTATTTGACGAATTAGATGTTTTCTATGTATATCACTTCGATGCCTGCGCGTTTCAGCAGGTCAATGCCGTCTTCCAGCCGGTATTTCTCGGAGTAGACCACTCGTTTGATGCCTGCCTGGATGATGAGTTTGGCACACTCGATGCAGGGAGAGGCCGTCACGTACATGGTGGCGCCGTCGCTGCTGTTGTTGGAGCGGGCTATCTTGGTGATGGCATTGGCTTCGGCGTGCAGTACGTATGGCTTGGTGAGGTTGTCCTCGTCCTCGCAGACGTTCTCGAATCCCGATGGAGTGCCGTTATAGCCGTCAGAGATTATCATTTTGTCTTTGACGATGAGGGCACCTACCTGGCGACGTTTGCAATAAGAGTTTTCCGCCCAGATGTAGGCCATGCGGATGTAGCGTTTGTCCAGCGCCTCTTGTTTGCTGTTGTTGTCCATGGTTGTTCGCTTATTCTTTATTTCTGCGGCTTGAAGCCCATTCGTTTCACCGTTTGTCCTTCCTTATAATAGATGAACAGGTTGTTGTAGTCTCCTTCGTACTTGAAGGCGTTTTGGAGGCCGGTGACGAAAGCCCTTGCCAGCACGTCCGTTTCGCTCTGTGTAGACTTGATGTCGCTCAATGTCAGTTTGTTGTTCTTGCCGTTGGCATTCCATTTCCCGTCGATGATGCCTCGTATGGCTCTGCCGTTGAACGAACCGCCTGCGCTTTCGGTCAGGTCGCTGCCCTCAAAGCTCAGGACGAACGTGCCTGTTTGCGACAGGGCGGTCATGCTTGCCTGGCGTGCCGCGTCGTCGCCGCCCCAGAAGTCGAATTGTTCGTAGCTGCCTTCTGCGGCAATGAAACTCAGTTTCCAGGTCTTTCCTGTAAAGATACCGATTACGTTATCTTCGTTGTTGCAGGCATTGACGGTGAGAAGCAGGATGCAGGCCACTAATGCCCGGCCGATTTTTTGAATGAATTGTTTCATGTGATTATTGTCTCTTGATTCCGTTTCTGATTAATAATGCGTCGATGGTGGGCTCCTGGCCGCGGAAGCGCTTGTAGAGTGTCATCGGGTGTTCCGTTCCTCCCTTCGAGAGGATGTTCTCGCGGAAGGAGGCGGCCACTTCAGGATTGAAGATGCCTTTCTGCTTGAACAGCGCGAAGGCGTCGGCATCCAGCACTTCGGCCCACTTGTAGCTGTAGTAGCCGGCCGAATAGCCTCCGGCAAAGATGTGCGAGAACTGGGTGCTCATGCAGGTGCCCTCTACGGAAGGCAATATCTGCGCCTTGGCCCAGGCCTGTTTCTCGTACTCCATCACATCGCCCTCGAACGGGGTGGTGCGGGTGTACCAGGCCATGTCGAGCAACCCGAAGCTGACTTGGCGCAGGCAGGCATAGGCGGCATTGAAGTTGCGCGAGTCTACGATGCGCTGCACCAGTTCGTCGGGTATCAGTTCGCCTGTCCGGTAGTGGCGGGCAAACGTGTGCAGGAATTCCTTCTCGACGGCAAAGTTCTCCATGAACTGCGAGGGCAGTTCCACGAAGTCCCAGTAGACGTTGGTGCCGCTGAGGCTCTGGTAAGTGCTGTCGGCAAACATGCCGTGCAGGCTGTGACCGAATTCGTGGAGGAACGTCTCCACTTCGCCGAAGGTGAGCAGTGCAGGCTTCTCCTGTGTGGGCTTGGTGAAGTTCATCACCAGCGACACGTGCGGACGGCTGTTCTCGCCCGTCGCCTCGTCTTTCCATTGTTCCTTGTAGCTGGTCATCCAGGCACCCGAGCGTTTGCCTGCCCGTGGGTGGAAGTCCGTATAGAGCACGGCAAGGAAACTGCCGTCTTTGTCGAATACTTCGTAAGCATCCACATCCTTGTGATAGACGGGGATGTCGGCATTCTTCCGGAAGGTGATGCCGTAGAGGCGGGTGGCCAGGCCGAACACGCCTTTCTTGACGTTCTCCAGCTCGAAGTACGGGCGGAGCATTTCGTCGTTGATGTTGAACTTGCGGTCTTTGAGCTTCTGCGAATAGTAGGCCCAGTCCCAAGGCATCAGGGTGAAGTCGTCGCCCTGTTCCTCGCGCGCCAATGCCTGTACTTCGGCATATTCCTTCCGGGCCGTCGGGGTGTAGGCTTCCAGCAGCTGCTCCAGCAGCCGGTAGACGTTCTCGCTGTTCTGCGCCATGCGTCTCTCCAGCTTGTAGTCGGCATGGGTTGCATATCCCAGCAGCCGGGCAATGGCCAGGCGGGTATTCACCAGCTTCTTCACAATCTCCAGGTTGCAGGTGTCGTTGTTGTGCGTACACTTGGTGTTGTAGGCCATGTAGAGTTCCTGCCGCAGGCTGCGGTTGGCGGCGTAGGTCATGAAGGGCTGGTAGCTGGGAGCGTGCAGGGTGAACACCCATCCGTCCGTTCCTTTCTCGCGTGCCGTCTCGGCGGCGGATTCTATGGCGCTGTCGGGCAACCCTTCCAGCTGCGTGCGGTCAGTGAGGTGCAGCTGGTAGCCGTTGGTTTCTTTCAGGTTGTTTTCGCTGAATTGCAGGGTCAGCAGGCTGAGCTCACGGCTCAGCTCGCGGTATCTTTCCTTTTCTTCGCCTTGCAGGTTGGCGCCGTTGCGCACAAAGCCTTCGTAGATGTCTTCCAGCAGCTTCTTCTGTTCGGCATTGAGGCCTTCCTGCTCTTTCTGTTCATAAACAGCCTTGATGCGTGCAAAGAGTTTTTCGTTGAGGCTGATGTTGTTGCCGTGCTCGCTGAGCAGGGGCATGATGGTCTTGGCCAGTTCCTGCATCTCGTCGCTGGTCTCGGCACTGAGCAGATTGTCGAACACCACCACGGTCCGTTGCAGCAACTCGCCCGACCGCTCGTAGGGAAGGATGGTGTTGGCAAAGGTCGGGGCTTCGGGATTGTCCGTGATGGCCGCTATTTCCCCGTTCTGGCGGCTGATGCCTTCGCGGACGGCAGGCTCGTAGTGGACGGTCTTTATCCGGTCGAAGGGCACGGTGCCGTGCGGGGTGGAATATGTTTCAAGAAAAGGGTTCTTGTCCTCTATCATGTTCATAATGCAAATTCTCTTGGGGAGGGTAGGAGGAGAGAATACATACGGTCTCTGTAACTCCTGCCGCCTCTTTTATTTAATTTGCAAAATTGCAAAAAAAGACGGGGAAATATGTGCGAAATGCCTATCTTTTAACAAAGTATATAGAAAGGGACGGCGTTTGGGGAGTTTGTGGCCCCTTTCTTTCGGGGTGGTGGCGGGTGGCGTGCCTCTTGCCCTGTGTCCTTGGTCTGCGTGTCTGCGGGAAGGTACGAAAAAAGGCTGCCCGAATGAACGGACAGCCTTCTTGTCTTTTATGCTCGGTTAACTGATTAGCAGTTTACAGATGCCATGTGAGCAATCAGGTCGAGAACCTTGTTAGAGTAACCGATTTCGTTGTCGTACCAAGATACAACCTTAACGAAAGTATCAGTCAAAGCGATACCGGCCTTAGCATCGAAGATAGAAGTGTGAGTGTCACCCAGGAAGTCAGAAGAAACAACTGCATCTTCAGTGTAACCCAGGATACCCTTCAGTTCGCCTTCAGAAGCTTCCTTCATGGCAGCGCAGATTTCAGCGTAAGTAGCGGGCTTAGCCAAGTTTACAGTCAAGTCAACTACAGATACATCCAAAGTCGGAACACGCATAGACATACCAGTCAGTTTGCCGTTCAGAGTCGGGATAACTTTACCTACAGCCTTGGCAGCACCGGTAGAAGACGGGATGATGTTGCCGGAAGCGGCACGACCACCACGCCAGTCCTTCATAGACGGACCGTCAACAGTCTTCTGAGTAGCAGTAGTAGAGTGAACTGTAGTCATCAAACCGTCTGTGATACCCCATTTGTCGTTCAAAACCTTAGCGATAGGAGCCAAGCAGTTGGTAGTACAAGAAGCGTTAGATACGAATTGAGTACCCTTAACATAAGTCTTTTCGTTAACACCGCAAACGAACATCGGAGTGTCGTCCTTAGAAGGAGCAGACATTACAACGTATTTTGCACCAGCCTGGATGTGAGCCTGAGCTTTTTCCTTAGTCAGGAACAGACCAGTAGACTCAACTACGTATTCTGCACCAACTGCATCCCATTTCAGGTCAGCGGGGTTCTTCTCAGCAGTTACGCGGATTTCCTTGCCGTTTACAATCAGCTTGCTGTTTTCAACGTCAGCTTCGATAGTGCCTTCGAACTTGCCGTGCATAGTGTCATACTTCAGCATGTAAGCCAAGTAATCTACCGGGCAAAGGTCGTTAATACCAACGATTTGGAGGAATACGAAACGTCCGATACGTCCGAATCCATTAATACCTACTTTAATCATTTTGTTTAAACTTTTAAGGGTTTTATAATGTTTAAAAATAAACTTTCCTTCTTTTTCTCTGCAACCCCTTATCGAATTGCGGTGCAAAATTAAGAAAATGTTTTTATATTCGTGCTCAAAATTCAGAATTAAATGTTTGAAAAGATGGGAAAATATCGTTTTTTACAAGAATTTAAGGCTTTTGCCATGAAAGGCAACGTAGTAGACATGGCTGTCGGCGTTGTCATCGGTGCCGCTTTCGGAAAAATTGTCTCTTCCATTGTGGCAGACCTGATTATGCCGCTGGTGGGACTGCTGGTAGGCGGTGTGAATTTTACGGACTTGAAGTGGGTGCTGAAGCCTGCCGTGGTGGAGGACGGCAAGGAGGTGGCGGCCGCCGTCACGCTGAACTATGGAAACTTCTTGCAGGTGACTTTCGACTTCATCATCATCGCTTTCTCCATTTTCCTGTTTATCAAACTGCTGGCCCGGCTCACGGCCAGGAAGAAGGCGGAGGAAGCCGCCGCTCGGGCAACTCCGCCTGCCCCGTCCAAGGAGGAGGTGCTGCTGACGGAAATCCGTGACTTGCTGAAGGAAAAACGTTGAACGTAAGTTCCGCACCGGCCCGTGGACTGTCTGCCGGAAAGACTGGGATATGTAAATATTTCAAACCGTTTTCCCTTCAGGTGCAGAAATGTGGGGGACTGGGCGTGTGGTTTGAAACGAAGAACTGCACAAGTGCTTGTGAAACAGCATGATGGGGCTCTCTTCCTGTTGTGCCTGTCGGGCCGGTACAGGATGCTTGCATGGCCCGTGCACGATGCTTGCACGGTCCGTGGTGAATGCAAGCATCGTGCAAGGACCGTGCAAGCATTCACCGCAGGCTGGGCAGGAACCCTCTTCAGAAGGGCCTCTCGGGCCGTTCCGCTTTAGCGGGCATCTGTCCGGTGAAATCTGGGAATGTACGGATTGTTTATCTTTTTGTGGCGCACGTCGGCAGGCGGCTTTTACCTGGCGGGGAGATGTGTGCTACTCCTCAAGTTCTCTGTTGCTGATGCCGTACTTCAGTTGCTGGCATTTGCGGATGGCTTGTCTTTGCAGATTCTCCAGGTTGTTTATTTCCATGGTGAGCTGTTGCAGGCTGACGTCGGATTCTTTCAGCTCCCGCTTGACGTTGTTGGGGACGACCTTTTCGGGCATCAGGGTGTTGTCCCGTTTGCTTTCGTCCAGCAGATAGGCCACACAGGCTATGTAGTGCTCCTTCAGGGCACTCTTTTTTTTGAGAAGCAGTTCCTTGTATTGGGCATCTTCGTTATAAATCTCTTTGTAGAACTCCTTGAGGGCCATTCTGGCATTATTCCGGGTCTCCGTGTCCAGGCTCTTTTTGCTCAGTGAGTCCAGAAGGACATATTCCGGGTAGGTGTCCAGCCGGGCATACAGCTCTTTGTTGGCCTTTTCGTAGGCCAGGCGCAGGGGTTCCAGCTCCTGCGGTTTCAGCACCGTGGCCAGTTGTGTCAGCCTCGGTTCGAGGTTGGTGCCTTCTATGGTGGTCAGTCTCTTGCAATATTCCATGTAGGCCTCCGCCATTTTCCAGCTGTATTCCAGTTTCTTTTCCTGCAAGTCGGCGTTGATGTTCTCCAGGCTTTTTTCCAGCCGGGCCAGTTCTCCGGCTTCCTGGGTTTCTTTGTCAGAAGGCTTTTGGGCATGGGCGGGCTGTATGAATGCGGCGGCCAGGAGCATCAGGGATAGGATGAGGGTTTTCATAGCGATTCGGCTTTTTTGATAGCAGTTGAGGTTGTTTCCTGCAAAGGTATCGCAATGTTCCGGATGTGGTGTTGTAAACCTTTCTTTTTTAGCTTTTTTATCTTTTGGTTTATTTCCTTACTTTTCTTACTTTTGCACATTCAATCATCCGAATACCATTATTTAGAGACTAATTTGATATGCAAGAGAAGATTATCATTCTTGATTTCGGTTCGCAGACCACGCAGCTCATCGGCCGCCGCCTGCGCGAACTGAACGTCTATTGCGAAATTGTGCCTTACAACAAGTTTCCGCACGACGACGAAAGCGTGAAGGGAGTCATCCTGTCGGGAAGCCCCTTTTCCGTGTACGACGAAAGCGCCTTCAAGGTGGACTTGACCGGCATCCGCGGCAAGTACCCCATTCTGGGCATCTGCTACGGGGCGCAGTTCATTTCCTACACGAACGGTGGAAAGGTGGAGCCGGCAGGCAGCCGCGAGTACGGACGTGCCCACCTGCAGACGTTCGACAAGGACAATCTGCTGTTCCACGGCGTGCGCGACAACTCGCAGGTGTGGATGAGCCACGGTGATACCATCACCGCCATCCCCGACAACTTCAAGGTCATCGCCTCGACGGACAAGGTGCGCATTGCCGCCTATCAGGCCGAAGGCGAGCCGATGTGGGGCGTGCAGTTCCATCCCGAAGTGTTCCATAGCGAAGACGGCACGCAGATGCTGCGCAACTTCGTGGTCGAGGCTTGCGGCTGCCACCAGACGTGGAGCCCTGCTTCGTTTGTGGATACCACTGTGGCCGAACTGAAGGAGCAGCTGGGCAACGACCGCGTCATTCTGGGGCTGAGCGGCGGCGTGGACTCGTCCGTGGCTGCCGTGTTGCTGAACCGGGCCATCGGCAAGAACCTGACCTGCATCTTTGTTGACCACGGCCTGCTGCGTAAGAACGAGTTCCAGAACGTGATGCGCGACTATGAATGCCTTGGCCTGAACGTGATAGGCGTGGATGCCAGCGACAAGTTCTTCAAAGACCTGGAAGGCGTGACCGACCCCGAGCAGAAGCGCAAGATCATCGGCCGCGACTTTGTGGAGGTGTTCAACGCCGAAGCCCACAAGATAACCGATGCCCGCTGGCTGGCACAGGGGACCATCTATCCCGACCGCATCGAGAGCCTGAACATCACGGGCAAGGTCATCAAGAGCCATCACAACGTGGGCGGTCTGCCCAAGGAAATGAACCTCCAGCTCTGTGAGCCGCTGAAGTGGCTGTTCAAGGACGAGGTGCGCCGCGTGGGCCGTGAGTTGGGCATCCCCGACCATCTGATTAGCCGCCATCCCTTCCCGGGTCCGGGCCTGGCTGTGCGTATCCTGGGCGACATTACCCGCGAGAAGGTTCGCATCCTGCAGGATGCCGACGACATCTTTATCCGCGGCCTGTGGGACTGGAAGGTGAAGGATGCCGACGGCAACGAGACATGCCTCTACCATCAGGTATGGCAGGCGGGCGTCATCCTGCTTCCCGTTCAGTCGGTGGGCGTGATGGGCGACGAACGTACTTATGAACGTGCCGTGGCCTTGCGTGCCGTGACTTCGACGGACGCCATGACGGCCGACTGGGCACACCTGCCTTACGAATTCCTGGGCAAGGTTTCCAACGACATTATTAATAAGGTAAAGGGAGTGAACCGCGTCACGTATGACATTTCCTCCAAACCGCCTTCGACCATCGAGTGGGAATAAACCGGAGGTCTGAAAAGAAATATGGCTTTGTCCGTGCGGCATTGGAGCTGCGGGCAAAGCCTTTCCTGTTTCTTGAAGGAGGGGGGGACGGGCGGTGCTCAGGGTCAGCCGGCTACGGCATCGCGCAGCCTTGCCGCGTCAGGAATTACAATCTCGCCCCTGCGAAGTTCCAGCAGTCCGGCCTGCTGCATGTTGTTCAGGGCTTTGGAGACTCCCATGCGGGTGTCGTTCACAATCACCGCGAGGTCCTCTTTCTTGATTTTGATGATTTTCCGGCCTGCCGGACGTTCTGTACGGTTCAGGATGAAGTTGGCAATATGGCTTTCAAGTCCTTCGTCGGCCTTTGTCCAGAAACGGCCGTTCAGGTTCTGTGCCCGGTTGCTGATGATGTTCATATAGTTCAGACGGAAAATCTCATATTTGAACAGCTCGTTCAGTACAAATGACTTGCTGATGCTTACAGTGTCTGTTTCGGCAGAGGCTGTATAGTTGGTGACAAACGAAGTGTTCATGCCAAACATGGATTGGGGCTCCAGCAGATACGGGGCTTGGAAAAACTCCGTCACGCCGTAAGGGATATCGGCTTTTGTCGTAAAGGCTTCCACCTCGCCTTTCAGTACGAACACAAGGCGATTGCATACCTCTCCTGCCTTGATGATGCATACTCCTGCTTTATGTCTGACAAAGTGGAGCTTGACTTTTCCCAGAATATTGGTGAAGTCTTCTTGAGCCAGTCCTTGAAAGAGAGGAAGCTGCAGTAAAGTATCGAACATTGTATCCATGTAGTTTATGCTTCTTGTTTTAGAGCAAATGTAGATATAATCGTCGGCTACTGTAAAACCTGTTGCCCTCTTTTTGTTTTTTTTATTATTTCTTGAAGTTTTGCAAACCGTCAGGGGCGTGAGGGTCTTCTTCCGTCCCGGAACGTTCGGAATTTTCGTCTGTCATCCAGTAGTGTTCTTCTTCTCCTTCTTCTTCGTCGTCTTGTTCGTCGGCAAAGGGTTCGGGACGTTGTGGACCGTAGCCCATGAAGGCGATGGAGCATAGCGTGCCCGCGATGGCTCCGCTGAGATGTCCTTCCCACGAGGTGCCGGCTTTGGCAAAATAGGGAAACATGTTCCATATCAGTCCGCCGTAGAGAAAGGTTACCAGCAGTGAAATGGCTATAAGGGGTATATGCCTGCGTATCAGTCCGCTGAAGAACAGGAAGAAGGCCAGCCCGTAGATGAGCCCGCTGGCTCCTACGTGCCATCCGGGCTTCCCGATAAGGAAGGTCAACGCTCCGCAGCCTATCCAGATGGCGAACAGGATGTAGGGGGCTGTGTGTCTGTAAAAATAGAACAGGCACCAGGAAAGGAAAAACAGCGGAACGGTATTGGCAAACAGGTGTTTGAAGCTGCTGTGTACCAGCGGATGGGCAAAAATGCCAAACACTCCACGCTTCTGGAGCGGATAGACTCCCAGACGTGTGAAATCCCAGTCCATACCGCTTTCCAGTATCTTCAGCATGTACAGCACAAACAGCAGAAACAGTGGTATAACGGCCGCCAGAGCTATTCTACGTATATCTTGTTTCATTTTTATGCATAAAAGTTTGAATTCTGCACAATACTACTCATTATTTGACTAAAAACCGAAAAAAAAGCCGACTTTTTATTTTGTTTGTAGGGTTTAATTTGTACTTTTGGGCATTGCTACATCTTATATCAACATAATACTACCTGAGTAATTAACCTTTAAAATAATGCGCAACTATGAGTTATTTACGATTTGACAAGACCCTGATGATTAATCTGCAGGAATCGTTGCCAAGGGAGATTCTGCGGTCGAATAAGTCAGGTGCTTATCATTGTACAACAATTGTAGATTGTAACACACGCAAATATCATGGATTGTTGGTGATTCCGGTCCCCAATCTGGATGACGAAAATCATGTGTTGCTTTCTTCTTTGGATGAAACGGTAATTCAGCACGGTGCAGAGTTTAATTTGGGATTGCACAAATATCAAGGAAATCATTACAGCCCGAACGGGCACAAGTACATCCGCGAGTTTGACTGCGAACACATCCCGGCTACCACTTACCGTGTGGGAGGCGTTATCCTCCGTAAGGAAAAGATTTTTGTACATCATGAAAACCGGATTCTGATCCGATACACCTTGGTAGATGCCCATTCGGCAACCACTCTTCGTTTCCGTCCTTTCTTGGCGTTCCGTAGCGTTCGCGAGTACACCCACGAGAATGCGCAGGCCAGCCGCGACTACCAGGAGGTAGAGAACGGCATCAAGACCTGTATGTATCCCGGCTATCCCGAACTGTTCATGCAGTTGAACAAGAAGAATGAATTCCACTTCCAGCCGGATTGGTATCGGGGCATAGAGTATTCTAAAGAACAGGAGCGTGGCTATGACTTCAACGAAGACCTGTATGTTCCCGGCTATTTTGAAGTGGATATCAAAAAAGGCGAGAGCATCGTCTTCTCGGCCGGTATATCTGAAATCTCTACGCGTAAACTGAAGCAGACGTTCGAGGCCGAAGTGGCAGACCGTACTCCGCGCGACAGCTTCTATCACTGTCTGGTCAACTCCGCACACCAGTTCCACAACAAGCAGGGTGATGAGCACTATGTGCTGGCCGGCTATCCGTGGTTCAAGTGCCGTGCGCGTGACCTGTTCATCTCGTTGCCGGGCTTGACGCTGGCAGTAGATGAAATTGACCAGTTCGAGGATGTGATGAAGACTGCCGTAAAGGCTGTTTACGAGTTTATGAACGGCGAACCTTCCACTTGCAAAATCTATGAAATGGAACATCCCGATATCCTGCTGTGGGCCATCTGGACGTTGCAACAATATGCCAAGAGCACCTCGCGCGAGCAGTGCAGGGCCAAGTACGGTCAACTGATGGTAGACATCATGGCTTTCATCCGCGGAAGGAAACATGATAACCTCTTCTTGCACGACAACGGCCTGCTTTACACCAACGGTACGGAAAAGGCGGTGACGTGGATGAACTCCACAGCAAACGGCCGTCCGGTCATCCCGCGTACGGGCTACGTGGTAGAAATCAACGCTCTGTGGTACAATGCGCTCCGCTTTGTGGCCGACATGGTTCGCGAGGCAGGCAATGTAGCCTTGTCCGACGAACTGAATGCTCAGGCAGAGATTACCGGCAAGTCGTTTGTGGCGGTCTTCCGCAATGAATACGGTTATCTGTTCGACTACGTGGACGGTTACATGATGGACTGGAGCGTACGTCCCAACATGATATTCACCGTGGCGTTCGACTATTCTCCGCTGGACCGCGCGCAGAAGAAACAGGTGCTCGACATTGTTACCAAGGAATTGCTGACTCCGAAGGGATTGCGTACGCTCAGCCCGAAGAGCGGCGGTTACAACCCCTACTATGTGGGCCCGCAGATTCAGAGAGATTACGCATATCATCAAGGTACGGCATGGCCGTGGCTGATGGGCTTCTATATGGAGGCATACCTGCGCATCTACAAGATGGGCGGTATCTCGTTTGTAGAGCGTTACCTGATTGGCATGGAAGATGAAATGACCTGTCACTGCATCGGTACGTTGCCCGAGCTGTTCGACGGTAACCCGCCGTTCACCGGACGTGGAGCCGTCTCCTTCGCCATGAACGTGGCCGAAATCTTGAGAATATTGAAATTATTGTCCAAGTATAATTTATATGAGGAGGAAAAAGGATGAGAGTTTTAATGTTTGGTTGGGAATTTCCTCCCAAAATATATGGTGGCCTTGCAGTAGCTTCGTACGGCATCACTAAGGGCTTGAGCCTGCAAGGGGATATGGAAACCATTTTCTGTATGCCGAAACCCACAGGGCAGGAGGAACAGTTCCTGAAGATAGTGGGCATGAATCAGGTGCCCATTGTGTGGCGCGATTGGGATTACGACGGATTGAAGTCGCGCCTGTATGGTCAGATGACTCCGGAAGACTACTATGCCTACCGAGACCACATTTATGCAGACTTCTCGTACATGCACGTCAATGACCTTGGCTGCATGGAGTTTGCCGGCGGTTATCCGGGCAATCTGCACGACGAAATCAATAACTTCTCCATCATAGCCGGCGTAGTGGCCCGCAAGGAGCAGTTCGACATTATCCATGCTCACGACTGGCTGACTTATCCGGCCGGCGTACATGCCAAGATGGTCAGCGGCAAACCGTTGTGCATCCACGTACATGCCACCGACTTTGACCGCTCGCGCGGCAAGGTCAACCCGCAGGTCTATTCCATCGAGAAGAACGGTATGGACTATGCCGACTGCATCATGTGTGTATCTGAACTGACACGTCGCACGGTCATCAACGAGTACCATCAGGATCCGCGCAAGGTATTTGCCATGCACAATGCGGTGTATCCGCTGTCGCAGGAATATCAGGACATTCCCCGTCCCGACCATTCCAAGGAGAAGGTGGTTACCTTCCTGGGCCGTATCACCATGCAGAAGGGACCGGAATACTTCGTGGAAGCAGCCGCCATGGTATTGCGCCGCACCCGCAACATCCGTTTCGTGATGGCCGGTTCCGGAGACATGCTCAACGCCATGATTCACCTGGCTGCTGAGCGCGGCATTGCCGACCGCTTCCACTTCCCGGGATTCATGAAGGGCAAGCAGGTGTATGAAGTTTATAAGAACAGCGATGTATTTGTGATGCCTTCCGTTTCTGAGCCTTTCGGTATAGCCCCGCTCGAAGCTATGCAGTGCGGTACGCCTTCCATCATCTCCAAGCAGTCCGGATGCGGCGAGATACTCGACAAGGTCATCAAGGTAGACTATTGGGATATTCACGCTATGGCTGATGCCATTTATGCCATCTGCAACTATCCGTCGCTCTTCCAGTACTTGCAGGAAGAGGGCAAGAAGGAAGTGGACGGCATTACCTGGGAGAAGGTCGGCCTGAGAATCCGTGCTCTTTATGAAGATGTGCTGAGAAACTATGGTAAATACTAAAACAATAAAATAGAATAGAAATGAGAACTATCTGTCTTTATTTTGAAATACATCAAATCATTCATCTGAAACGCTATCGTTTCTTTGATATAGGCAACGATCATTACTATTACGATGATTATGCCAACGAGACCAGTATCAATGAGGTGGCTGAACGCTCCTACATTCCTGCCCTGAACACGCTGATTGAAATGGCCAAGAATTCGGGCGGAGCATTCAAGGTGGCGTTGTCCATTTCGGGTGTCGCTTTGGAGCAGCTTGAAATCCATGCGCCGGCCGTCATCGAACTGTTGCATCAGTTGAACGATACCGGCTGCTGCGAATTCCTGGCAGAACCTTATTCGCACGGCCTTTCATCTTTGGCCAATGAAGAATGCTTCAAGGAAGAAGTGGAACGCCAGGCTCTCAAGATGAAACAAATGTTCGGCAAGAAACCGAAGGTGTTCCGCAACTCAAGCTTGATTTACAACGACGAGATTGGTGCCGTGGTAGCCAGCATGGGCTTCAAGGGTATGCTGACCGAAGGTGCCAAACATATCTTGGGATGGAAGAGTCCGCACTATGTATATCACTGCAACATGAACCCCAACCTGAAGCTGCTGTTGCGTGACTACAAGCTGTCCGACGACATCAGCCTGCGCTTCTCCAATTCCGAGTGGAACGAATATCCCTTGTTTGCCGACAAGTACATCGGCTGGATTGACTCCCTGCCGCAGGAAGAGCAGGTCATCAACATCTTCATGGAACTTTGCGCATTGGGCATGTCCCAGCCGCTGTCTTCCAACATTCTGGAATTCCTGAAGGCTCTGCCCATCTGTGCCAAGGAAAAGGGCATCACTTTCTCCACTCCGACCGAAATCCTGACGAAGCTGAAATCCGTCTCTCAGTTGGACGTACCTTATCCGTTGTCTTGGGTGGACGAAGAAAGAGACACCAGCTGCTGGCTGGGCAACGGCATGCAGCGTGAGGCCTTCAACAAGCTCTACAGTGTGGCCGACCGTGTCCGCATCTGCGACGACCGCCGCATCAAGCAGGATTGGGACTATTTGCAGGCCAGCAACAACTTCCGCTTCATGACTACCAAGAACAACGGCGTAGGTCTGAACCGCGGCATCTATGAATCTCCCTACGATGCGTTCACCAACTACATGAACATTTTGGGCGATTTCATCAGCCGTGTGAACTCACTCTATCCGGTAGACATCGACAACGAAGAACTCAACGCTCTGCTCACTACCATCAAGAATCAGGGAGACGAGATTGAAGCGTTGCAAAAGGAATTGTCCAAGGCGCAAGCCAAGCTGGCAACCGAAGACAAAAAGCCTGCCGCCAAGAAGACTACCCGCAAGCCTGCCAAGAAGGAAGAATAAGCATTTCTTTTTAAGAATAGATTGCTGGGACAGGGGGATGCAGAAAATGCATCCCTCTGTTTTTTTTGTCCTCTCACAGTCCCGTTTCTTATTTGTCCTCTCAAAATAACGTCTTACAACGTTAACCGGATTTCCGCAGGCTTATTCAACTTGATAATCTGAAACTTAAATAATAATGTGTGAATCTTTGTGGCCTAAATCAGGAAACACAGTTCTTGGAAATCGTGTGAAAAGGTTGGTAAACCTGTGCCAGGAATAAACATTCATGAGTAAACCTATAGTAGTAATCTGGCTAAAAGGAGTCAACCTGATTCAGGAAAACACACAACAAACACACTCACAGGACGGTGAAACATGAAGGTTCACACTAACTTTTTGTAAATCAACGTCAGAGACCTGCTTTTGAAACGGTGAAGGATAATCTGGAAAAACAGGATTAAGAGGGAGTGAGGGATTTTCTACTCAGTTGTGTTCATCTGTTCCGTCTTGTCTGCAGGATACAGGCGTTGGCGACTAACCGAACCATGCAAGCATCGGGTTTGGACCATTCAAGTGCGGACCACAGACCATGCAAGTGTGGTGGAATCACCATGCAAGCATGGAGGAACTGCTTTGTGTGGCGGTAAAAAGATGATGTAACACTGGCGGGTGTGATGGCGGTGGCAGATTGAATGGTCTGTGGGAATGCTGTGAAGGCATTACAACACTGTCTATTTGGGACCATCAGAGCTGTGTGAGTGAATATAGGGGCATATCGCTTCAGACAGATTCGGAAATGTATTAAGTCTGTATCCTGTTCAAGGGGAAAGTGGTGTGGCTTTGACGATTAGTCTTCATGTGTGGGGGGATAAAAGAACAGTCGCAGTACCTTGTTCCATTCAGTGGTAGTACTGCGACTGCTCATTGTCTCCGGATAGTTGGATAAATGTAAAATCTTATGCTGAGGCCTGTTTATTCGTTGAAAGTCGTGTAAGTGACTTCCAGCTTGAGTGGCGTGTTTATTCCGCCTTTCAGTTTGGCGTAGCTGGGCTTCAGGTCGTTTTGCAAGCCTATCAATTGGGGGCTGCTGCTGCTGTCGTAGGTGACGGTAACAGGAATTAGCCATACTTTGTCCCAATCGGGATTCTCTTCCTTCCACTTGGCTTCATCCCACGTACTGCCGGCTTCTTTTTTTGCTGCATTCTTTTCATTGATGCAGGTTGTAATCAGGCGGGCAATGTTGTTGAAAGTATATTGGTTGGTGGCAACGTTGTTGTGTGAAACGGTGTATGAAGTCACGTTGTCAGGCAACTGGTTTTCCTCAAAGAATGCACGCACATCTTTTTTTCGTATCAGCAGCACGTTGCTGGGGGTGCTCATGCTGAATGCGTAGTCGTCATTTTTCTGGTTGTAGTTGGTGAATGTCAGTTTGACGGCATTCAGTGTATCGCCTAGCAGTTCCTCGTAAATGTTGTCATAGGGAAGGGTGGCTTCGGTAAAGATGCCTGCGGGAGACTTGATGTAAGTCCAGTCCGTTTCGTCCAGCCTTTCCTGCAATTTGTCCGAATTGCTGAATTTGTTGGCCTGAATCACTTCCTTAGTGGAGGCGAATACGGTTGCCGTACTGTAATACAAGGAGTCTTCTCCGGCTTTTCCATATTCGTCGTCGCTTTTCTTCTTCAGGGCAAGTCCGGTCGTTTCGTCCAGATAGTGGAAGCGGAATTGCATCTGCAAGTCTACGCGGTCTATATAGAGTATGGTTCCGTCTCCATAATCACTCTTGGCGTAGATGCCCTTGAAGATGTTGTTGATAAAGTATTCTGAGTTCTTGAAGCCGTTGGTAGCGCGGTTGGCCCGAAGTATCTCATTGCCCCGTTCTTTGCTTAATGGGAAGCTGATGCTCGGGTAGTAGAGGCTGTAACCGTAAGAGTCGGTGGCGTTTCTGATGGAGTCGGGCACCGAGGCGTCGTAGGCGGTGTAAGCTCTCCGTCCCAAAAGGTCGGATGTATTGTAATATTGGCTGGCGTCGAAGTCTGTATAGCGGTAGTTTGACGGGTCTTTGCGGGCTGTCAGCCAGTTGTCGTTCAGTTCGTAGACGCTCATGCGGCAGGCGTTCAATGAATCGCCGAACCAAGTTGAATAATAGAGTACCAGCTGGATGGATACTACCGAGTCTCCGGCCATCATACCCGTACCGCTCAATCCGTCGGCACTTTCCTTGTAAACGGCCGGGAAAGTGTAGTTGTCTGTACAGTTCAGCTCGCTCAGGAAGCTGGATTCGTAGTAGCCAAACAAGGGGTCGCTGAATTTTCCGATATAGCCCGTACTGGTTTTGGAGTACACGTTTTCTGCTTTGACCGAACGGGTCGATACATCAAATGTTGTGGTATGTGCGGACAAACCGTCTGTCACTGGAAGCATTTCCATGCCCAGTTTGCCGGTGTTGTCATCGCATCCAAAGAGAGTCAGGACGGTCAAAAGAACCATTCCCACGTATTTTGCTTTCATCACTTTCATGGTTTTGAAGTTTATTGTTCGGCTTCCCAAACTTTATCATAGAATTCGTTGCAGGCATCGCTGAACGTTTCGGGTGCGCAATAGTCCAACACGGGCTTGCCGTTTTGTCGGGCATATTCCAACAGACTTTCGTCCACTTGCGGACTCTGTTGGATGACTCCGTCTGAGAAATTGATGGCCAGTTTACAGAGCGTGTTATAGTCAATCGGCTCTTTCAGCGCAGCCACGTCCTTCTTGGCAATCCCTTTCAGCATCAGTTTGCTGGGGTAGTCTGCGTGGAAAGGCTGTTTGAAGTCATCCCCGTACAAGGAAAACACTACCTTCGCGTTTCTGAATGAAGGTTCGTCTTTGTATGCTTTTTTGATGTATAGGGGGGCGAGTGCCGTCATCCAGCCGTGGCAGTGGATAATGTCGGGGCACCAGCGCAGCTTCTTCACCGTTTCCAGTACGCCGCGTGCGTAAAAGATGGTGCGTGCGTCGTTGTCTTCATATTCTTCACCATTTTCGTCCGTGATTTGCAGACGGTTCTGGAAGTAGTCATCGTTGTCGATAAAATAGACCTGCATACGTGCAGACTGGATGGAAGCGACTTTGATAATGAGCGGATGGTCGGTATCGTCAATGATGAGGTTCATACCGGAGAGTCGTATCACTTCATGCAGCTGGTTTCTACGTTCGTTGATGTTCCCCCACTTGGGCATGAAAGTTCTGATTTCTCTGCCTCTTTCTTGAATTGCCTGCGGCAGATTCCTGCCTACAAGGGACATTTCGGTCTCTGAAACGTATGGGGTAATCTCTTGTGTAATAAATAAAACCTTGTTAGCCTTTGCCATAATAACAATTCTCAATTATTTGGCAAAGATATAAAAAAAATCGGTCAATAAGGCAAATCGGGTTGGCTTATAATTCCTTATGTTTTGTTAACTGTCTGTTTTTCAGTGCTACAAGCAATCGTCGTTTCTCTGCCGCTTGTGGAAACTTTTGCATTAATTTACGATATTTCTTCTTTATGTGGCAAATAATGGTTTATTTTGCACCGTTTTTCAAAAAGAACAAGTTATCATTAACCAATCAAAATGGAAATAGTACATACTATCAAGGACTTGCAGGCCGCTCTTGCGGCCCGTAGAGCCCAAGGAAAAACGGTGGGACTGGTGCCCACGATGGGTGCTTTACATGCCGGACATGCTTCGTTGGTGAAACGTTGCGTGGCCGAGAATGATGCTGCCGTAGTCAGCGTTTTTGTCAATCCCACCCAGTTCAACGACAAAAACGATTTGGCCAAGTATCCGCGTACACTTGATGCTGACTGCCAACTGCTGGAGGAGTGCGGAGCCGCTGTGGTTTTTGCCCCTTCGGTAGAGGAGATTTACCCTGAACCCGACACACGCCAGTTCAGTTTTGCACCGCTCGACACGGTGATGGAGGGTAAATACCGTCCGGGACACTTTAACGGTGTCTGCCAGATTGTGAGCAAGCTGTTCGATATGGTGAAGCCCGACCGCGCTTACTTCGGTGAGAAGGATTTCCAACAGCTGGCCATTATCCGCGAGATGGTGCGTCAGATGAAATTCCCCCTCGAAATTGTGGGTTGTCCCATCGTCCGTGAGGCCGACGGCCTGGCTCTGAGCAGTCGTAATGCACGCCTTTCGGCCGAAGAACGTCAAAATGCCTTAAAAATTTCGCAGACATTGTTTGAAAGTCGTACCTTTGCGGCCTCGCATACGGTGGCCGAGACACAGAAGTTCGTGGAAGACAGCATTGCAGCCGCTCCGGGCCTGCGTCTGGAATACTTCGAACTGGTGGACGGCAAAACGTTGCAGAAGATTGCCGATTGGGCGGACACTTCTTATGCCGTGGGCTGTATCACGGTGTTCTGCGGTGAAGTCCGTCTGATAGACAATATCAAGTATAAAGAATAAACTTAATCGCAAAAAAAAGAAGCAGTCTTATGATGATTGAAGTGTTGAAGTCCAAAATCCATTGTGCCCGTGTGACAGAAGCCAACCTGAACTACATGGGAAGCATCACAATTGACGAAGACCTGATGGATGCCGCCAACATGATTGCCGGTGAAAAGGTATGCATTACCGACAACAACAACGGTGAACGTTTTGAAACTTACATCATTAAAGGTGAACGCGGTTCGGGCAAGATTTGTCTGAACGGCGCGGCGGCCCGCAAGGTGCAGCCCGATGACATTGTCATCATCATGTCGTACGCGTTGATGGATTTTGAAGAGGCCAAGTCGTTCAAGCCGACGGTCATCTTCCCCGATCCGCAGACCAACAGCGTCGTGAAATAAGCCTGTATTTCTCCAGAGGGAGAGGCGAAGCAAGACAAGCCCCGTCCGCGAGCCAGGTATTGGATACCTGCTTGCCGACGGGGCTTCTTTTATCCTGCTTTTCCGGTTTGTCCGAATGCTTACGAACTATCTGTCCAAAGGCGGATTGGAATAATTTGCTCGGACATGGAAAAGCCCCTTTAGCCTTTCCCGTCTCTCTTTCGGTTGAAAGATGAACGGGGGGCAGAAGGGGCTTTGTAGCTGATTCGGATTGGTGTACCAGGTGCAGGTCGGTATTGTCATTCCTGCAGGTTGGCGTGCATGGCTGCAGCCGCACGACGTCCGTCGCCCATGGCCAGGATGACGGTGGCACCGCCGCGCACGATGTCGCCTCCGGCATAAATCATGGGGATGTTGCTCTGCATGTCGTCGTCCACGGCAATGGTGTTCTTGCGTCCCAGTTCCAAGCCTTTGACAGACTTGGGCACGATGGGGTTGGGCGAAACGCCTACGGCCACTACGGCCATGTCGATGTCCAGTGTCACTGTTGCGCCGGGGATGGGCACGGGGCTCCGGCGACCGCTGGAGTCGGGTTCGCCCAGTTCCATCTTTTGCAGGATGACCTGCTTGACGGCTCCTTTCTCGTCGGCGATGTATTCAAGCGGGTTGTGCAGGGTCAGGAATTCGATACCTTCTTCCTTGGCATGCTTCACCTCTTCCAGTCGGGCGGGCATTTCGGCCTCGCTGCGGCGGTAGACGATGTACACCTTCTCGGCACCCAGGCGCTTGGCCGTGCGGCAGGAGTCCATGGCCGTGTTTCCGCCGCCCACCACCATCACGCGTTTGGCAGGATTGATGGGGGTGTCTGTCTCGGGGTTAGAGGCATCCATCAGGTTGACGCGAGTCAGGTATTCGTTGCTCGACATGATGTTCACGCTGTTCTCGCCCGGTATGTTCATAAAGTTGGGCAGGCCGGCTCCCGAGGCGATGAACACGCCTTTGTAGCCTTCCTTCTGCAGTTCTTCCACGCTTTCGGTCTTGCCGATGATGCAGTCCTTGACGAACTTCACACCCATCTTTTCGAGGTTGTTGATTTCAACATCTACAATCTTGTTGGGCAGACGGAATTCGGGGATACCGTATTTCAACACGCCGCCAATCTCGTGCAGGGCCTCGAAGACGGTGACGTCGTAACCGTACTTCACCATGTCGCCCGCAAAGCTCAGACCGGCAGGTCCTGAACCTACAACGGCTACCTTGATGCCGTTCTTCGGTGCCAGCTCGGGCAGGATGATGTTGCCGCTTTCGCGTTCGTAGTCGGCCACGAAACGCTCCAGGTTGCCGATGGCTACGGCGGGCTCGTTCATCTTCAGGTGGATGCACTGGCTTTCACACTGCTTTTCCTGCGGGCAGACACGGCCGCAGACGGCAGGCAGCGAGGATGTGTGCTTCAGCACACGGGCGGCTTCGAGAAACTCGCCGCGTTCCACGTTTTTGATGAATGACGGGATGTTGATGCTGACGGGGCATCCTTGCATGCAGGTCGGGTTGGCGCAGTCCAGGCAGCGCTTGGCTTCGGTCATGGCCTGTTCTTTGGTGTAGCCCGTATTCACTTCCTCCGTGCGGGTTGTGGCACGGTAAACGGGGTCGAGCTCATTCATCGGGCAGCGGGGAATGGCGGTGCGTTCCTTCGGCTTCATGCTCTTGCGCAGGGCTTCGCGCCACGGTGCTTTGCGGTCGAGGAGTTCTTCCATCGGAGTGCTGTCTTTCATCAGACCTCCTGAGGCGGTGGTATCGGTCTGAACTTCTTCCTGCGGGATGGCGTGGCAGACAGACTCGGCCAGGTGCTTCATCTCCTCACGTTCCACATCTTTGAATGAACCCATACGCTTGAACATTTCGTCCCATTCCACCTGATGACCGTCGAATTCGGGGCCGTCCACGCAGACGAACTTCGTCTTTCCGCCCACGGTGATGCGGCAGGCGCCGCACATACCTGTGCCGTCTACCATGATGGTGTTCAGCGATACGTCGGTCGGAATGTTGTATTTTTGTGTCAACAGGCAGCAGAACTTCATCATGATGGCGGGGCCGATGGCAAAGCATTTGTCTACCTTTTCGCGTTTGATAACGCTTTCGATGCCTTCGGTCACCAGACCTTTAGTACCGTACGAGCCGTCATCGGTCATGATGATGACTTCGTCAGACGACTTCCTTACTTCGTTTTCGAGGATAATCAGGTCTTTGCTGCGTCCGGCCAGTACGGAGATGACGCGGTTGCCTGCTTCCTTCAGCGCCTGAATGATAGGCAGCATGGGAGCTACGCCCACGCCGCCTCCGGCACATACGACCGTGCCGAACTTTTCGATGTGAGTGGCCTGTCCCAGCGGGCCTACTACGTCGAGGATATAGTCGCCTACGTTCAGTTGGCATAGCTTGGTGGAGGAGAGACCCACTTCCTGCACCACCAGTGTGATGGTGCCCTTCTGCACGTCGGCTCCGGCAATGGTCAGCGGCATGCGTTCTCCCTTGGCGTCCACGCGGACGATGACGAAGTGGCCGGCCTTGCGCGAGCGGGCAATGAGCGGAGCTTCCACCTCGAACTTGAACACTTTCTCTGAAAATTGTTCTTTGCTAATGATTTTGTTCATTATCCACTAATTTTGTTTCTATAATTACGTAATTGCTTTCAGATTGATAGATTTTGCAAAGATACGGCTTATTTGTTAATAACAAAGAAAGAATGGTAAGAAAGTTCATCTTGTGTACTGTGCGGATGCTGGGATGGCACACAGATAAACGCAGATTAGGACAGATGGCCACGGATTTTTCCTTTATCTTGTTTTCCAATCTGTGGTTATCTGTCCTAATCAGTGTTATCTGTGTGCTGTCTGATGAGCACCGAGGGGTTACCTCTTATTTTGTCCGAATCTTATACCCCGATACACCGTAGTAGAGGATGAACAGGAAGCAGGGCAAGCAGAGCCAGTAGGCCTGCTGTGGGCTGGTGACGTCCTTCAGCCATCCGTAGAGGGTGGGGATGACGGCACCGCCGAACATGGCCATGATGAGCAGCGACGAACCGGCCTTGGTGAACTTGCCCAGGTCGGCCATGGCCAGCGGCCACAGGGCAGGCCACATCAGCGAGCAGCCCAGTGCCATGAACGAGATGAAGTAGATGGAGATGTCCTGCGGCGTGAGTACCACGAGCAGGGAACCGATGATGGCCAGGATGGAGCATATCTTCAGTGCGGCGGCCTGACTGATGTATTTCGGGATGAAGATGATGCCGCAGATGTAGCCGATGACGATGCCGATGGGGGCAATCCAGGCGTAGTTGGCCGCACCCGGCAGTTTGAGTGAATTGGCATAGTCTACCAGCGTTCCGAGTGAAACGGTCTCAACACCTACGTAGAGGAACAAGGCCAGACAGCCCAGCAGCAAGTGGGGGAACTGGAAGACGGAAGTCTTGCCGGCGGCATAGCTGGAGGCACTGGACGAGGCGTCGCTTTCGTCCTCTCCTTCAGCTTTCACTTCGGGCAGGGGAGCGAAGAAAGCCATGATGCCCAGGGCTACGAAAGCGCAGATGATGATGATGAACGGCTTGTTCAGGTCTTCAATGCCGATGAGGTGTACGTCCTTACCCAGCAGCCACACGATGAAGATGGACGGTATGGGCCACGCCATCTTGTTGCAGATACCCATGATACTGATGCGTTTGGCGGCACTCTCCAGCGGACCCAGAATGGTGATGTAGGGGTTTACGGATGCTTGCAGGTAAGCATTGGCCGCACCGCTGATGAACGAGGCCAGCAGGAAGAGGCTGAAACTTTTGTAGTCGGCCGAGAGGATGAACAGGTAGAAGGCCACGGCAAAGATGATGAACGACAGCGACATGGTGCGCTTGTAGCCGATGGCTTTGATGGTAAGTCCGGCGGGATAGCCGAATACCAGGAACGGAATGAACGTGGCTGCGATAATCAGGTAGGAAGCGGCATTGGAGATGCCCAGTGACCCTTGCAGCACGGGTACCAGCAGCGAGTTGATGCCCAGTGCAAAACCGATTGCGAAGAACATGATGCCGATGAATGTCAGCGGCAACGCGAAGTTGTTGGATTTGTTGTCCATAGAAATTGAATTTAAAGTTAGTGATTAAAAGAATATATGCTGCATCCCGCTACGGGCGGAATTCATGGAAAAGGAAGAGGTGTGCCGGTATCGGGTGTCATGAGCGGCACGGGATTCCTGACACACCTCTTTCTATGGGCTCAGTTTCAGTCTATCATGTCAAACCCGCAATAGGGCACCAGTGCCTTGGGGATGCGGATGCCTTCGGGGGTCTGGTTGTTCTCCAGCAGGGCGGCCACGATGCGCGGCAGGGCCAGGGCAGATCCGTTCAGCGTGTGGCACAGCTCGGTCTTCTTCTCGGCTGTGCGGTAGCGGCATTTCAGGCGGTTGGCCTGATAGGTGTCGAAGTTGGATACGGAACTTACCTCCAGCCAGCGCTTCTGTGCTTCGCTATACACTTCGAAATCGTAGCAGATGGCAGCTGTGAAGCTCATGTCGCCGCCGCAGAGGCGAAGGATACGGTAAGGCAGTTCCAGCTTCTGGAGCAGGCCTTCTACGTGATCCAGCATTTCCTGATGGCTTTGCTTGCTGTGTTCGGGGGTATCGATACGCACCAGTTCTACTTTCGAGAATTCGTGCAGACGGTTCAGTCCGCGTACGTCCTTGCCGTAGGAACCGGCTTCGCGGCGGAAGCATTCGGTGTAGGCGCAGTTCTTGATGGGAAGCTGCTTTTCGTCGAGGATGACATCGCGGTAGATGTTCGTCACAGGTACTTCAGCCGTGGGGATAAGGTAGAGGTCGTCCACCTCGCAGTGGTACATCTGGCCTTCCTTGTCGGGCAGCTGGCCTGTGCCGTAGCCCGAAGCGGCATTCACCACCGTGGGCGGCATGATTTCAGTATAGCCTGATGCGCGTGCTTCGTCCAGGAAGAAGTTGATGAGGGCACGTTGCAGACGGGCGCCTTTGCCTTTGTAGACGGGGAAGCCGGCACCGGTAATTTTCACGCCCAGGTCGAAGTCGATGATGTCGTACTTCTTGGCCAGTTCCCAGTGGGGCAGGGCGTCTTTGGGCAACTCGGTCTCCATGCCGCCCATCTTCACAACGAGGTTGTCTTCGGCGGTAGCGCCTTCGGGCACTTCGTCGTAGGGTACGTTGGGGATGGTGTAGAGCAACTGTTGCAAGTCCAGTGCGGCCTGGTCCATGTCGGCCTGCAGGGTCTTGTTGGCTTCCTTCAGCTCGGCCACGCGGCTCTTGGCGGTTTCAGCCTCGTCTTTCTTCCCTTCCTTCATCAGCATACCGATGGATTTGGAGAGGGTATTCACCTCGGCGAGGTTGTTATCTAATACGGCTTGGGTGCTTTTACGTTTGTTGTTGAAGGCCAGCACTTGTTCAATGGCTTCTTTGGCATTCTTGAAATGCTTCTTTTCCAGTCCGCGGATCACCGCGTCTGTGTTCTCAGTGATTTGTTTAATGGTAAGCATATCTATATTCTGTTCGGTTTATAATCCATTTAGAGGTTTTATGCAGGGTTTTGCGGGACAAAGATAAGGAAAAATCATAGAGGTTTATACCTGTCGGCGGCTTTATTTGCCTCGTATGCGTCTTATCAGGTGAGAGGGTTCGCGCCTCGTATCCCACAAGTCGACGATGAATATCTTGTCGGCCTGTATCCGGTAAATCAGTTTGGTATGTTTGTGAATGACCAATGAGCGGTATTCTGTCCGACGGTTTTCGAGCAAAGGTTCGGGAGAACCTAAAAAAGGGTGGGCGGTCAGCGCATGGATGAAGCTGTTGGTGCGTTCATATATTCGTTCGGCAGTGCGTATGCCGAATGTCTTTTCTACATAGCTCAGCGGTGCGATGCGTTCATGGTTGGCTCTACGAGTCCATATTATTTCAGCCATGGCAGTTTTTCTTTCAGTTCGGCATCGGCTTCTTCATTGCTCAGTATTTCGCCCGCTGCAATTTGAGCTTCTGCTTCGTCTATGCGGTCGTTCAGTTCTTTCAGGGTATAATAGGGGGCAGTTTCCTCGTTGCAATGAGCGGCAAACTCGTCCCCTTGAACTTCGGGGGCGGGGACGGTAAGGCTCTTTTGCGCTTTGCTCACAGCTTTCCGGTAGGCCCGATAGACGGTTTCGAGCACTTCGATGCTGTCTGTGGCGAGGATTTCGCGTGCCAGTTCGTTGCGGTAGGCATTCAGGTCGATGGTATTCATAAGAAGCTCCTCCTTTCTTTTACGGACAAAGGTAGTTCATTCTTTCCTAAAAAAGAAAGGGATGCAACTTTTAATTGCATCCCTTTGGTCTCTTTTTTATATGGCAAAAACTTATGCTTCTGCGCTTTCTGCGGGGATTACAGAAACATAACGTCTGTCTTCCCGTCCTACCTTGAACTGTACAGTTCCGTCTACCAGGGCGTAAAGAGTGTGGTCCTTGCCCATGCCGATGTTGTTACCCGGATGGAATTCAGTACCTCTCTGACGAACGATGATGTTGCCTGCCTTGCAAGCCTCGCCACCGAATATCTTAACGCCTAATCTTTTGCTTTCCGATTCGCGGCCGTTCTTAGAACTACCGACACCTTTTTTATGTGCCATTTCTTCTTACTGTTTTAAATTGATTAAGCTACTACTTCTTTGATTGTCAACTCTGTGAATTGCTGACGGTGACCGTTCAGCTTGCGGTAACCTTTTCTTCTCTTTTTGTGGAAAACGAGTACCTTGTCACCTTTTACGAGGGCGGTAACCACTTCGCAAACAACCTTTGCGCCGTCTACTGTGGGAGCGCCTACGGTGATGTTGCCGTCTTTGTCTACCAAAAGAACCTTTTCAAATTCTACTGTTGCACCGGCTTCTGCGTTCTGCATGTGGTGTACAAACAGTTTCTTGCCAGCTTCTGCCTTGAACTGCTGGCCGTTGATTTCTACAATTGCGTACATTTCTTATATATAATGTATAAGTTAGCTCCGTCGGGTGGTCTCCAATCACTTGGAAAGCTCTTTGTCTGACCCGGTGCGGAATAATCGGGCACAAAATTACTGCTTTTGCTTCAGACAAGCAAATAAATCTATAAATATTTTCCTGACATCTGCTTCGGACAGGTTTAGTCCTGTTCATTCAAAAGCTCTTCCAGTGACGTCATGATGCAGACGTGCGGATAGCGGGCCAGTTCTTCGGCGGTGGTCACTCCGTGGGTGATGCCTGCGAAGTCTACTCCGGCTGCCCGGGCAGTCTCGGCATCTACGGTGCTGTCGCCTATGTAGAGTACTTGGCGCTTGTCGGCATTCAGCCGGTTGATGGCGTGCAGCAGTCCTTCGGGCGAGGGCTTGGCTGCCTGTACGTCTTCTCCGCCCACGATGATGTCCATGAAATTGTCTGCAAAGTGCTGATCCAGCAGTTCGTGGATGCGGAAACGGTATTTGGTGGAAATGATGCCGATGCGTGCTCCACGTTCCTTCAGTTCCTTCAGTACCGTCCGGGTTTCGGGGAAGAATCGGGTGTTCACCGTCATGTGGACGTTGGCTTCTTGCACGTATTCTCGCCTGAAACCGACCAGCAGTTCTTCGTCCGTAACGCCGGTGAGGATGGAAAATGATTCTTCCAGCGTTTTCCCGATGGTGCGTTTGATGGCCTCGTCCGTCACTTCGGTATATCCGTGGCTTGTCAACACGTTTCGGTAGCAGATGACAATGCCGCGCGAGGAGTCGGCAAGCGTATAGTCGAAATCGAAAAGGTAGGTCGTATAGTTCATTGTGACTTTTTGCATGCAAAAGTACGACAATTAACCGAGATAATTTGAAGAGGTGAGGCGCTTTTTCCGATAAAAGCGGATGGGTTGGACTTTCAAAATTCTTCCATGTTCCAATGTTGTTAATAAACTTTAAAGAAACGGAGTGCGGGACCTGTCCTGTCCGACATAATTGTATCTTTACCCAAACTAAACGGACAGGTTCCGCAGGAGCGGAATTGCAGTAAGGATGAAAGTAACCCTTAAATTCAAAATAACCATGAAAAACCTGAAAAGAATCACGATGCAGGTTGCGGCCCTGCTGGTGTTGGGCGTCGGGGTCAGTCTGTGTACCTCCCGTCCGTCCGCCGTTCCGAATGATTATGCCGCATACGTCAATCCGCTGATTGGTACCGGCGGACACGGACATACCTTCCCGGGGGCGGTGGTTCCCCACGGAATGATACAGCCCAGCCCAGACACACGCCTGACGGGATGGGATGCCTGTTCGGGTTATTATTACGAAGACTCAACGATAAACGGATTCTCGCACACGCACCTCAGCGGGACGGGTATCGGCGACTATGGCGACCTGTTGCTGATGCCCACCGTGGGCGAACAGCATTTCGAGCCCACTCCGGCCGACGCCCAGCAGACGGCTTATGCCTCTCCTTTCAGCCACGAACGCGAGACGGCCGAGCCGGGCTATTACTCCGTCGTACTGGACCGCTACGGCGTGAAGGCGGAACTGACCGCTACGAGCCGGGCCGCCATCCATCGCTACACCTTCCCCGAGACGGCCGAGGCGGGCATCATTGTAGACCTGGACTACAGCCTGCAACGTCAGCGCAACAAGGACATGGTGATAGAGGTGTTGAGCGATACCGAGATACGGGGACAGAAAAGCACCTTCTCGTGGGCTGCCGACCAGCGCTTCTATTTTTACGCCAAATTTTCCAAACCGTTCCAATACACGTTGCTGACCGAACCTGCCCTGGCACCCGGCGACAAGGCTGAACGGCCTACGGCCAAAGCGCTGTTGCGCTTTGCCACGCAGAAAGACGAGCAGGTGCTGGTGAAGGTGGGCATATCCGGCGTAGACATGGACGGCGCGCGCCGCAACCTGGAGGCGGAAGTGCCCGAATGGGACTTTGACGGCGTGCGTGCTGAGGCCCGCAACCTTTGGAACGACTACCTGGGACGCATCGACATTGATACGGACAATTCCGACCAGCGTACCATCTTCTACACGGCTCTCTATCATACGGGCTTGCAGCCCAATCTCTTCAGCGACGTGGACGGCCGCTACCGGGGCATGGACTGGGAGATACATCAGGGCAAGAAAGAAGAACCGGTCTATACCATCTTCTCCCTGTGGGACACCTTCCGTGCCTTCCATCCGCTGATGACCATCATAGACCCCGACCTCAACCAGGACTTCGTCCGCACGCTGCTGCTGAAGAAGCGCGAAGGCGGCACCCTGCCCATGTGGGAGCTGGCTGCCAACTATACGGGTACCATGATTGGCTATCATGCCGTTTCTGTGATAACGGACGCTTACGTGAAAGGCGCGCGCGGCTTTGACCTGAACGAGGCCTACGAGGCTTGCGTGCAGGCTTCGCAATACGACACCGTCAACGTGAAGAACACCACCCGCTGGGTGAGAAGCCAGCTGATGCCGCCCGCCAAGTACTGGAAGAACAAGGTGGGGTATGTGCCCTGCGACAAGGACAACGAGGCGGTGGCCAAGGCGCTGGAATATGCCTACAACGACTGGTGTATCTCCGTGCTGGCCGGTGCGGCAGGCGATGCCGAAGGGCAGAAGCGCTACCAGGAATTTGCCAATGGCTACCGGAAGTATTTCGACCCCTCGGTGCGCTTCATGCGCGGTGTGGACAGCAAGGGAAACTGGCGCACGCCTTTCAATCCGCGTTCGTCCGACCACCGCAGCGATGACTATTGCGAGGGTACAGCCTGGCAGTGGACGTGGTTTGTGCCGCACGACATAGACGGACTGGTGGAACTGATGGGAGGCCGCGAGGCCTTCATCGGCAAGTTGGACTCGCTGTTCACGGCCGATTCGGCCCTGGAGGGCGAGAACGTGTCGGCCGACATTTCGGGACTGATAGGGCAGTATGCCCACGGCAACGAGCCGAGCCACCACATCACCCACTTGTACAACTACGTAGGCCGGCCCGACCGCACTCAGGAACTGGTGGACCAGGTGCTGCAGACCCTCTATTTCAACGACCCCAACGGCCTTTCGGGCAATGAGGACTGCGGACAGATGTCGGCCTGGTACATCCTGAACGCCATGGGCTTCTATCAGGTATGCCCCGGCAATCCTGTCTACTCCATCGGTCGTCCGCTGTTCAACAAAGCCGTCATTCACCTGAAGGATGGAAAAGACTTCACCATCGTGGCTCCCAACAACAGCGCGGCCAACAAATATGTGCAGAAGATGGTGCTGAACGGCGAGGAACTGACCGAACCTTTCTTCACCCATCAGCAACTGGCCGCAGGCGGTACGCTGGAACTGACCATGGGGCCGGAACCGGCAGGGAAGTGAGGTTTTTAGTTCTTGAGTTTTTAAGTTTTTAAGTTTTTGAGTTTGGGGGTTCTTCGGGGCAATATGTTTGTCCTGATAGGACGGGAGAGGGGGCGAACGGTTTGTGCTGCTTCTTCAATTTAAAGCTTGCAAACTTACCAACTTAAAAACTCAAAAACTTAAAAACTCAAGAACTTACCAACTCAAGAACTTACCAACTCAAGAACTTAAAAACTTAAAAACTCAAAAACTCAAACCATACCATACCATGAAACGTATCTTATTGGCTTGCACGCTTTCCGTCCTCAGTCTCTCCACGGCTTTGGCCGACGGAGGGGAAAACGGCAAAACGCCGCTGGACTATGTGAACCCCTTCATCGGGACAACCAATTACGGCACTACCAATCCCGGTGCCGTCTGCCCCAACGGGCTGATGTCTGTGGTGCCTTTCAACGTGATGGGCTCGCCGGACAACAAGTACGACAAGGACAACCGCTGGTGGTCCACTCCTTACGACAACAAGAACTGCTACTTCACCGGATATTCCCACGTCAACCTCAGTGGCGTAGGCTGTCCCGAACTGGGCTCGCTGCTGCTGATGCCGACGGCGGGCAAGCTGTCCGTGGACTTCAAGGAATACGGAAGTCCTTACCGCGACGAGCAGGCCTCGCCGGGCTATTACAGCAACTTCCTGACCCGCTACGGGATAAAGACCGAGGTCACCGCAACCCCGCGGACAGGCCTCTCGCGCTTCACCTTCCCCGAGGGCGAGAGCCACATCCTGCTGAACCTGGGCGAAGGACTGACCAACGAGACGGGAGCCTTCGTGCGGCGGGTGAATGACCGGGAGTTTGAGGGGATGAAGCTGCTGGGTACTTTCTGCTACAACCCGCAGGCTGTCTTTCCCATCTATTTCGTGATGCGCGTCAACAAGCAGCCTGCCGACTGGGGCTACTGGAAGAAGCAGCGCGCCATGTCCGAAGTGAAGGCCCAATGGGATGCGGACAGCGGGAAGTACAAGCTCTATACCCGCTACGGCAAGGAACTGGCGGGTGACGACATCGGTGTCTTTCTTTCTTTCGATACCGCCGAGGGCGAACGGGTGGAAGTGCAGATGGGTGTTTCCTTTGTCAGCATGGAAAACGCGCGCCTGAACCTGGAAGCCGAGCAGAAAGGCAAGACCTTTGCGCAGGTGCTGGACGAAGCCCGCGGACGCTGGAAGGACGACCTGTCGCGCATCCTGGTGGAAGGGGGAACCGAGGAACAGAAGACCATTTTCTATACCGCGCTCTACCACCTGCTGATACATCCCAACCTGTTGCAGGACGTCAACGGCGAATACCCCGCCATGGAGAGCGACCGGATTATGACCACTAAAGGAGACCGCTACACGGTGTTCTCGCTCTGGGATACCTACCGCAACGTACACCAGCTCCTGACACTGGTCTATCCCGAGCGCCAGTTGCAGATGGTGAACTCCATGCTCGGCATGTACAAGGAGTACGGATGGCTGCCCAAGTGGGAACTTTACGGACGCGAGACGCTGACGATGGAGGGCGACCCGGCCGTGCCCGTCATTGTGGACACGTGGCTCAAGGGACTGCGCGACTTTGACGTGGAACTGGCCTACGAAGCCATGTACAAGTCTGCCACCCTGCCGGGTGCGGAGAACGTGCTCCGTCCGGACAACGACGACTACCTGAAGCTGGGTTACGTGCCCTTGCGCGAGAAGTATGACAATTCCGTCTCCCACGCGCTGGAGTATTACGTGGCCGACAACTCCATCTCCCTGCTGGCCGCGGCCCTGGCCAAGGAAGCCTCCGCGCGGGGCGACAAGGACAAGGCGGCCCGGTATCGTGCCGACGCCCGCCTCTTCCGCGACCGCTCGCTGGGCTATAAACACTACTATTGCAAGGAGTTCGGCACGCTGCGTCCCATCCTGCCCGACGGCAGCTTCTATTCGCCTTTCGACCCACGCCAGGGCGAGAACTTCGAGCCGTGTCCCGGCTTCCATGAAGGCAGTTCGTGGAACTACACGTTCTATGTGCCTCACGACGTGAAGGGACTGGCCCGTCTGATGGGCGGCCGGAAGGCTTTTGTCAACAAGTTGCAGTATGTCTTCGACGAGGGCCTTTACGACCCCGCCAACGAACCCGACATCGCCTACGCCCATCTGTTCTCCTACTTCAAGGGTGAGGAGTGGCGTACGCAGAAAGAGGTGAGCCGCCTGCTGGCCAAGCACTTCAAGAACGCCCCTAACGGCATACCGGGCAATGACGACACGGGCACCATGTCCACCTGGGCCATCTTCAACATGCTGGGCTTCTATCCCGACTGTCCGGGCGAGCCGTCCTATACGCTTACCGCTCCGGTGTTTGACCGTGCGGTCATCAAGCTCGACCCCGCGGTGTGGGGGACAGACCAGTTGGTGATTGAGGCGGAGCGTCCGTCGGCCGAAGCCATCTACATCGACCGGATGGAGCTGGGCGGAAAGAAGCTCAACCGCTACCGCATCGGTCACGACGAGCTGGTGAAGGGAGGTACCTTGCGCTTTGTGCTGACGGAGAGATAAGCCATTGCCGGGCCTGGGCAGAGGAGGCGCGTGTGCCGTCCAGCTTTTTTAGCATTCCTCTGTGCGGACTTCAGCCATGCTTTATAACGATTAAAGTGCCACTTTATAGCGACTAAAGCAATACTTTATAACGACTAAAGTAACGCTTTATAGCGACTAAAGTGGCACTTTATAATTGGTAAAGTCCGAATAAAGTGCTTTCTTGTTGTAAACCAAGTGATTGTGCGTCGGCCTCCGTTCCCTTCCCTACGGGTGGCCGATGCGCTTCCTGTTCCCGCAGGGCTTGCGGATGGGGCTGTCTGGAGGGAGGGCTTGTGCCCCGTTGGGTGGATGCTTGCACGGCCCGCGCTCGGTGCTTGCATGGCTTGCGCACGATGCTTGCATGGAGCACGCAGGATGCTTGCATGGCTTAGTCGCTGATTGTCAATGGGGAATAAATGGAGCTGGTTTGTTGTGGGCTTGATGAAGCTGCCCCGTCTGCCTGTTTCTTGCTCCGTTGTTCTTTTCCGCTCAGTTTCCTGCCTTTTTGTCCGTTGCTCAGTATCTTCCTCCCTTTATCCATCGCTCTTCGTAATAGGGTTCGTCCAGGCTGCTGACGATGACTCCCCGGCTGGTGCTGGCGTGGACGAACTTCCCTTCCTTCAGGTAAATGCCAACGTGGCTCACCCGCCGCTTGCGCCGGGTGGTTCCGAAGAAAACCAGGTCGCCTTCACGCAGCTTGCGGCGCGACACCTTGCGGCTTTCTTTCATCTGCTGTTCCGAGCTTCGGGACAGTTCTTTGCCGTACACTTTCCGGTACATCTGCCAGACGAAGCCCGAACAGTCTGTGCCCCGCCGGCTGCTCCCTCCGGCACGGTAGGGCGTGCCTATCCATTGTGCGGCTTCCAGGTAGAGGGCGTGGTTGTCCTTCAGGCCGATGTCTACCCCCAGCCGCACCGAGGCTTGGGCCAGTGCCTGGTAGTCGTATGACGGGGCACTGGTGCGGCAGGAGGACAGGCCGGCCAGCAGGCTTGTGGCCAGCAGAATGAGGAACAGACGGTGTCTCATGGCTTCGGTGTGGCTGGTTCGTTTTCTTCTGCAGTTTCAGAACGGTCGTCGTCGTGCTGTTCTTCGCTGATTTCCTCTTCCACACGGATGTTGAAGTAGGCTTCCAGCTCCTGTTCGGCAGAGTTGTTCTCGTTTTGCAGGTCGCGGATGATGACGCCGTGTTCCAGCAGGGCGATGCGGGGACAGATGTCTACGGTGTGGTTCAGGTTGTGGCTGGAGATGATGACGGTGGCCGCGTGTTCCTCGTTGTAGCGTTTGAGCAGGTGTTTGATGATGGCCTGCGACGAGGGGTCCAGGAAGTTGAACGGCTCGTCCAGTATGAGCAGCTGCGGGTGGTGAAGCATGGCGGAGATGATGCCTATCTTCTGCTTGTTGCCCATGGAGTAGTTGCGGATGAACTTTTTCTGTCCCAGCACCTCGCCGTTCATGAACCGCTCGAAGGGCTTCAGGCGCTCGTCCACCTCTTCCTTTTTCAGTCCGTACATCTTGCCGATGAAGTAGAAGTATTCTTCGGGCGTCAGGTAGTCAATGAGGAACCCGTCGTCGATGAAGGCGCCGGTAAAGTTCTTCCAGTCCTCGCTCTTGGAGACGTCGGTGCCGTTGATGCTGACGGTGCCGCGGTCGGCTTGCAGCAGGTCCAGTATCAGGCGGAAGAGGGTGGTCTTGCCCGCTCCGTTGTTGCCCACCAGTCCCAGCATTTCGCCCGGGGCGATGGTATAGTTCTCTATGTCTACGGCTTTCTTGGTGCCGAAGTTCTTTTGCAGTTGGGTTATCTCTATCATAAGTGGATAAGGGTTAGTGGTAAATGGTTGGTGGTGAATAGATATGTTGAATGACAGCCTTAGTGTTGCCGGCTGTCGCGGAATCCCTCCATGTTTTTGTACCTGCGTCGCATGAAGCGGTGGTAGATGTTCTTCAGCCAGAAGCGGGAGGTGAGGATGAAGCCCGCTCCGATGACTGTCAGCACGATGTTTGTACCCGTTTCGCCCATCAGGACTGTGAGGAGGAGGTTCAGCATCAGGGGCAGACCGAAGGCGGCGAAGGTAATGAGGTTCTGCAGGCCCGTTCCCATGTTCTGGCGGTTGGTCAGCTTGGTGTTCAGGTCGATGGTGCGGTTGTTGTAGACAGCCAGCTGGAACAGGCAGAAGTAGACGGCTCCGGCGGTGAAGATGCCCCAGGCCAGACAACTCAGGACGGTCAGCTTGCCCATCACCATGGCGGGTATCATCAATAGGAATGGGAGCAGTATAGCCAGGCTATAAAGGATGTACTTGGCACGGAGCAGGGCATAGATGGACTCCTTGCGGCTCATCAGGCCGTCGATGTAGTTGCCCTCGTAGCCCATGATGTTGCTGATGAACAGGGTGCCGAAGATGACGTAGTTGTACACCATGATGAAGTTTTTCATGCCCGTGGAGTCGTAGATGTCGGTGAAACCGAGCAGACCGCTGAACGCAAGGACGACGATGATGATGGAACGCAGCGAGGCCTTGCATATCTTGTTGCGGAGCAGCAGCTTCAGTTCCAGACGCATGTATTCGCCAATCTCGCCGTAGCGGTCCAGGAAACGGTATTCGGAAACGTTGCGCACCTTTACGGTGGTGTCTTCCACCTTGTTCAGTTCGCTGTAGACAAGCCCCTGCATCACCTTGCGGTTGACGAGCCAAAGGAGGGCAATGGCCACAATCAGGCCAAGAAAGTAGAGCGGATTGCCTGTGACGAATCCTTCTCCAAATGTGACGGACCAGTCGAAGAGCGGGCTTTCATCGGGGATGAACAGGGCGCAGCCTATGCCGGCATAGAACACGATGGGCAGGAATACCCACCAGATGCGTTCGTTCATCAGCGTACGGCAGAGCAGGAACCAGTAGTTGTTCAGCACCATCAGCAGCCAGATGCCCGCGCAGTAGGTCAGCACGCCGGCTGCACCGTAGTAGCGCGATACGTTGATGACGGCCAAAGGCACGAAAAAAAACAACCAGATGAAGTTGAAGCCTGCCAGCCCCGAACGAAGCAGCAGGAAGTCTATCAGACGGCTGCGTCTGACCGGCAACAGCAGATAGGGCTTGATTTCCTGTGTGGGAGTCTTTTGGAAAGGGAATCTCATGAGGAAGTCGAGTGCCAGGATGATGATGAGTACACCGTTGATGATTTGGTAGGGTTCGCGTGACTCTTCGTCCAATGCAAAAGCAAAGGTGGTGCCGAAGAAAATGAGATAGCCGGCCCAGAATACGGCCATGAAGTACATCCAGAACTTTCCGAATTTGTTCTTTTCGTACATCGGGTGGCGCTTGGCGGCCAGTTTGCCGTGGCGGCGGAGTTCTAAGAATAAGTTCATAGGGAGAAGAAGTGTGGAAATAGGACGAGCTACAAGCCGCACTTGTAGCTTGTAGCCCGTAGCTCGTCACTAAATGTCATATTATTGTTCTTTTGCTTCCGAAATCATGGAGACTTCCACTTCGTTGTTCTGACCCAGGAGGTCGGCCGCAAACTTCTGGATGTCCTTGGGCGTGATGGCGTTCACAGTCTTTTCGTAGTCCTGAACGGGGTTCATGCCCGTATAGAGCAGTTCGTCGATGCTGTTCAGCCAGTAGCCGTTTTCCTTCAGGTCTTCAGCGTGCTTCTTCAGCATGAATTCCTTCACCTTGTTCACGTCTTCCTCTTTGGGACCGTTCTTTACGAGGTTGTCCAGTTCGTCGAAGATAATCTTCATCAGCTTCTCGCGTTTCTCGGGTGCAGTCTCAAAGAATATCTGGATGCCGGCCTTGGGCTGCGGATACTTGTTCAGGTTGCCGCTTGCCGATACGCCGTAGGTTCCGCCTTCGTCCTCACGTACCTTTTCGGTGTAGATAAGGTCGAGTACCTGGCCCAGCATGCTCATCAGAAGGGTGTTCTTCAGGTTGTATTCACAGGTGCCGGTGTAGCATACGAAGTTGGTTGCCTTGGGCGTTTCCTGCTGGCGTTTGAAGATGTTCTTGTATTCGCCTTGGCGGTATTCAATCTTGTTGTCCTTGAAGGTCTCCTTGCGGTTGATGGAAGGCAGGGCGCCCAGATAAGTTTCGATAAGCGGTTTCATGCTGTCCAGGTCCACGTTGCCCACGAGAATGAACGTAAAGTCGCTGGCATCCTTGAAACGGTCGTTGTACATGGACAGAATCTTGTCGTAGTCCATCTGGTCTACCATGTCGGCTTTCAGACGCTGCGTACGCGGGTGTCCCATGTTCAGGGCATAGGTCACACTGTCCATGAAGGCCACCATCGGTTCCATTTCCTGGTTCTTCAAAGCTGCCTTGTTGCGGTTCTTGTAGGAAGCAAAGGCATCGTTGTCGCGGCGCGGTGCGGTGAAGGTCAGGTAAGTGAGCTGCATCATGGTCTCAAAGTCCTTGGGCGAGCAACTGCCGTTCACGGCTTCGGTCTTGTCGCCGATGCCGTATCTGACGGAGGCTTTCTTGCCGGCCAGCACTTTCTCCAGGTCTGTTGCGCTGAAGTTGCCCAGACCGCCTACCGATACGGCGTCCAGTCCGTTGATGTTGATGATTTCCGAGTTGGGGAAGAGGGAGCTTCCGCCCAGGCTTACACCCTTCATCAAGATTTGGTCGGCCTTGAAGTCGGTCTTTTTGATGATGACCTTCACGCCGTTCGAGAGGGTCAGTTGCGTGGTGCCCATGACGGGATCAGTGCTCTCCGATACAATCTTGCCGCCCTTCGGCGCTTCTTTCATCAGAGGTTCGTCAGAAACCTTGTCCACGTAGGCTTCCAGCTTTTCGGCCTTTACGTCGGCCATCATTTTCTTTACGGCAGCTTCATCCGGCAATACCAGTTCTTTCTTTTCGGGTGCCATCATGACCACCATCTTGTTGTCTTCCTTCACCAGTTCCTTCATCAGCATGTTCAGAGCTTCTACGGGGATGGCGGGAGCCAGCTGGTTGTACAGTTGGTATTCGTTTTCAACGCCGGGAATGGGCTCGTTGTCCAGGAAATGGCGTACATATTCGTTGACGTACTGCTCGTTGCGGCGTTTGTCACGTTCCTGGTAGGCCGATTCAATCTGGCGGAGGAACTCGGCGCGGGCACGTACATATTCGCTCTCGGTGAAACCGAACTGGCGTGCACGCTCTATTTCGCGGAATACGGCTTTGAAACCTTCTTCAATGTTGTCTTCCTTGCAGACGGCTATGCCGGTAAAGGCTCCTTTGGTCTTGGTGATGCCCAGAATGCTGGCGTCATAGGCACCGCTGGCAATGAAAGGCGGGTTGGCTGTCTGCGTCAGTTCGTTCAGACGGGCGTTCAGCATGGTGCCGATGAGGCTCTTGGCGTAAACCTCTACCAAATAGGGAATGCTGCCTTTCTGGTCGTCGGGAGTCACGTCGTGCGTGCTCATGATGTAGGCTTGTACGTATGGCATTTCCTTGTCGCGTCCGATGTAGATGAGAGGTTCCTTATTGTCAGCTATGGGATAGTATTCGCGTTTGGCGGCATCGGGCTGTGCGGGTATGTCGGCAAACATGGTCTTGATTTTGGCTTCTACTGCATCCACGTCAATATCACCCACAATGACCAGTCCCTGCAAGTCGGGGCGGTACCACTTTTCGTAATAGTCGCGCAGCGTCTGGTAAGGGAAGTTCATCACTACGTCCATGGTTCCGATGGGGAAGCAGGTAGCGTATTTCGTACCTTTGAACAGAACGGGCAATGCCTTTTCCAGCATACGCTGGCCTGCGCTCATGCGGGTACGCCATTCTTCGTTGATGACACCGCGTTCCTTGTCAATCTCTTTGGGGTCGAGGGTCAGGTCGTTGCTCCAGTCGTGCAGGATGAGCAGGCAGGAGTCAATGGCACCCGGAGTGGTGACAGGTACGTTGGAGATGTTGTACACCGTTTCCTCGATGGAGGTGTAAGCATTCAGGTTTTCACCGAACTTCACGCCGATACGTTCCAGGTATTGTTTCAAGGCATCGCCGGGGAAGTGGGTGGTGCCGTTGAAGCACATGTGTTCCAGAAAGTGGGCCAATCCCAACTGGTTCTGTTCTTCTTGTATGGAGCCTACTTTCTGTGCAATGTAGAAATCTGCACGGTTTTCGGGCAGGTTGTTTTTACGGATGTAATAAGTTAAACCATTGTCCAGCTTGCCAATCCGAACATCCGGATCTACCGGAATCGGTGGCATTTGCTGGGCAAACATGCTTCCCATGCTTGCGCAGATGAATACTGCGGCAAAGAGAATTGTTTTGAAAAAGTGTTTCATAAAGTTTGTTTTTATTGGTTTTTGGTTAATCTGTCGTAGAATGGGGGTATAAATCACAGGGCGGCAGCATTTTTTTAGCGATATATCAGTGGATATTGTTCAATCGCTATTTACCATGTGCGTAGTCCTATTGAATGGCTGCCTGTCGGATACGTACCAGCCGGGTGAGCAGTCCTTCCAGCAGGTCCAGACGCAGCATGTTGGCGCCGTCACTCTTGGCTACGGCCGGGTTCTCGTGGGTTTCGATAAAAAGTCCGTCCACTCCTACGGCAACGCCTGCCCGTGCAATGGTTTCTATCAGTTGGGGCATGCCGCCCGTTACTCCATTGGTTTGGTTGGGCTGCTGCAGTGAATGTGTGGCATCCAGAATGACCGGATAGCCAAATTCCTGCATTTCGGGTATACCGCGGAAGTCTACTACCAGGTCCTGATAACCGAAGGTTGTACCCCGCTCGGTCAGCATCACGTGGGCGTTTCCTGCTTCCACCACCTTCTCGGCAGCAAAACGCATGGCAAGCGGTGAGAGAAACTGACCTTTCTTGATGTTGATGGTCTTGCCCGTTTTGGCGGCAGCTACCAGTAAATCTGTCTGCCGGCAGAGGAAGGCGGGAATCTGCAATATGTCAACAAATTCGGCTGCCATGGCTGCCTCTTCGGCGCTGTGAATGTCTGTTACGGTGGGTACGCCGAAGGTATCGCGAACCTTCTTCAGTATGCGGAGTGCCTTTTCGTCGCCTATTCCCATGAACGAGTCCAGTCGCGAGCGGTTGGCTTTGCGGTAAGACCCCTTAAATACATAAGGTATTTTCAGCTTGTCTGTAATGGCAACAATCTTTTCTGCTATGCGCATGGCCATCTCTTCTCCCTCGATGACGCAAGGGCCTGCCAGCAGGAAGAAATTGCCGGCGGGGTTGTTCTTCAATTCAATCATTTTAATAGCGGTTAGTGGTTAGCGGATAGTGGTTAGCGGATAGTGGTTAGCGGATAGTGGTTAGTGGTTAGCGGTCAGGGGTTAGTGGTTAATGAACCGCCAACTCTTAACTTTTATATCTCAACTCCATCAGTCTGGTATAATCAGCGTGATGGCTTCGTGCATGATGCCTATTTCCAGCGGAAAATGACGGTCCAAGATGCGGCCGTCCAGGTCGACGGAAGCATTTTGTGCCCTCAAAACCTTGACGTGTTGGGTACGGTAGGGTTTCACCACCTTGTGGTTCAGAATGCGTCCTTGTATCAGCATCCACAAGCCCGACCAAAGCTGCAATAGTTCAGGCCGGTAGATGACAGACACGTCCAGCCAGCCGTTGTAGGGTACGGCGCTGGGAGCCTGCCCGTAGCCCCATGCACTGCCAATGCAGACGGTCATGATGCGGCCGCGTATGTGCTCGTCGTTGATTCTGAGGTGCATACGGTAGAGCTTCCGCTCGAAGATGATGGAAATTAGTGCCATGAAGTAGGAGAGGAACTTCACTCCCCAGAAGCGTTTGCACTGGTCGGTGATTTTCACGATGCGCGCTCCCAGTCCGATGTTGATGGCGTTCAGAAAGTAGCGCGAGCGATGGGTCTTTCCGTCATAGTAGTAGCAGGTGCCCACGTCAATTTTGCGGCGGCGGTTGTTGATGATGCAGTCCACCGCTTCTTTATATTCCGAACTGATTTCCCAGTATTTTGCGAAGTCATTGCCGATGCCGTTGGGGATGATACCGATGGCAATGTTTTCTTTGTCTTCCGCATGGGAGAGCATGATGCCGTTGATGGCGTCGTTCAGTGCGCCGTCGCCGCCCACTACCACAATGGTGCGGTAGCCGTTGTTGGCCAGGATGCCAGCCAGACGTTCCACCGATCCGAATCCTTCGGACTGTACGTAGTCGTAGGACACGCCTTTGCTGTCCATATACTCCTTGATTTCTTTCCACCGTTTCTGCACTTTGCGGGTTCCGGCTTTGGGGTTGTATATCACTCCCCACTTTTCGGGTGCTACACTCATGGGTCTTATAGGCAAATTATGCTGTTGCTGTTCGTTAATTTAAAAGTTGTTGTTGGACAAATGCAATCTTTTCTTCCATTGGCAGACGGGCATCTATCCAGTGGATGGTGAATCCGCGCCGCTCCATGCCCCTGAACCACGTCATCTGCCGCTTGGCAAACTGGTGGATGGCCGTTTCCAGCCCTTTGAACATCTCGTCGTAGGTCAGTTCCCCCACGGCGTAGAGTGTCAGGTATTTGTACTCCAGCCCGTAGTAGATGAGGTCTTCGGGCGGAATGCCCCGCTCCAGCAGGCCGCGCACCTCGTCCACCATGCCTTCGTCCAGCCGTTGCTTCAGGCGGCGGGTTATCTTCTCGCGGCGCAGTCCGCGGTCAATGTCCACCCCGATGATGAGGCTGTTCAGTTGGGGGTCGTCTACAGGTGTATGGAGGTAATATTCTTCTATTTCAATGGCACGGATGGCACGTTTGGCTGTATCTACGTCAGTCGTATTGTGCAGTTCCTTGTACGTTTTCAGTATTTCAGTCAGCTCTTCCAATGGCTTGCTCGCCAGACGGTTTCGTAATTCGGCGTTTTCGGGAACGGGCAGCAGGCGATAGCCTTTCAGTACCGATTCCAGATACATGCCCGTACCTCCGCACACAATCGGACACATGCCACGTCGGCGGATGTCTTCGTAAGCCTCCAGAAAGTCGCGCTGATATTCAAAAACATTGTATTTGTAGCCAGGTTCGGCAATGTCAATCAGGTGGTAGGGAATGGCATGCCCCCTTACAGTATAGTCGGCCAAGTCTTTCCCCGTGCCTATATCCATCCCCTTGTAGACCTGCCGGGAGTCGGCACTGATGATTTCCGTGCCCAATTCAGCCGCCAGTGCTGCTGCGAAGGGGGTCTTGCCGGAGGCTGTCGGTCCTAAGATAGCGATTATATCATAGTGTGGCATACGCGTTACAATTTACGGTCGGACAAACTTACGGAATTTCTATGGAATATGCCAATGAATCCCCTCTATTTCCTCTGGTCTGGAAAATATATTTCTCGAACGGGAGAAGCATTGTCACATTAGGACAGGTTCCATGTCTTTTCCAAAAGAAAGATGCCGCTTGGAGTCTTGAATATGTTTTTCCGAATCCGTTTGACGGCTTCGGTCGAGAGGTTGTCTTCGTAGCTGTTTACCAGAAAGTCTGCTTCCACAAGAATCTGGTAATCCACGGCGTTGATGTCTTTGTAAGTATGGTGATGAGCCACCAGCCAGCATACGCGCTCAATTTGTTCCGAGGTGTAGCATCCCAGTTCTGACAACAACTTCCTGGCTTCGGGGCCGCCTTCCTTTTCCTGTAGCTTTCCGTCGCATGAACCGTATTTCTGTTCGCAGATACGGATTCCAATGTCATGTACAAGGGCGGCAGTCTCCAAAATGAATAAGGTCTCTTCATCCAGTTGCTCCAATACGCCTATGGCCGATGCCAGGCTGTGTACTTTAATCAGGTGCTGGATGCGTTTGGGGTCGCCTGCATTATAGGCAGTCATGGCTTGAATCAGTTGGGCATGCTGAGGGTTCATATTGAAAATGTTTGTTAGTTGACTTTTTTCTGTTTGCCGCTGAATTCTTTCAGGTCCAGACAGATGATTTCTGTCCGATGGAAGGACTTCTCGGCATATTTCAGGCCTATGACCAGGTCATTGGGCGAGTACTTTTCCAGCAAAAGTCTCAAAGCATTCATCCTTTCTTCGGCAGACAGCCCGGTTCGGGCTTGACATTTGATGACAACGCTTTCGTAACCGGTGGTAAACTTGTGTGGTACCACGTTGGTTCGTCCTACCACACAGAATGAAACTTCGGCCTGCTGCCCGATACATTGCAACTTCCTGCCTGTCGGAGCACAATGCAGGTAAATGTGGTCGTTCCCGTCCCATACATAATTAATAGGGATGCCGTAGGGGGCGCCTTCGGGGTCGGTCATGGACAGCACACCGTACTCTCCGTGCTTTAGCAAGATTCTTGCATCGCTTTCGTCGAGTAACCGGTCTTGTCTTCTTACTGCTGAGTTGTCGTAAATCATAGGTTCATGGATTGATTATTTTCCGTGACAAATTTAGCCAATATTTGGATTTTATTTGATACTTGGCAGGTAATAACTCTTGTTTGTTTGACGAACTTAAAATATTGCTATCTTTGCATGGCAAAAATGAAGACTACATACACTGATATAACCGATGGACATGGGGCATACAGACATTATAGAAAGGTATGAAAGCCGAATCTGTTATGCGGCACAGACATTCGTGTGCTTGCTGTGCCTGTTTGCGTCCGTTATGCCATCCTTTCCCGTAGAACATTACGTGTTCACTCCCGTTGATGCCACACAAGGGTTGTCCAGCAGCAAGGTGAGAAACATTGTCCAACTTCCTGACGGGCGGATGATGGTGATGACGGAAGGGCAACTGAACCTGTACGACGGAACCCGATTCAGCTATCTTCATTACGATGACCGCCATTTTTGCCCTCTTTCCGAATATTCGGGTTTCCACCATATATATATAGACGCAAAGGGGTATATGTGGATTAAAAATCAGTATTGGCTGATGGCGGTCGACATCGGGCGTGAGCGGTTTGTGGAGCATCCCGAAACGTTACTGGGGCAATGGGGCGTGCATATTCCTTTGAAAGACATGTTTGTAGACAAAAAACAGAACTTGTGGCTGGTGACCGAACAGGACGATTTGTTGCTCATCGGCAGTGATGCGGCTGAAGCAGTCACTTTTCTACACGGTGTCTCCCGCGGAAATGACCAACTTTACGATTTGGGCGTGCTGGACGGAAAGCTTTATTTGTTTTACCGTTCGGGGCTGTTGGTTTGTTACGATTTAGCTTCGGGGCATGAACTCTATCAGCAGAATTATCCGGATGGACTTTCTCCTGACCTGTATGGCATGACTTCGTTTGTTGTGCAGGGTGAACATACCTATTATCAATTGTGTAATGGAAGAAAAGGAGGGGTGATGCTGAATTACGACGTCGCTCAGAAACAGTGGAAGGTGGTGATGAGTACGACATCCCATTTCAATTATCTTTCCATGGACCGTGACGACAGCGTGTGGGTGAGCGGACCCGAAGGCTTGTATCACATGGATGCCAATTGGAAACAGAAACAGCACATTCCGACCTTGCAATTGCTGGACGGACAGAAGATAGATGTTGAAGTCAGTACGCTCTACAACGACTCCCAGGGGGGCATGTGGGTAGGAACGCTGAATCGGGGCATTCTTTATTATCATCCGGACCGGTTCCGGTTCAGGCATATCGGTAGAATCTTGTTTCCGCTGACTGAAAGCCAGAGCATACACATCACCGGCTTTGCCGAAGCCAATGACGGAAGCCTGATGGTGAATACAGACCATGGCTGTTTCCTGTACGATGAGGTTACGGGTGACTTGACTCCTACTCGTCAGGCATTTCCGTCAGTCCGGACCATGAAAGTGCCGGGATTGGAAGCCGTACCGTTGCAAGTGATTGAAATGGGGAAGGATACGCTGGCGGGCATTACGCGTCATGCCTGGTTTATCCACGACAAACGAAGTGGAAAAACAGACGTACATTCTACCTGCCATTCCTGCAACGCCATTGCTGCCAGCCGGGGGCAACTGTGGATTGGTCTGGAAGACGGCTTGTTACAGTGGAATGCCTCTACTGGCGAGGAGCAGATGTTCTATACCGCTGATGGGCTGATAAACAACTCGGTTCGCTCACTCATTTGCGCGTCCGATGGCAGTGTCTGGATTTCCACAGCCAGTGGAATCAGTCGTCTCATTGTGCATACGGAAGAGACTGGGCAGCGTTATTCGTTTGTAAATTACAATCGTTTTGACGGAGTGATAACGGACGAGTTCTGCGAACGCTCGGTCTGCATGACTTCCGACGGTACGTTATATTGGGGGGGGATCAATGGCTTCAATTGTCTGTCTCCTTTGTCGGATGCTGCTGAGCAAGTACGTTATACCCCTCTTTTTGTCGGATTCAGCCTTTTTGGAGAACAAGTGCAAAGCGGGCAGCCCTATCACGGGAATGTGATATTGGAACGTCCCATTACCATGACCCGTGAGATTGTATTGGAACACGATCAGAATTTCTTTACTATTGAATTCTCAGCTCTGAACTATGTCAATCCTACCCAGACATATTACCGCTATCGCATGGAGGGAATGGACAGAACGGAGCGGGAAATCCGTTCTGCTGATGGCAGAGGCAATGCAACCTATACCGACCTGCCGCCGGGCAACTATATTTTCAGAGTGCGTGCAGCGGACAATGGCCGTAGCTGGACAGACCGCTATGCTGAGCTTCACATACGGGTGAAAGCTCCATTCTGGCAGACCGGTTATGCCTATCTGCTCTATGCCTTGTTGGCAGCCGGCTGCGTAGGCCTTTCTTTGTTCTTGTATGTCAGGAGAAAAAAGCGCAATTTGGTTCGTGAACAGAAAGAGAAACTTGACGAGATGAAGGCCACCTTCTTGCAAAATATCAACCGCGAACTTGAGGAACCGGTGGAGCGTATTTTGACCCCGATAGACAATTTGTTGAAGCATACGGACGAAGGTCGTGTCAGGATTCAGCTTCAGGAGATACGTTCGCAGGCTGCTGAGTTGAAGGATTTGGTCGGACAATTTTCGGAGGGAGTATTGTTGCCCTTGTCTTCTGATGAGAATACGCTGGAATTGGATTCTCTGCTTGTCAGTATGCGGAATCTGTTGTCACAGCAGGAAAAACGCAGGAAGGAACAGTCGGACAAAATCCGTGTGAACAATGCTGAAGAGGGATGGCTGTCGGATGCCGACGAGGCTTTCATCCGCAAAGCGCTGGAATATGTGGAGCAGAATCTCGACAATCCGGAGTACTCGGTGGAAGTCTTGAGCAGAGATATGGGGATGGACCGCACCGGGCTTTATCGGAAGTTGGTGGCCGTGGTGGGCAAAACGCCTACCAACTTCATCCGTTCCATCCGTCTGAAGCGGGCGGCACAGTTGTTGGAAGAAGGATATACGGTAGCCGAGGTGGCGGACAGCGTCGGCTTCAGCACATCGAGCTACCTCAGCAAATGTTTTCAGGAAGAGTACGGAATGCGGCCTTCGCAATACGTCTCTCAGCGGAAAAAGCGATGAAAAGGGCACTTTTTCAACGAAAGTGCTGTTTCCTGCAACATTTTTAGCCTGTTCTCAGGTACCTCTGACCTATTTTTGCAACACCATTTAAAAGACGCGATATTATGAAAAATGTAAAATTAAGAATGGCCGGCATGTTGCTTCTGGTGTCCGGCGGGTTGTCTGCACAGAACACGGGCAGTGCACAACCGGAACTGAACATGCCCGTCATACAGACCAAGTACACGGCCGATCCGGCTCCTTTCGTGTTCAACGATACAGTTTACCTTTATACTACACACGACGAGGATAATGCCGAGGGCTTCTTGATGAAGGATTGGCTACTCTATACCTCTACAGATATGGTGAACTGGCAGGACAGGGGAGCCGTGGCTTCACTGAAAGATTTCAAATGGTATAAGGGCGACAACGGAGCGTGGGCCGAATGTGTGGTGGAACGTAACGGTAAATGGTACATGTACTGTCCCATTCACGGACACGGCATCGGCGTGCTGGTAGCAGACTCTCCTTACGGCCCCTTCAAAGATCCGATAGGCAAGCCGCTGGTGTGGCAGAAGGAACATTGGGACGACATAGACCCTTCGGTGTTCATTGACGACGATGGTCAGGCATATATGTATTGGGGTAATCCGAACCTTTACTACGTGAAGCTTAATGAAGACATGATTTCCTATTCGGGCGAGATTGTAAAGACTCCGCATATTGAAGACTACCAGGAAGGACCGTGGTTCTATAAACGCAACGGTCACTACTATCTGGCCTTTGCTTCAACCTGCTGTCCTGAAGGCATCGGTTATGCCATGAGCGACAGCCCCACCGGCCCCTGGGTACACAAGGGACACATCATGGACCATACACCCCGTACACGTGGCAATCATCCGGGTATCATCGACTACAAAGGCAAGTCCTATTGCTTTGGGTTGAACTATGACATTTTCCGTCTCGAAACCAGCCGTCATGCCGAACGCCGTTCGGTATCCATTGCCGAGATGGAATACAATGCCGACGGAACCATCAAGGAACTTCCTTATTTTCAGGATTGCAAGCTGGAGCAGATTGAAAATTTCAATCCTTACCGCAAGGTAGAAGCCGAAACCATGGCGTGGGGGTATGGCCTGAAGACCACTCCTAAAAACGAGTGGGCAAAGGACCGTTGGAACCAACTGGTTACGGACATTGACGACGGTGAATATCTAATGGTGAAAGGAGTGGATTTCGGCAAAGGCGCCTCTTCGTTCAAGGTTTCAGCTTCCTGCCATCTTTATGGCGGCACTATGGAAATCCGTCTGGATTCTGCCGAAGGAACCTGCATCGGCACCGTCGCTATTGGCAACACCAAAAGCGCTCTTCAGGAGTTTGAGACAGCCGTACAGAAGGTCGGTGGCGTTCACGACCTTTACTTTGTGTTCAAAGGCGGCAAGCGTCAGCAACGCAACCTGTTCATGCTGGATTGGTGGGAATTCAAAAAGTGACAGCAAATCCGTATATCCTATTAAATAACTTATGTTTTGGATTTAATATTTCTCTGGTAGTTAAGTGGTTAAGAAGTTAAGGAGTTAAGCCGATACATTGTGAGCTGTTTGTTTTTCTATTGGCCTTTAACTCCTAAGCCCGCCCAAGACGGGCGATAACTCCTTCTAACTCCTCTAACTCCTGCAAGTTTCGGTAAAAACGAAACTTAAATTAAATAATCGACAGTGAAGATGAAGAAAAGTATTGCATTTGTAGCGTGCTGTCTGCTTTCGGCTTTAGTCTGGGCGCAGGACTACCAGCAGACGGCAACGGGCATCAAGGCAACCATTGCCGGCAAAAAGACCGATGTGGAGGTGCAATGGTACGGCCCGAACAGCCTCCGAGTATTGAAAACACCGCAAGGCAAGGCTATAGAGAAAAAGAGCCTGTCTGTTGTGGCAGCTCCTCAGAATCCCGGCATCAAAGTGAGCGAACAGGGAGAGGGCGAAGTAGTGATGAAAAGCCGCTCGCTGACCGTAACGCTCAATACCCGTACGGGAGTCATCTCTTACGCCAAGGCCGACGGCACTCCGTTGCTGAAGGAACAGGAGAACAACAAGGCTTTTACGCCGTTCAATGATGCCGGAAGGGCTACTTACACCGTCTATCAGGGCTTTGATGTAGACAAGAACGAGGGACTTTACGGACTTGGACAGCTGCAGAACGGCCAGATGATGCAGCGCAACATGAGCAAGGTGCTGGTACAGGGCAACGTGGAAGACGTGTCGCCCATCTTCCAGTCGACCAAGGGCTATGGCGTATTCTGGGACAACTATTCTGCTACCACTTATACAGATAACGAGAAGGAGACTTCCTTCAGCTCTGAGGTGGGCGACTGCATCGACTACTACTTCATGTACGGCGGTTCGGCCGACGGTGTCATTGCCGAGGTTCGTGCGTTGACAGGCGAAGTGCCCATGATGCCGTTGTGGAGCTACGGATTCATGCAGAGCAAGGAACGTTACAAGAGCCAGGAAGAAACCGAAGGTGTCGTGAAGAAGTATCGCGAACTGGGCATTCCTTTGGACTGCATCATTCAGGACTGGCAGTATTGGGGGCACAACTACCTGTGGAACGCCATGGACTTCCAGAACCCCACTTTCAGCCGTCCGAAGGAGATGATTGACAACATTCATGCCATGAATGCCCACATGATGATTTCCATCTGGTCCTCGTTCGGTCCGGCCACGAAGCCCTACCGCGCTTTAGACAAGGAAGGTCTGCTTTTCGACATCGAAACCTGGCCGCAGTCGGGTGTGGAAGGCTGGCCGCCCAACATGGAATATCCTTCCGGTGTGCGTGTGTACGACTGCTACAGCCCCAAGGCACGCGACATCTATTGGGAATATTTGAACAAAGGAATCTTCCAACTGGGTATGGACGGCTGGTGGATGGATTCTACCGAACCCGACCACTTCAATCACAGACCGGAAGACTTTGACCGTCAGACGGCTTTGGGCTCCTATCGTAGCGTGCGCAATGCCTTTCCCCTCATGACGGTGGGCGGCGTCTATGACCACCAGCGTGCCGAAACCAGTGACAAGCGCGTCATCATTCTGACCCGTTCGGGCTTCCTGGGACAGCAGCGCTATGCTTCCAACGTATGGTCGGGCGATGTGCAGTCGTCTTGGGACTCGTTCCGCAAGCAGGTGACGGCCGGACTGAACTATTCTCTTACCGGCATGCCTCACTGGAACTCAGACCTGGGCGGTTTCTTTGCCGGTTCCTATAACAAGAGTTGGGCGGACAACAGCGCTACCAAGAACCCGATGTATCAGGAACTTTATGTACGCTGGCTTCAGTTCGGTACATTCTGCCCCATGATGCGCAGCCACGGAACCGATGTACCCCGCGAATTCTACTGGTATGGCAAGCCGGGTGAACCTGTCTACGACGCGCTTGTCGATGCCGTTAAGTTGCGTTACGCGCTGATTCCTTATATTTATTCCACTTCGTGGGATGTATCTCACAATCAGTCTACCTTCATGCGTGCACTGTTTATGGATTTTGTGGACGACAAGCAGGCTTGGGACGTGACGGATGAATACATGTTCGGTAAAGCCTTCCTGGTGGCTCCTGTCGTGCGTGCCCAATATACGCCCGAACTGGCGCAGAAGAACCTGAAGGAGAACGAAGGGTGGGGAAGCGACAGCAAGACCACTGCCGGCGGAGCCGTTTCTGCTGACTTTACTCAAGGTAAGACGATGGAAGTTTACCTGCCTGCCGGAACCAGCTGGTACAACTATTGGACCAACGAGGTGCTGGACGGCGGACAGAGAACGACCGTGGCCACAACCTTCAACCGCATTCCGCTCTTTGTGCGTGCCGGCAGCGTAGTGCCTGTGGGTCCCGATGTACAATATACTACCGAGAAAGCCTGGGATAACCTGACCGTATGCGTTTATCCCGGTGCGGACGGTAGCTTCACGCTCTATGAAGACGAGTTCGACAACTACAACTACGAGAAGGGTGCCTATACGGAAATTCCGATGACGTGGAACAACGCCAAGCGTACACTCACCATCGGTGCCCGCAAGGGAGCCTATGAAGGTATGTTGCAGACGCGTCAGTTCACGGTGAAGACTGTCGACGGAAAAGAAAAGGTAGTGACATATAAAGGTAAGAAGATTCAGGTAAAGCTCTAGGCGCGGAACAAAAAGATATGCCCGTCTTGCGCGGGCTGTCTGTCCGGTAGGGTTCTGCTTGGAGAAAATAATGTGGCTGGAAAGAGCTTTGAAAAAAGCTTTTTCCAGCACACCTTTTGTATGCCTAAGTTCATTTCTTAACTAACGCAGTGCAAGCATTCACCGCAGACGGTGCAAGCATTCACCGCGGACGATGCAGGCATTCACCGCGGACGATGCAAGCATTTAATATACGGGGTGACGGAAGCGTTCGCTGCCCTTGATTTGATTATTCTCTTTTATGTATGTTTGGCAGGTTGTTTAAAAAAATAACTGATGTGGCCAAGCCGATGCCTTTGTGAAAAGGACATCTGGCATCCATCGTTTTGTCGTCTTTTCTCATGTACCCGTCCCGATGGGCGATTTTTTTTTCGCAGTTTCCGTAAGTTCCGTCTCGTGTTTACATCTTCGGGCTGGGCTGAAGAATTGAAATTTATGTGAAAGATATCTGTTGATGCCGACTGCCAAACAAAGAAACAGTCCTATTCCGATGCCTTCACGCTTTCATTCTGTCGGAATCTGCTGATATATAGTGTGGTATGGTGAAACATGACACCTCCTGGTGAAATCGGGCTGCACATTTTTCGTGTGTCGACTCATTTTTTGCCTGTAAACGATGCTTTTTCCGGTGACAGAGCTTTGGATTGAGGCCGATTATGCCTGATTTTGTGTTTTAACTCTAGAGTTACATCTTTTTTTCGCTACGTTACAACACTTTTTTTAGAAGTGTTTTTGGAATTTTAATGTGGAAATTTTAGTGTGTTCCAGGGGCGATTTTATCCGCTGATGTAACTTTTGTATGTACTTTCTGTGCATTTTTAGCATATTGATTATCAGTTTATTATATGCTCCTGTGTAACATGGGCAGAGGTTTATGTAACATTCGAAAGAATGATGTAATGCCAACAAAAGAATATGTATCACATTCCTGTTAATAAGATGAAATATTTCAATACTTTTGCAATGAAAAGCGGCCTGGTCTAATGCTGGAGAAACAAGGCGGAAAAATGATGCTTCTTCCTTCCATCTGATTGTGGCGCAAGTGACATTATATTTTTTAAATCAAAATAACTGTATAATTATGAAACAAAAGTATGACGACGGTTAGGACTGTTCTTCGTTGTGACAGTTTGTAAAAAAGAGAAAATGTTTAATTAACATCTTAAACTAATGGTAATGAAAAATGTAAGAAAGAAAATTCAGAAAATTCCTTGCCTATTCCTTTTGATGCTATTCAGTTGCTTTTCGGCAATGGCACAAAAGAGTATAACAGTCAGGGGAACCGTTTTCGACAGCACAGGTGAAACGGTCATTGGGGCATCGGTCGTAGTGAAGGGCAATACATCAATAGGTACGATTTCAGATATAGACGGTAATTTTATGTTGACCGTGCCCAGTGAAAATACGATTCTTGTGATATCATTCGTTGGTATGAAGTCGCAGGAAGTGAAAGCAACTTCCAACAAATTGATTAAGGTTACTTTGGAAGATGATTCACAGCAGTTGCAGGAGGTCGTAGTAGTTGGTTATGGCCAGCAGAAGAAAGCATCGGTAGTTGGTGCTATCACGCAGACTACAGGTAAAGTTTTGGAGCGTGCGGCTGGTGTAAGTGATATCGGTGCAGCCTTGACCGGTAATCTTCCGGGTGTGGTAACTACTACGGGCACAGGTATGCCGGGCGAGGAAGACCCGAAAATTACTATCCGTGGTGCAAGTTCTTGGAACAATAATGAAGATCCGTTGGTGTTGGTTGATGGTATCGAACGTCCGATGAGTTCGGTTGACATTACTTCCGTTCAGTCCATTTCAGTATTGAAGGATGCATCGGCTACGGCTGTATACGGTGTGAAAGGTGCAAACGGTGTTATCTTGATTACCACCAAACGCGGTACCGAAGGTAGTGCCAAGATTGATGTAGGTTTTAATGCTACTTTGAAATCTCCTTCTAAATTGCCTAATAAATATGATTCTTACGATGCTTTGATGTTTCGTAATGTGGCTATTGAACATGAATTGGCATTGGCTCCTCAGTCGTGGGCTGATATTCGTCCTCAAGCTTTCATTGAGAATTATCGAAATCAGACAACTGTGGAACAGCGCGAACGCTATCCGAATGTAGACTGGCAGAAGGCTTTGTTCAAAGATAACACAATGTCTTACAACGCTAACATCAATATCAGTGGTGGAACCAAGTTTGTTAAATATTTCGCTTCGGCTGATTATGTGCATGAAGGTGACCTTTTCCGCGTTTATGATAACGGACGTGGTTACAATTCTGGATATGGTTACGATCGTATAAACGTACGAAGCAACCTTGACTTCAATATCACAAAGACTACTGTATTGAAGATTAATTTAGCTGGTTCAAATGGCATTCGTAAGGCTCCTTGGAGCAATTCGGTCAATAGTGAATGGCAGATAGGTCAGCAATGGTCGGGTGTTTATAATATTCCCCCCGATGTGTTTTTGCCACAGTATTCTGATGGTAGCTGGGGTATGTATCCGAAAGTGTCTAATACTACTAATTCTGTTCAGAATATTTCAATTGGTGGTACAATGCAGACTACGTCAACCCGTATTAATACAGACTTTACACTGGAGCAGGATTTATCATTTATTACGAAAGGTCTTATGGCGCGTGCCACTATTTCGTGGGATAACGAGTTTGTAGAAAACAATCGTGGTATTAACGACTTGTATAATGATTCTCAGTCTAAATGGATTGATCCTGAAACAGGTCAGGTCGTATGGAAGAACTCGTATGATACCAATCAGGGATTTGATTGGACTCAAGGTGTCAACTGGTCTACACAATCTGGTTCTGTAGACAATGGGCAGACAGTGCGCAATCTTTATTATCAGGCTCAGTTAAGTTGGGCACGCAGTTTCGGTAAGCATAATTTATCTGCTATGGGATTGTTCAGCCGGCAGGAGAATGCTCGAGGCAGTGTGATGCCTACTTATCGTGAAGACTGGGCTTTCCGTGTAACCTATAACTGGGCAGACCGTTATTTTATTGAGTATAACGGTGCTTACAATGGCTCTGAGAAGTTCAGTCCTGAAAACCGTTTTGCATTCTTTAATTCCGGTGCTGTGGGCTGGATGATTAGTGAAGAGCCGTTTATGCGTTTCTTACGTGAGAAACGGATTCTTGACATGATGAAGATACGTGCTTCATACGGTGAAATCGGTTCAGACCAATTGGGTGATCCGTTCGATGAATCTCGCCGTTGGTTGTATATGGATTCATGGAAATACGGTGGCCATACTCGTCTGGACTTGAATCATGCCGAGAGTATCTATACATGGTGGTATGAATCTGCTATCGGAAACGAAGATATCCAGTGGGAAGTGGTGAAGAAACTGAATCTTGGTATCGATTACTCGTTCCTTGATGGATTGTTGGCCGGTAGTTTGGAATTCTTCCGCGATACACGTTCTAATATTTTTGTTTTTGGACCTGATCGCTCAATGCCTTCCTATTTCGGTGGAACACCTCCTTCTATTAATAAAGGTAAAATCCGTACAACCGGTTATGAATTGGAATTGCGTGTGAACAAAATACTTGCTAATGGCTTGCGTCTTTGGGGTAACTTCAATATGACTCATGCGCGCAATAAGGTTCTCGTTAAGGATGATCAGGCTTTGCGTCCTGCCTATCAGAAAGCTGCAGGTCATAGCGTGAATCAGTATTATTCTTATATTGATGCAGGTTTTATTCAGAACTACGACCAGTTATATGGTAGTCCTGCTCACGATTCCAGCGATTCGCAGAAGCTGGTCGGTGATTACTATATTGTGGATTACAACGGCGATGGTGTGATTGACAGTAAAGACTCTGTTCCTTGGGGCTATACGAGTTCGCCTGAGAATACGTTCAATGCTACGGTGGGATTTGAATGGAAAGGCTTCAGCGCATTTGCACAGTTCTATGGTGTGACTAATGTAACCCGTGACGTGGGACTTACCAGCTTGGCAAGTAATTTGAATACGGTGTACGATACGGGTACATGGTGGTCGAAGAATACACCGAATGCGGATGTCGTGGTTCCTCGTTGGAACTCCAAACCTACTTACTATGACGGTACACAATATTTGTATGACGGATCCTATATTCGTTTGAAGAATGTGGAGGTGGCCTATACTTGGACAAAAGGCTGGGTAAAGAAGTTGGGCATTGATAATTTGAAGATTTACCTCAATGGTAACAATTTGTGGTTGTGGACTCGTATGCCTGACGACCGTGAAGCTAACCTTTCCGGTGCAGGTTATTTAGGTGCTTATCCTACCGTGAAACGTTATAACTTGGGTATCAAATTCACATTATAAGAAAGTATAAAATGAAAAGAAAATATACATATATATATACTGCGCTCCTTTCGCTTGCTTTGGGATGCGGCATGACTGCGTGTGAGGACTATTTGGACAAAAGCCCTGAAGCTACCGTCAATAAGGAGGACGCATTTAAGGATTTTCGTAATTTCCAGGGATTTGTAGAGGAAATCTATAATTGTATTCCCGATAAAGAAAAATGTAATTATTGTACTTCCTGGAATTGGGGAGATGATGAACTTTTCAATTCGTTGGGTAATGCTCACATGACTAATCAGGTTGATTTGGGTAATTTCCGTTCTTGGGAGACCAATGGGCAGTCTTGGCTAATGACCGGTACCAATAATCCGACTTCTAACGATAGTTTTCATCATTCTCTTTGGGGACATGCGTGGTATTGCATTCGTAAGTGTAATATCGGCCTTGCCAATTTGGATAAGATGGTTGGTACGGACGAAGAACGTGACCTGATTGCAGGTCAACTTTATTTCTTTCGTGCTTGGTGGCATTTTGAAATGATGGAATACTGGGGCGGTCTGCCTTACGTTGATCAGGTGCTTGATGCCACACAAGATTTGACTTTGCCGCGATTAAGCTATCAAGAGTGTGCGGACAAGGCGGCTGCCGATTTTCAACGTGCCGCTGAGCTGCTTCCTATAGATTGGGACAGTACTAATGCCGGTCAGGCAACGGTTGGTAAAAACCAGCTGCGTATCAACAAAATTATGGCTTTAGGTTATTTGGGCAAAAATTATCTGTGGGCTGGTAGTCCTTTGATGAAGAATGGTGCGCAGTTAGGTGGAACCCAAACTTATAATTACGATGAGGCTTATTGTCAGAAAGCTGCTGAAGCTTTCGGTGAATTGCTGAGCTTGGTGGAAAGCGGACAGACACAGTATGCGTTGGCCGAGTATAATTATTCCAATATTTACGACCATGAGAAAGCTAGTGGCGCTTCAACCTGTTTCTCGGACATATTCTATACTCGCCGCCAGAACTGGCAGATGCCAGGTTCGGTAGAGGCTATATTCCGCGGCCCGTCAGGAAGTTCCGGTTCATCTGATGGTAATAATACGAACTGGAACATGTCTAAGCTGTGGGGACCCAAAGTGGCAGGTTTGGTAGAGCATGATGTAATCATTCATCTCCCGACCGCAAATTTGGTAGCAATGTATGGTATGGCCAATGGTCTGCCTTTGGATGATCCTAATTCCGGTTTCGATCCTACCCATCCTTTTAAGGATCGTGATCCGCGTTTCTATCATGATATCGTGTTCGATGGTTTTCACTATGTGCTGGCTGAAGATAAACTGAATGATGCACAGAAGCCTTATGCTTATCTCAACCTTTCAAGTAGTGGCGGTGACATGCGTTCCGATGACATGGGTAGCCGTACCGGTTATTTTTTCCAAAAGCTGATTCCTCATACTTGTAATGTTGGCGATAAGGAATATGATTGGGGTAGTGCCTTGCATTCATATCTCCCTTATATGCGTTTGGCTGACATTTATTTGATGTATGCAGAATCTTGTGCTGCTTTCGGTGGTGCTTCGGGCAAGAGTTCTAACTTCTCCAAGACTGCCCTTGAAGCGGTAAATACCATTCGTGAGCGTTGCGGAGCCGGTTTGGTTGCTGATTCTTATGCGGCCGATAAAAATAAGTTTATGGACGAAATCCGTCGTGAACGTGCTGTCGAACTTTCGATGGAAGGCTTCCGTTTCAATGACTTGCAACGCTGGTTATTGCTCAGCGAGTCACCTTATACGGAAAAATATGCAGTGGAGTTTGATCGTGTGGAAAGTGAAGACTTCTACAAGAATAACGATCCTGCTGATGCCGAAGTGGCCAATTTCCGCCATGTATTACTGGTGAAGCGTGTATTCGGAACAAAACATTATTGGTTCCCATTCCCCGATGATGATGTTTATCTCTATCCTGAGTTTAACCAAAATCCGGGTTGGTAATGTGAAATGGATTTGAAAAACACTTATGTATAATCATAAACGAGTAAACAATGAAATATATACAGACAAGATTCATTCTCTGTGCCATGCTGGCCGCTTCTCCGCTTTTGGCCGGCGCGCAAGCAACAATGGGGAATGAAACCGACTCATTGGCAATCGAAGATGACCAAATGGTTCAGGTTGCTTTCCGAAAGGTGGCTCAGAAAGACCTGTTGGGTGGTGTTTCTGTGGTCAATATGGAGGATTTGACGGAGAAAAACTATAATACTTATAGCTTGGATAATATGCAAGGCTATGTAGGTGGTTGGAATGGCAATTCGCTTTGGGGCATGGATGGTGACAATGCCGGTTACTTGGTGCTTGTTGACGGCGTTCCCCGTGCTGCTGATAACGTGATGCCTTCTGAAATTGCTCAAATCACTTTCTTGAAAGGAGCACAAGCAGTAGTGCTCTATGGCAGTAAAGCTGCTAAGGGAGCTATTGTTATTACCACAAAACGTGGTAAGACAGAAGGACTCAACGTTTCTGTCCGTGCTAATACGGGTTTTAATGTGGCAAAAAGTTTTCCTGAATATTTGGGAGCAGCAGAGTATATGACGCTTTATAATGAGGCTCGTGTCAATGATGGTTTGGATCCGTTGTATTCAGAGACTGAAATTTATAATCACGCTTCTGGTTTGAATCCCTACCGTTATCCGGATATTAACTATTATTCGTCCGATTATGTAAAGAAAGTGTATAATCGTTCGGAGGTAACAGCTGAAATTTCGGGTGGTGGTTCACGTGCTCATTTTTATAGTAATGTCAGCTATTATCGCAATGGCGATTATTTGAATTTTGGTGAGGCCGAGAATAACATGACCGACCGTTTCAATGTTCGTGGTAACGTAGATGTTAACATTAATGATTTTATTAATGCTTATATCAATGCGAATGCTACCTTCTATAATTCCAAAAGCGCCAAAGGTGACTATTGGAATGTAGCTTCGACTGCACGTCCCAATTTCCCGCAACATGCTGCTCCGTTGATCCCGCTGGATATGATTGATCCCAATGCGACTGCTGCTTGGGAATTGTTGAGCACATCGGGTAATATCATTGATGGAAAGTATTTCCTCGCTGGTACGCAGGCAAATCCGACCAATGCTTTTGCCGATGTTTATGCAGCTGGAAGCAGTAAGTGGACAAGTCGTCAATTCCAGTTTGATACGGGTGTTGATATTGACCTTAACAAACTACTGAAAGGTCTTTCATTCAAGGCAATGTTTGCTGTAGACTATGCTACCTCATACACGACTTCGTTTGATAACAATTATGCTATCTTCGTTCCTACATGGTCTAACTACAATGGTAAAGATGTTATTGTGGCTTTGACAAAAGAAGGTCTGGATGAACGTCCTGCCACACAGAATATTAGTGGAAGTTCAGATAAGCAGACAATCGCTTTCACAGGGCAGTTCAACTATCAGAACACATTCCAGAAAGATCACAATGTGTCTGCAATGTTCATAGTTAACGGTTATCAACAAACTATTTCGGCGCAGTATCATCGCATTAGCAATGCTAACTTGGCTTTGCAGGCTGGTTATAATTACAAGCAGCGCTACTATGCAGACTTTGGTGCAGCATTGATTCATTCAGCCAAATTGGCTCCTGGACACCGTAATGCCTTTTCTCCTTCGTTGACTTTAGGATGGCGCCTGAGTGAAGAAAGTTTCCTGAAAGATTCACCAATCGTGGATGATATGATGCTGAGCGTATCAGGTAGTATTTTGAATCAGGATATTGATTTGGTGGTTGATGGAAATGAGTTCTATCTTTATGAAGGTGTTTGGACTCAGGCTGATGGTTATGGTTGGTATGACGGTTCTGCTGGGAAATATACTTTTTCTACCAAAGGTCAGAATGATGACTTGGGTTTCATCAAGCGTAAGGAATTGTCTGTAAATCTTCGTACTTCTTTGTGGAACAAGCTGGTTACAGCCGATGCTTCATTCTTTATTAATTCTACTGAGGGGTATCCGATTAAGAGTCCGACATTCTATCCGTCGTATTTGAGTACATATTATCCTGCTGCTTCATTCTTGCCGATATTAAACTATAACAATAATCGTCGTATCGGATTCGATTTTAGTGTAAATTTGAACCAACGTATCGGTGAAGTAGATTGGTCGCTGGGTGTATCTGGTACTTATTACGATACCAAAGCTACCAGACGTGATGAAATCTATGATGATGCTTACCGCTATCGTGAAGGAAAACCCATTGATGGTATATGGGGTTACCAAAGTGCCGGGCTCTTCCAAGATCAAAATGATATTGACAATTGGGCCGATCAATCCAAACTGGGACAAATCCGTCCGGGAGATATCAAGTACATTGACCAGAACGGTGATGGTATTATCGATGATAAGGACGAAGTTTATCTGGGTAAAGGTGGGTGGTATGGTTCCCCCTTTACATTGGGCATCAACCTTACTGCCAAGTGGAAAGACTTTACTTTCTTTGCATTGGCTACTGGTGGCTTCGGAAGTTATGGTGTAAAGAATAGTTCTTACTATTGGGTAGATGGGGAAGACAAATACTCGGCTGTAGTGCGTGACCGCTGGACAGAAGAAACGGCCGCTACTGCCACTTATCCCCGTTTGTCTACACTGAATGCTAGCAACAACTTCTGTACATCGGACTTTTGGATGTATAAAGCCAACCGATTTGACTTGGCTAAGATTCAGGTTACTTATGATTTGCCTAAACGTTTGTTACGCGGTTCCTTTGTTAAGGAGCTTTCGGCTTACGTTAGTGGAGCTAACCTGCTCACTATTTCTAAAGAACGTGAACACATGGAATTGAATGTGGGCAGCGCTCCTCAGAGCAGATATTATAATATTGGTGTGAAAGCAGTATTTTAACCTAAAAAAAGATTGAAATGAAATTAAAAAATATTTTGTTGTCTACGGCGCTTTTGGCTACCCTTTCGGCTTGTGAAGACATGTTCGAACCTGCCCAGGAGAATAACCGTGGTGTTGAAGAAATGTTTTCTGACCCTAACTATGCTTCGGGTTTGTTGGGGTATGGTTACGCAATGCTCCCTTACGATAACTCCAGCGTGAGTGATGTAGCAACGGATGATGCTGTAACGAATGACTTGACCAGCAACTATTCAAAAATGGCACTTGGTTCTTGGTCTTCAAGCAATAATCCGATGGAACAATGGCAGGCTCGCCGGGCAACCATTCAGTATATTAATACTTTCTTGGGCATTGTGGATCAAGTACATTGGTCGGCTACTGAATCTACCAACCAGATGTATATTGATAAACTCCGTGGAGAGGCTTATGCCTTGCGTGCTTTGAACTATTTTTATTTGATACAGGCACATGGTGGTTGGACTGCCGATGGTCAGTTGTTGGGTGTACCGATGGTATTTGAACCGGAAGATAAGGATTCTGAATTCAATTTGCCACGTAATACTTTCAGCGAGTGTGTGAACTACATCTTTGATGATTTGGATAAGGCTATCGAACTGTTGCCGCTTGACTATGAGAATATCAGCAGCAATGCCGAACTCCCTGTCAAGTACCAGCAGATTGGTGCTGAGATGGGTGGCTACAACTTGGTATTCGGAACCTATCAACGCGGTCGTATTACGAAGCGCATTGCTGAAGCCTTCAAAGCTCAGGTAGCTTTGCTGGCTGCCAGCCCTGCTTATCGTGACGGTTCCGGAGTTACTGCTGAAACGGCAGCCAATTATGCTGCTACTGTACTCAACCGTATTGGAGGTATAAGTGGCATTGATCCGAGAGGAAACACTTGGTATATGAATACAGACGAACTGGATAACATGGGTTCGGGCGAAGTAACTGCCGAAATTTTATGGCGTGGAAACCGTAACAATGGTACTGCAGATTATGATATGGGTATTACGCAGGAAAAGAACAACTTTCCGCCTACACTTTATGGAAGTGGGCGTATTAATCCTACACAAAATCTGGTAGATGCTTTCCCTATGGCTAATGGATATCCTATTACTGATGTCAACAGTGGCTATTCGGCTAGTAATCCTTATGCCAATCGTGACCCGCGTTTGACGGAGTACATTCTCTATAACGAGAGCGAGTATAAGGGAAAGAAGATTATTACCGGATTGTACGCCGACAGCGATAATAAAACCGACGATGGCCTGAACCGCATCGGTACATCTACCCGTACAGGTTACTATTTGCGTAAACTCTTGCGTGAAGACTGTAGTCCCAATCCGAGTTCAATTAATAACAAGTATCACTTCCCGGTACGTATCCGTTATACAGAAATATTCTTGGCTTATGCTGAGGCTGCCAACGATGCTTGGGGGCCTACTGGCAACGGTGGCAATACTTATAGTGCTTATGATGTCATTAAGGCTTTGCGTGCTCGTGGTGGCGTTGGGACTGACAATGGTGATGCCTATCTGGAAAGCATTAAAAACGACAAGGATAAGATGACTGAAATGATTCGCAACGAACGCCGCATTGAATTGTGCTTTGAAAACAAGCGTTTCTGGGATATTCGCCGCTGGAACTTGCCACTTGACGAAACGGCTAAGGGGGTACGTATCGAACAGGGAACCAATGGCTTGAACTACACGATGATTGATGTGGAGATTCGTAACTATCAGGACTATATGCACTACGGACCTATACCGTACACTGAAGTATTGAAATGGAGCAATCTTCAGCAGAATAAGGGTTGGTAAAGATGTTGAATTATAAAATGCAGATAATGAAAATGAAAACAAATAAAGTTATATCATTGATGATGTCGGGTGCTTTGGCGTTTGCCTTTTCTGCCTGCGAGAATGCGGACAGAACGTTTCCTGACTATGAAGGAGGAACAAGCGTCTATTTCGCCTATCAATATCCTGTGCGCACGATTGTGTTGGGTAACGATGAGATAGTTGACAATACGCTTGACAATCAGCATAAGTGTGCCATTTATGCCACTATGGGAGGTGCTTACGGTGGACGAGATATTACTGTTGACATTGCTGTGGATAACACACTTTGCGATAACCTTACTTTCGAGGACGGCTCACCCGTATTGCCTATGCCGGACAATTATTATCAACTGGGTGGAAACCAGATTAAGTATAATGGCGACCACTGGGGATACGTTGAAGTACAGCTTACCGATGCTTTTTTTGCTGACGAGAAGTCTTTGAGTGCAAATTATGTCATTCCAGTGGTGATGAAAGGACAGACTGGGGCTGACCGTATCTTGACTGGTACACCGTTGATTGAAGGTGATCAGCCGGCACGTACCAATTCTGCTTATTGGAGCGTTAAACCAATGGACTATGTTCTTTACTGTGTGAAGTATATGAATCCTTGGCACGGCTCTTATCTGCGTCGGGGAGTAGATCAAATTAAAGTTGATGGTGTGACGAGTACGAATATTCGCCACGAGCAATATGTGGAAAAGGATGAAGTGTGCAGTATCACTACCCAATCGCTTACTACTGCGGTTTTTCCCGTTACTACACAGGATAATAATGGGGTTGCAGTAATATGCAATTTGCTGCTGACCTTCAATGGTAATGAATGTACAATTGCTTCTGGTACTGATGGAATTACGGCTTCCGGTACCGGTAAGTTTGTGGAAGATGGAGAAAAGAAAGCGTGGGGAAACAAGGATCGTGATGCCATTTATCTGGACTATCAGCTGGATTATGGCTTCAAGCAGGTGGCTACCAAAGATACGTTGGTGTTGCAGACCCGTGGCACTAATAAATTGGAGGTATTTACTCCTACCTATAATGCTAACTAGTTGTCTCTTTGATAAAAGGAGGTTTTTATATTTAATTGTATACTAGTATGAAAAACAAATCTTTATTTATAAGTTCATTGGCAATCTTGTCTTTATTCGCTGCTTGTGCCGACGACGCAATCGTTGATTTTCGCACTGAAAAGCCTGCAAGTATTGCTCAATATGAATACCTGAATGTTTACGATGCTTTGAAAACGTATGTAGACCGTTCCGCAAATCCCAACTTTAAGTTGGGAATTGCGTTGGGGGCTAACGATTTCATTGCCGGTACACAAGTGCGCAGCTTAGCAGCATCTAATTTTGATGAAATGACTGCAGGCAATGAAATGAAATATGCTTCTTGCGTCTCCGACGATGGCTCGATGAATTTTTCTACAGTATCGAATTTTGTAACTGCTGCTCAAGCAGCCGGTATGACTATTTACGGACATACATTGGCATGGCATTCACAGCAGAATAACAAGTATCTGAATTCGTTGCTTGCGGATAAAGAAGTTGAAGGAGATGGAAGTGTTACTAATAAATATGCTTATCAGTCTGACTTTGAGGATGGTAATCCAATAGGTGGTTGGGGAAATAATTCTACACGTGAAGTGGTAGATGAAGGACCTGATGGATCGAAATGCTTGAAAATGACTAACCCAAGTGCGGTTAATCCTTGGGAAGCCCAAGCTGCAATTGATGTACCTTTTGAAGGTGGCCAGGTCTATTTCCTGAGCTTTAAAGTTAAAGGTAGTATTGAAGGTTCTATTAGTGCAGCTTTTCAACATAGTGCTGATTATGGTGGTAGAGGAGATTTCCCTTCTATGAATATTACAACAGATTGGACTGAAGTTTTAGTTTCTGCTACTGCACAGGATGGTGCTGACCGCTTCCTTTTTAATTATGGAGCTTATGCTGGTTCTATTTATATAGATGATTTGTCAATTTATTACGAAAGCAGTAGTGGTGAGGTTTCCATTCCTGTTCCTGTTATTGAGGATGATTATTCTAGCGGCAATCCAATAGGCGGATGGGGAGCTGGATTGACTATGTCCGTGGTTGATGGGGTTTGTGTCGTTGAAAATGCTTCTGCTGCACAATCTTGGGAAAAACAATTGTGTTATGAGGTAACTACACCTTTTACCAATGGAACGGTTTATTTTTTACGTCTTAAGATTAAGGGCTCACAGGCAAGTAGCATCGGAGTTAGTTTCCAAAATCCTGATGGATATATTGGCTGTGGTGACTTTCCTGCTTTGAATGTAACTACTGATTGGCAAGAATTAACCGTTTCTACGGCTTGTACAGGAGATGGTGCAACACGGTTATTGTTCAATGTAGGTGCTTATGCGGGAACTTTGTATTTGGACGATGTATGTCTGTACTATGAGAAATCTGCGAATGCTATCCCTCTTACTCCTGAAGAAAAGAAAGACACTCTTACTTGGGCCATGGACAACTGGATTAAGGGTATGATGGAAGCCACCGGCGGTTATGTAACGGCATGGGATGCTGTCAACGAGGCTATTTCCGGTACAGATGGCGACGGCGACGGCTATTATGATCTTCAGTCGGCAGAAAATGGTGATCCCGCTACAAACTTCTATTGGCAGGATTACCTGGGCAGCGAGGATTATGTACGTATCGTAGTGGCAAAAGCCCGTCAATACTTCCAGGAATACGGTGGCAATCCTTCCGACTTGAAACTCTTCATCAACGATTACAATCTGGAATCTTGGTGGGATGGTAATAAGAAGTTGAAGAGTTTGATTCACTGGATTGAAACCTGGGAATCTGATGGCGTGACGAAGATTGATGGTATCGCTACACAGATGCATGTCAGCTACATTCTGAACGAGAATGATCAGAAGGCTCAGGAAGATGCCATTGTCAACATGTTCCAGTTGATGGCTGCTACCGGCAAGCTGATTAAGATTTCCGAGCTGGATATGGGAATTGTAGAGAAGGCGTTCGGTACAGGTATTAAGACAGAGCTTGTTACTTTCGAGCAACAGCAGAAGATGGCTGAGTTCTACAAGTTCATTATCAGCAAATACTTTGAGATTATCCCGGTAGCACAACAATATGGCATCACTCAGTGGTGTGCAACTGACAGTCCTGCCGACTCAGGATGGAGAGGTGGCGAACCTGTTGGTTTGTGGGATATCAACTATAACCGTAAACCTGCTTATGCCGGCTTCGTAGAAGGCTTGCAAAGCGGCAGTGCAAATTAAGTCAGACTTAGGGTTAGCTTAAATAGATGAGAGAAAGCCGTTTCATACGGCTTTGAATTAGGAGTCGCCCCCGTTGCAATTGGTTTTGTAGCGGGGGCGTTTTTTTGTTTGCCATTTTGTTTTCTATACAATATCTGTGTTTAATGATGCTCAATTTGAGTTTCAACGTTTTACTGAACGATGATTGTTGGATTTTCTATGCTGAAAATAAGGGGAAACAGCATTTTGTAACACAGACAAAGGTTTCTGTAACATAAATATGCTGTATGTATAGCATGGGAGCACTACTTTTGCTTCAAACTATTAAACCATGAGAAACGTATACAAATTACTTTTGTTTTTGATGTTTTGTGGGGTCTGGGCTTGTTCTGATGACCAGATGCCTGCTGAAGAGGGTACACCGGATACTCCGGAAGTGCCTGGTGAACCGGATACGCCCGTTGAGAATATTCTGCCTGTTTTGCGTGTGGAAGGGCGTTATCTGAAGAATGAACAGGGAGAGATTGTCAATCTTCATGGCTTTACCCAGACATATAGTCCGTTTTTTAACAACAACGCTTGGGACAATTATGACGTACAGGCCTGTTTGGACTATAACCAGTCGATGGTGGATGGCATTCTGGATGCGGGCTGGCGGTTTAACTTTGTCCGTATGCACTTGGATCCCTATTGGAGTGATGATACAGCGTTGCCTTATGTCCGGTACGAAGGACATGAGCGCTTTTCGGAACTTCGCTTCCGTAAATATCTGGATGAGCTTTTTGTGCCGATGGCCGAATATTTCATTTCGAAAGGGATGTATGTGGTGATGCGTCCGCCCGGTGTGTGTCCTAATGGAGATGGATATCAGGGTATCGAGTTGGGTGACACTTACCAGGAATTTCTGTTGAAGGTGTGGGACATCGTGTCTCAGCACAGTAAAATAAAAAACAATTCGGGCATTATGTTTGAATTGGCCAATGAGCCTGTCAATATCAAGGGAACTGACGGTAATTGGGGAAGTACCGGCGATGCCTGTTTTGCTAATATGAAATTGTATTTCCAGGCTATTGTGGATAAGATACGTGGAAATGGCAGCCAAAATATCATTTGGGTGCCAGGGTTGGCTTATCAGTCTTCCTATGCCGGTTATGCCACTCATCGCATTGAAGGCGAGAATATCGGTTTCGCCGTGCATTGCTATCCTGGCTGGTACGGAAGTGATGCCGAAGAAGATAGCGGCGAGGGCATAGGAACCATGTCGGGCGGCGGTTACGAGGCTTTCCAGCGTGGATGGGATGCACAGGTGGGTCCTGTTGCGGCTTTCGCTCCCATCATGGTGACCGAGATTGACTGGGCTCCCAAGAAATATACCGATATGACTTGGGGCAAGAGCATTACCGGTGTGGCCGGTGGCGCTGGCTTTGGTGCCAACTTCAAGTATATAGCCGATAATTCGGGCAATGTGTCGTGGCTGTTTTTCACAACCCGTTCCGATTTGTTGGCCGCATTTCAGGATGTGCCGGGCGAACCGGGTAACTATACTTTCTTGAACGATCCGGAGGCTTGTCCTTGGGCTATGTACCATTGGTTTAAAGAATATGCCGAGGGAGTCGTCATCAATGGTGAACTCGAACGGTTGGAACTGATGGATTTGGCTGGAGATTTAAGTATGCAGATGGGCGACGTGAATTATCTCAAAGTGAAGGCCGGATTCTCAGATGGTTCTGAGCGGATGGTGACGGCCGATGCTGTCATTGCCAGTTCGGACGAAAGTGTAGTGAAGGTGGAACAGACTGGAAAACTGGTGGCCGTGTCAGAAGGCGAAGCGGTTGTCACTGTGGCTTACACGTCGCCTTCCGGTGGCAGTAAAGAACTCACTCTGAATGTTACGGTACTCTCTCCCTTCACATTGACTGCGGATGCATTTAATCCTTCCATTTGGGAAGAAGGTACTTTCGATGAAGAAACGCGCACGCTGGTGACAGGAATGTATGGCTTTGGAGGTTGGGAGTATGCCAACGGTCTGGATTTGTCTGCTTTCCAGACGCTGACCGTAGAGTTGGGCAATGATAATGAATGCGGCGTTTCTTTCCGCCTGTTCGACAAGACCAGCTATTGGACAGAACCTGCCATATATGATTTCGGCTCTTCCCGAAAGGTCGTAGTGAATTTACACCAGATGAAAGATGCCAATGGAGAGAGCATCAGTCCCGAGCATCTGTACATTATCGGCTTCTGGTCTACTGGTGGGAAACCTATTGTGATTAAACAAATTACTTTACAATAACAAATAACAACATCGTTTATTTTAAGCCATGAAAAGCAAAACATTGTTATGGGCGTTGCTGGCGGGAAGTGTCATGAGCGCTTGTGCTACCAAACCGGTGGCTAAAGAGGAGCCGACTTTGAAGTCGGTATTGGGTGATAAATTCTTAATTGGAGTTGCTGTCAATGTGTGGCAATCTTCAGAGCGCGATACGAATGCTGTCAAGATAGTGAAGAAGCATTTCAACTCTGTTGTTGCGGAAAACTGTATGAAGTGTCAGACCATTCATCCGGAGGAGAACCGTTACGATTTCAAGCAAGCCGATGAATTTGTAAACTTTGGTGAGAAGAATGGCATGGCTGTGATGGGTCACTGCCTGATATGGCATTCGCAGCTGGCTCCTTGGTTTTGTGTGGATAAGGATGGAAAGGATGTTTCTCCCGAAGTGTTGAAGCAGCGGATGAAAGACCACATTACGACCATTGTCAGCCGTTACAAGGGACGTGTGAAAGGTTGGGATGTGGTGAACGAGGCCATCATGGAAGACGGCTCCTACCGTAAGAGCAAGTTCTATCAGATTCTGGGCGAAGAGTTCATCCCGTTGGCATTCCAGTACGCACACGAAGCAGACCCGGATGCCGAGTTGTACTACAACGACTACAACATGCACGCTGAAGGCAAGCGGAACGCTGTTGTGAAACTGGTGAACGACATGAAGGCCAAGGGCCTGCGCGTGGATGCCATCGGCATGCAGGGACATGTCGGCCTGAACTATCCCGACCTGGCAGAGTTTGAAAAGAGCATTGTGGCATTTGCAGGTACAGGTGCCAAGGTGATGATTACCGAATGGGACATGAGCGCCCTGCCGGAAGTGAACCGTACTGCCAACATTGCCGATACGGTTGCTTTCCGCAAAGCCCTGAATCCTTATCCCGATGCTTTGCCCGACAGCGTTTCGCAGCGTTGGAATGCCCGCATGGCCGATTTTATGAACCTCTTCATTAAACATTCCGATGTCATCAGCCGTGTGACTGCATGGGGCGTGAGTGACGGCGATTCCTGGAAGAACGGCTTCCCGGTGAGAGGACGCAAGGATTATCCTCTGCTCTTCGACCGCGAATACCAGCCGAAGCCTTTTGTCGTTGATTTGTTGAAAGAAAACTGATTCTAAGAGATACCGGATTCTTTTTTTCTCTTGTAGGATTCGGTAGTTTGTGCATTTTATAATAATTGAGTCCTGCATGTTCTGTGAAGAACGTGCAGGATGCACAAATAGCTATCCCTATTTCCCGGTCGTTGAACCGATCAGTCTGATGAAAATCCGATGTGTCCTGTTTCCTGTTTTAGTCTGTTTCCGATGATGGGGGCTGGGACTGTCGGACTGTTTCTTGTTTCGGCGTTTTTGTTGTTGGGGCGGGTTCCGGTGTGGTATGGCGTTTCCTCCATGCGGTCTACAGGCTTGTTCCCTGCCTTGTTTTAGTGTGGAGAGGGCAGCACGGAGGCTTATGGGTATAGGGGCAAGAAATATGATTAAGGAATAAACCAATAGTTGAAATACTGATGAACAGAAAAACATTATTAGCGGCAGCCTTTTGTGCGGCGCTCTTTGCTGGAGGCGCTTCGGCACAGGACCGGCTGTACACCAACACTTTTCCTTTGGGACAGGTGAAACTGCTGGACGGCCCTTTCAAGCGGGCGTGTGATTTGAATGTGAATGTATTGCTGCAATACGACGTAGACCGTTTGCTGGCGCCTTTCTTGAAGGAAGCCGGGCTGACTCCCAAAGGCGAAAGCTTTTCAAACTGGGCCGACCTGGACGGACATGTGGGCGGACATTATCTTTCGGCACTGGCCATCCACTACGCGGCTACGGGAAACGAGGAGTGCAAGCGGCGCATGGACTACATGATTGCGGAACTGAAACGCTGCCAACAGAAGCATGGCAACGGATACGTAGGTGGTGTGCCCAACGGCATGACCGCCTGGAACGAAATCAAGAAGGGGAACGTAGGCATTGTCTGGAAGTACTGGGTGCCCTGGTATAACATGCACAAGACATACGCCGGCCTTCGCGACGCCTGGTCGTACGGCGGCAGCGAAGAGGCCCGCCAGATGTTCCTCGACCTGTGCGACTGGGGACTGACCATCATTGCACCGCTCTCCGACCAGCAAATGGAAGAAATGCTGGGCAACGAGTTCGGCGGCATGGACGAAGTTTATGCCGATGCCTACCAGATGACGGGCGACCTGAAGTATCTGGATGCCGCCAAGCGGTTCTCGCACCACTGGCTGCTGGACAGCATGGCGGCCGGTGTGGACAACCTGGACAACAAGCACGCCAATACGCAGGTGCCCAAGGTGGTGGGCTACCAGCGCATTGCCGAACTCAGCAGACTGGCCGGACAGGAGGCTGATGCCAAGACCTATCAGACCGCTGCGGAATTCTTCTGGACGACGGTGGTTAACAACCGCTCTCTGGCCATCGGCGGAAACAGCCGCCGCGAGCATTTTGCCGCCGCCGCCGACTGCAAGAGCTACGTGGAAGACCGCGAGGGACCTGAATCCTGCAATACCAACAACATGCTGAAACTGACCGAAGGACTCTTCCGCATGACGCCCGAAGCCCGCTATGCCGACTTCTACGAGCGTGCCATGTTCAACCATATCCTCTCCACCCAACACCCCGAACACGGAGGCTACGTCTACTTCACCTCCGCCCGTCCGGCCCATTACCGTGTCTACTCCGCGCCCAACAGCGCCATGTGGTGCTGCGTGGGTACCGGCATGGAGAACCACGGCAAGTACGGCGAGTTCATCTACAGTTACGACGGAGACAACCTCTACATCAACTTGTTTGTGGCTTCCGAGCTGCAATGGAAGGAGAAGGGACTGACCCTGACGCAGGAAACCTCCTTTCCCGATGCCGAGACCGTCCGCCTGACCGTCCACGTGAAGAAACCCGTGAAAGCCCGCCTGCTGATACGCCATCCCTGGTGGAGCGAAACAGGAAAGATGAAAGTGGAGTGCAAGGGCACCGACTATGCTGCCGGCACGCAGCCTTCCAGCTACGTGGCTGTGGAGCGCAAGTGGAAGGACGGCGACGTCATTGACATCACCCTCCCCATGAAGGTGACGGTGGAGGAACTGCCCAATGTGCCCAACTACATTGCCATCATGCGCGGTCCCATTTTGCTGGGAGCCAACATGGGTACCGACCATCTGGACGGACTGATTGCCGACGACGGACGCTGGGCACACATTGCCCACGGTCCGCTGGTGTCCATCTTCGATACGCCGTTCATCATCGGCGACCGTCAGACCATACAGGCCAAGCTGGAGGCCATGCAGCCCGTAGAGGGCAAACCGCTCTGCTATACGGTGCCGGGACTCTTTACCGAACGCTACAAGGACTTGCAGCTGGAGCCTTTCTTCCGCCTGCACGACTGCCGCTACATGATGTACTGGCTCTCCATGACCGACCAGGAGTATGCCGACTACCAGCAGGCTGCCCGTGAGGCCGAAGAACGCAAGCTGGATTTGGACCGCCGCACGGTAGACGCTGTGGCCACGGCCGAGCAGCAGCCCGAGGTAGACCATCAGCTGAAGTACGAAAAGTCGAATACCGGAGTCTTCGAAGGCGAGCCCTGGCGCGATGCCCGCGACGGCGGATATTTCCAGTACAACATGCTGACCGGAGGCGAGAAGCAGCTCACCCTGATGGTGCGCTATTGGGGCAACGAGACGGCCGACCGCACTTTCGACATCCTGATAGACGGCCGCCAGCTGGCCGAGGAGAACCTGGTAGGCAAGTGGAACAAGCAGGAACTGGTGAATGTAGAGTATCCCATTCCGGCCGATATGCTGGAAGGCAAGCAGTCTGTCACCGTCACCTTCCGCAGCCGGCCGGGTACGGTTGCCGGTGGCGTCTTCTACATCCGCCTGGTAAAGCCCGCCGCGAAGTAACAGACCGCTGGCTGTGGACAACGGGCTGCAAGCTGCCAAGACCGGTGCCTCTCCCTGAGGGGGGCAGGCACCGCCTGCAGCCTGCAGCCCGTTTCTTTTTCCGGTCGCCTGCCTGTGTGTGCAATCGGGGGGAAAGCCCTGTCGCGAAGCAGACGGACCCACCGTTGATGGAGACCTGCCCGAGGGGGCAGCTTGAGCCGTCATCCTCTCCTGGACCGTCTGAGTCAGGCCGGGGGCCGCAGTGGCATTTCCTGTACTCCTTGCTCCACTTTCTGCTATTCTGGAAAAGTCGTATAAAGCGCCCTCGCCTGTGCGGCATGACCCTCGTACGGAAGATGCTTGCATGGCTTCTGAAGGATGCTTGCATGGTCCGTCGGCAATGCAAGCACGGTCTGCGGACCATGCAAGCACGGTGCAAACACCATGCAAGCATCCGCCAAACGAAATGCGGATGCCTCGGATACAGGGGGCTGGAGGCCCCAGTATCACCTGTTTATAGGGTGGTGTAACGTCAGCAAATATATTTGTAACATACTTTTTGGGCAGATTGGCAGAAGATGTTTTCCTTTGTAGGAGTTTATGTAAATTGGGAAATATATGAGAACACTCCTGTCCGCCTTTCTTTTTCTTCTGAGCTGTGCGGCCTTGCTTGCACAGAGTGCCGCAACCCCGTCCGCCGCTTCCTGGACGGCCGACAACGGCAACGGCACCTACACCAATCCGCTGTTTTACGACGAGTTTTCCGACCCGGACATGATTCGTGTGGGCGAGGACTTCTACCTGGCGGGGACAACCATGCACGCCATGCCGGGACTGGTGGTGCTCCACTCCAAGGACCTGGTGAACTGGCGCTTCCTCAGCTACTGTTTCGACAAGCTGGACATGGGCGACGAGTTCCGCCTGGAAAACGGACAGGAGGCCTACGGACAGGGCATCTGGGCCCCCTGCATCCGCTATCACGAGGGCAAGTTCTACATTTTCTCAAACATCAACGGCCACGGCATGCAGGTCTTCATAGCCGAAAATCCGGCCGGGCCGTGGAAGCACATCAATATGGGGGGCAACATCTACGACCTCTCCGTGCTGTTTGACGACAACGGCAAGATTTATGCCGTCTACAAGTACGACGAGGTTCATCTGATAGAAATCAAGCCCGACTTCAGCGGCTATGTCGAGGGCAGCGAACGCCTCATCATCCCCGCCGGCAACGCCATGGGCGAGGGGCATCACTTCTATAAAATCAATGGTAAGTATTACATCATCAGCGCCAACTATTCGCCCGTGGGCCGCATGCAGTGCGCGCGTGCCGACCGTCCCGAAGGCCCTTACGAGACGGTGACCATCAGTGCCAAGGAAACCTTCGGCACCATGCGCTCCCACTCGGTGAACAATGTGGGTCTGGGCCGGCCGGTGCCCGAAGACGGGTTCCGGTTCGACATCTCCCATCCCGAAGGAAACTACCTGGCTGCCGTCCCCCTGCACCAGGGCGGCATCGTAGACCTGCCCAACGGCGAGTGGTGGGGCTTTTCCATGACCGACTTCCGCTCGGTGGGCCGCACCACCTGCCTGTCGCCCGTCACGTGGGTGGACGGATGGCCCTACTTCGGCCTGCCCGGCAACCTGGGACGCTCGCCCCGCACGTGGGTGAAGCCCAATGTGGCTGCCAAGGTGGAGCCTCACGCGCCCTATCAGCGCAGCGACGGCTTCGACGGCAAGGAACTGCTGCCCGTGTGGCAGTGGAACCACGAACCCGTGGCCGGCAAGTGGGCGCTGGCCAAGGGCAGGCTGCGCTTGCATACGTTGCCCGCCAAGGACTTCCTCTGGGCCCGGAATACGTTGACCCAGCGGGGCATCGGGCCGGTGTCCGTGGCTACGGTGGAGCTGGACTGCTCCCGCCTGAAGGACGGTGACGCCGCCGGCCTGGGCCTGCTGAACATGCCGTATGCCTGGCTGGGCATGGTCTGCGACGGCAAGAATCTGGCTCTGCGCTTCCGCATGCAGGAAGGGGACAAGACCGAGGACGTCTCCCTGGAGGGCGGCGCATGGTCCGGCAAGGCGAAGAAAGTCTATCTGCGCATCCGTGGCGACTTTGACGCCGACTCTGCCCGTTTCAGCTACAGCCTGGACGGCAAGGAGTTTACCGAAATAGGCGGTGACGTCCTGATGCCCTATCAGCTGAAGACTTTCCAGGGTACACGCTATGCGCTGTTTGCCTACAATACGAAAGGGAAGAAAGGCGGCTATGCCGAGTTTGACAACTTCAGCGTGGAAGAGCCTATGGCCGACCGTTCGGGCAACCTCCCGTTGGGGAAGGTCATCACGCTGACCAATCTGGGCAACGGAAACCGCGCCTGGGCCAATCCGCACGGCATGTTGCATGCCGCCGGAAAGGGTAGCCGCGACTATGATGGCGATGGTTGCCGCTTCCGCGTTCACGACCGCGGTCAGGGACGGGTGGCGCTGGAAGCCCTGAACGGCACCGGCTTCGTGACGGTGGTGGGCGCCGGGCTTTCGGCCGATGTCCGCCTGACCAGAAACGAAACGGAAGGCAGTCTCTTCCAGTGGCAGGACATGCTCTACGGCCAGTGTATGCTGCTCTCGCTGAAAACCCAGCGCTACGTGGGAGCTGCCCCCGACACGGGCGAACCTTATTCGGCCGACTGGCCGGGCACCGTGCCCGACCGCAAGGACGGCACCGTGTTCCGTTGGGAAGTGGCCGTCCCCTAATGCGTTCCGGTGTGCCGGTGGATGGGGCTTCTTCGGAGTCATCGTCATTGCCCTGTCTGTCATTTGCATCAAAACTTAGTTGAAAATTGAAATAAACTTGAAAACCATGAAACATCCACTTACTCTGGCAGCTTGCCTGCTGACCTCTGCGCTGAGTTTCAACCTGAATGCGCAGAACCCCATTGTACAAACCTGGTTTACGACCGACCCGGCTCCCATGGAGCACGACGGTACGCTTTACGTCTATACCGGCCACGACGAGGACAAGGCCGACTTCTTCTGGATGCAGGAGTGGCGCGTCTATTCTACCCGCGACATGGTGAACTGGACCGACCACGGCTCTCCGCTCGCTATCGAGTCGTTTGAGTGGGCCGACGACCGCGCCTGGGCCGCACAGTGCATCGAGCGCAACGGCAAGTTCTATTGGTACGTCTGCCTGCATTCCAAACTGTCCAACGCCATGGCCATCGGTGTGGCAGTGGGCGATTCGCCGCTCGGCCCGTTCAAGGATGCCATCGGCAAACCCCTCTGCGACGGCAGCTGGGACTACATCGACCCCACGGTGTTCATTGATGACGACGGGCAAGCCTATCTCTACTGGGGCAACCCCAACATCTATTATGCCAAGCTGAACGATGACATGATTTCGCTGAAGGGCGAAGTGGGCAAGCTGGAACAGACCGAGGAGAGCTTCGGCGCTCCCAACCCCGAAAAACGTGTGAAGGGCACGAAGTACAAGGACGTGTACACAGAAGGTCCGTGGTTCTACAAGCGCGGCGGCAAGTATTACCTGCTCTACGCGGCAGGCGGAGTGCCCGAACACATTGCCTACTCCATGAGCGACGGCCCGCTCGGCCCCTGGAAGTACATGGGCGAGATTATGCCCCTGCAGGACACCGGTTCGTTCACCAATCACTGCGGTGTGATTGACTACAAGGGCAATTCCTACTTCTTCTATCATACGGGCAAGCTGCCGGGCGGCGGCGGTTTCGGCCGCAGCGTGGCGGTAGAGCAGTTCGCCTACAATCCGGACGGAACGTTTCCCGTCATCAATGCCACGAAGGAGGGCGTGAAGCCGATTGGCACTTTGAATCCTTACCGGCGGGTGGAAGCCGAGACCATCGCCTTCTGCGAGGGGCTGAAGTCGGAGCCGAACGCCAAAACCGGCATCTATATCTCTGACGCCCACGACGGAGACTACATCAAGGTGCGCGAAGTGGACTTCGGACAGCAGTCTCCCGCAGGATTCGGCGCCACGGTGGCCAGTGCCCTGCGCGGTGGCACGTTGGAGGTGCATACGGACAGCATTGGCGGTCCGTTGGTGGCCGAGCTGAAAGTGCCCCATACCGGAGGTTGGGAAGAATGGAAGACGTTGGAAACCAAAGTGACAGCCCCCGTTACGGGTATTCACGATGTTTTCTTCGTTTTCAAAGGCCGGAAGGGCTGCCAGTTGTTCAACTTCGATTGGTGGGAGTTCAAGAAATAACAGACAGTATTTCACCTGACATAATGGGGTGGGGCGGGCTTGCTTGAACCCTTGATTCCTGCTATCTTTGTGGGTAAGTTCTGAAAAGCCTGCTGACACATCTAAAATTTATGATACAATCATGAGAAAATTACTATTTTTATTCGCAGTTTTGGGTGCCTTCCTGAAGGTCGGCGCCGAGGAACAACCCTTGAAAAGTCCTGATGGACGTCTGGCCGTTTCGGTATCGGCCGAAAACGGTATTCCCACTTATTCGGTAACTTATGACGGAGTGGTCTTTCTGGAGCCCTCGGCGTTGGGTCTGAAAACCAACATCGGCGACTTTACCCGCCAGATGGTGTTGGAGGAACGTTCTTCTGTTTCGCCCATTGATGAGTCCTATCAGCTGGCCACTGTGAAGGAAAGCCACATTCGCTATCAGGCCAATGCGCAGACTTTTACCTTTTTCCAGAACGGAAAGAAAATCTATGACGTAGTGTTTCAGGTGAGCGACAATGACATCGCTTTCAAGTACCGGATGTATCCGCAGGGGGCTACCCTCTGTTGCGTGGTGGAAGAGGAAGCTACGGGCTTTGTACTGCCCCAGGGCAGCACTTCTTTCCTCTGTCCGCAGGTGGAGCCGATGGGCGGCTTTGCACGCACTTATCCCAGCTATGAGACCCCGTATACGGTAGACGAACCCGTAGGCAAGAACGGCTGGGGACAGGGATACACGTTCCCCTGTCTGTTCCGCAACGGCGACAAGGGTTGGGTCCTGATTTCCGAGACGGGCGTCAGCAGCGACTATTGCGCCAGCCGTCTGCTGGGCAAGGAAGGCGGGCACTACGCCATCGGCTATCCCGACCAGCGGGAATTTAACGGCAACGGTACGGCCGCTCCGGGCATCGCTCTGCCGGGCGAGACGCCGTGGCGTACCATTACGCTGGGAACCACGCTGGCTCCTATCGTGGAGACCACGGTGGCCTTCGACGTGGTGAAGCCGCTTTACGAACCTTCGCAGACCTATCAGTACGGTGCAGGTACCTGGAGCTGGATTATCGGCGGAGATGCCAGCATGAACTATGACGAGCAGAAACGTTACATTGACTTCAGCGCCGCCATGGGCTACCAGTCGGTATTGGTCGATGCCCTGTGGGATACACAGGTGGGGCGTGACAAGATTGCCGAACTGGCCCGTTACGCAGCCGGCAAGGGCGTGGCCCTTTATCTCTGGTACAACTCCAACGGCTATTGGAACGATGCTCCGCAGAGTCCGCGCGGCATCATGCACAACACCATCAGCCGCCGCAAGGAGATGAAGTGGATGAAGAGCATCGGCATCCGCGGCATCAAGGTGGATTTCATCGGCAGCGACAAGCAGCTGGGCATGAAGTTCTATGAAGACGTACTGGCCGACGCCAACGACTACGGACTGCTGGTCATCTTCCACGGCTGTACGCTGCCGCGTGGCTGGGAACGCATGTATCCCAACTTCGTCGCTTGCGAGGCGGTGCTGGCCAGTGAGAACATGAACTTCTCGCAGAAGAGTTGCGATGCCGAGGCTTTCAACGCTTGTCTGCATCCGTTCATCCGCAACACGGTGGGTAGCATGGACTTCGGTGGCAGTACGCTGAACCATTACTATAACCTGAAGAACGAACCGCGGGGCAGCCACCGTGTCACTTCCGATGTGTTTGCCTTGGCTACGGCTGTCCTGTTCCAGAGCCCCGTGCAGCACTTTGCCATGGCTCCCAACAACCTGACGGATGCTCCGCAGTGGGCTGTTGAGTTCATGAAGCAGGTGCCCACTACCTGGGACGAGGTGAAGTTCATCGACGGCTATCCGGGACGTTATGTCATCCTGGCCCGCCGTCACGCCGACAAATGGTACGTGGCTGCTGTCAATGCCCAAGCCGAGACGCTGAAGGTGAAGGTGAAGCTGCCCATGTTGGCCCCCGACAGGGAAGTCAGCTTATACAGCGATGACAAGAACCTGGAAGGTGGTGTGAAGACGGTTCGTATCAACAAGAAACAGGAAGTACAGTTGGTGATTCCCAACAATGGCGGAGCTGTGATAATGGAGAATTGAAAACATTGGAAGTTAAAAGCTGACAATTGGAAGTGGGAGGAGAACGGAGAACTTTCAGAAACGGAGTATGGAAGACACAGAACGTTAATCTCCTCTTCTTTTAGCCTTTGACTTTTAACTTTTAATTTTTAATTGATAAGACCTATGAAGAAATTATTGATTTTGTTTTTGGGAGTTTTCTGTGCGGCGTGTCAGCTTGCTGCACAGGGATTTCCGCAAAGTCGTGTCCTGACAGACACCATTGAGAGTAAGGTGCTGAATGCCAAACGCGCCTATACTATTTTTCTGCCGCAGAGTTTTGATGTGGACAAAAACCGGCAATATCCGATACTCTATCTGCTGCATGGCATGTGGGAGAACAATTCCGTGTGGACTTCGCGCGGACACGTGAAAGACGTGATGGACCGTCTGACGGCCAGCGGTGAGGCTTGCGAAATGATTATTGTCAGTCCCGATGCCGGCGGTGGCGACCCGAACGTTTACCAGAACGGTTACTTCGACATGCCCGGCTGGAAGTACGAGACTTTTTTCTATACCGAGTTCCTGCCCTTTATCGAGAAGAAATACCGCGTGATAGGCGACAAGCAGCATCGTGCCGTAGCCGGACTGTCAATGGGCGGCGGTGGCGCAACGTGCTACGGACAGCGTCACACGGACATGTTCTGTGCCGTTTACGCCATGAGTGCCCTGATGAGCATCCCCGAACAGGGAGCTGCCCGCTTTGACGACCCCAACGGCAAGCTGGCCATCCTGACACGTTCTGTCATCGAGAACAGTTGTGTGGACTATGTAGCCCAGGCCGACGAGGCCCGCAAGGCGCAGCTGCGTACAGTAGCCTGGTATGTGGACTGCGGCGACGATGATTTCCTGCTGGACCGTAATATCGAATTTTTCCAGGCCATGCGCCGTGCCGGCATTCCCTGCCAGTTCCGTGTGCGCGACGGTGGCCATGATTGGGAGTATTGGCACTCGGCGCTCTACCAGTGCCTGCCGTTTGTGACGAGAATGTTTAAACAGAATTGATAACTGAAAATGAGGAATGGAGAGTTAATGCTCCGTTCTTCATTTTCCTTTTATGAAGTATGCCATGAAAAAGAGTTTTTTATTGGCATGCCTGCTGCTGGTGGGCATTGCCATGTCTGCACAAGACAAAGACTTCCATATCTACCTCTGCTTGGGGCAGTCCAACATGGAAGGTAACGCGAAAATAGAACCGCAGGACACTTGCAATGTTGACAGCCGTTTCCTGATGATGGCGGCTGTTGATTGTCCTGAAAAGGGTAGGGTCAAGGGTCAATGGTACACAGCTGTTCCGCCGTTGGCGCGTTGCAATACCGGCCTGACACCTGCCGACTACTTTGGCCGTACGATGGTGGCCAATCTGCCTTCCCGCATCCGGGTCGGAGTCATCAATGTGGCTGTGGGCGGTTGTCGGATAGAACTGTTCGACAAGGAGAATTACAAGGAACACATCGCTTCCCAGCCAGACTGGTTGAAGAATACCGTCAAGGCTTACGATAACAATCCTTACGGCTGGTTGGTGGACCTGGCGCGTCAGGCACAGAAGCAGGGAGTCATCAAGGGTATCCTGCTGCATCAGGGAGAGTCGAACACGGGCGATAAGGAATGGCCGCAGAAGGTGAAAGGCGTGTATGAGAACCTGCTGGCAGACCTGAACCTGAAGGCCGAAGACGTTCCTCTGCTATCGGGCGAGGTGGTAAATGCCGATCAGAAAGGCGTATGTGCAAGCATGAATGAAATTATCAACACGCTTCCCCAGGTCATTCCCACGGCACACGTCATTCCTTCGTCTGGCTGTCCGGCCGGACAGGACAACTTGCATTTCACGGCCGAAGGCTACCGCATTTTGGGTGCAAGATATGCCGCCAAAATGTTGGAACTGTTGGGCTATGACATGTTGCGCGACGAGCAGGCCGTGCAGCGGATGAAGTTGTGGTACACCCACCCTGCACAAAGTTGGACGGAAGCTCTTCCGTTGGGAAACTCCCGTCTGGGTGCTATGGTGTATGGGGGTACCGGCCGTGAGGAACTGCAACTGAACGAAGAGACTTTTTGGGCAGGAGGCCCCTATAACAATAACAATCCCAACGGACTCAAGGCGTTGCCTCAAATCCGTGAACTTATCTTTCAGAACAAGTATCGTGAAGCCCAGAAACTGATAGACGAAAACTTCAATACTCCCCAGAATGGAATGCGCTACCTGACTTTGGGCAGTCTGTTCCTGAACTTCCCGGGGCATGAACAGCCGGTTAACTACTACCGCGACCTCAATCTGGAGAACGCCACCGCTACGGTGCGTTATGAAGTGGATGGCGTGACTTACAAGCGCACGGCTTTCTCTTCATTTGCGGACAATGTCATCATCCTGCACGTGGAGGCCGACCAAGAGAAGGCTTTGAACTTCTCGTTGGGCTATCAATGTCCGTTGGAATCGGATGTGGCGGTCAAGGGAAACAAGCTGGTGATGCGTTGCAAAGGGGTGGAACAGGAAGGTATTCCGGCGGCTCTGAATGCCGAATGCCAGATTCAGGTGAAGACCGACGGTAAACTGAAGAAGGAAGGAGAGCAACTGGCTGTACAGAATGCCACGGAGGCTACCTTGTATATTTCGGCAGCTACCAACTTCGTCAATTTCCGGGATGTGAGCGGCAATGCTTCCAAGCGGGCTGCGGATGCTTTGAAGAAAGCGGTCAAAGTGCCGTATGCCAATGCGTTGGCAACTCATGAGGCTGCTTATCAGGAGCAGTTTGGCCGTGTGTCTCTTTCGTTGCCGGCAACGGCTGCTTCGAAGGCCGAAACCGATGAACGTGTCCGCAACTTCAACAATAGTGACGACCAGAATCTGGTGGCATTGCTTTTCCAATATGGCCGCTATCTGCTGATTTCTTCTTCCCAGCCGGGTGGACAGCCGGCCAATCTGCAGGGCATCTGGAACCAGAGCATGAATGCACCCTGGGACAGCAAGTATACGGTCAATATCAATGCGGAAATGAATTATTGGCCGGCTGAGGTGACCAATCTGAGCGAAACCCACGAACCGCTCTTCCGTATGTTGACCGAACTGGCTGTGAGCGGGCAGGAAACAGCCAAGACACTCTATGGTGCCAAGGGCTGGGTGACGCATCACAATACCGACATCTGGCGGGCTTGCGGTCCGGTGGACGGTGCCTTTTACGGCATGTGGCCCAATGGCGGTGCCTGGTTGGCTCAGCACATCTGGCAGCATTATCTCTTCACAGGTGACCGTGATTTCCTGCAACAATACTATCCCGTGCTGAAGGGAACGGCCGATTTCTATCTCAGCCATCTGGTGAAGCATCCCAAGTTCGGCTGGCTGGTGACAGTACCTTCCATGTCGCCCGAGCACGGCTATTTTGGCACAGGAACCACCATTACGGCCGGTTGTACCATGGACAACCAGATTGCCTTCGATGCCTTGTACAATACCATGCTGGCCACCCGTGTGCTGAATCCCGGCACGGACGGCAAAGCCTATTCCGATTCGCTGGAACAGGCGCTCGTCAAGCTGCCCCCCATGCAGATAGGACGGTACAACCAGTTGCAGGAATGGCTGGTGGATGCTGACGACCCCAAAGACGAACATCGCCACATTTCCCACCTCTACGGCCTTTATCCCAGCAATCAGATAACCCCGTCGCAGACTCCGCTACTGTTCCAGGCTGCCCGCAATACGTTGTTGCAGCGTGGTGACATGGCTACGGGTTGGAGCATTGGCTGGAAGATTAATTTCTGGGCACGTATGCTCGATGGCAATCACGCATACAACATCATCCGCAACATGCTCCGCCTGCTGCCGGGTGATGACCGTGTGCGGGAATATCCCGATGGACGCACTTATCCGAACTTGTTCGATGCCCATCCGCCTTTCCAGATTGACGGTAACTTCGGCTATACAGCCGGTGTGGCCGAAATGTTGCTGCAAAGCCATGACGGAGCAGTGCACTTGCTGCCTGCCCTGCCTGAAGCCTGGGCAAAGGGAGAGGTGAAAGGCCTGGTGGCCCGTGGCGGTTTCGTGGTGGACATGAAGTGGGATGGTGCACAGTTGAATCACGCCAGCATCACTTCGCGTATTGGCGGCGTGCTGCGCATCCGTTCGTATGTGCCGCTGGAAGGTGAAGGCTTGAAGCCTGCCGAAGGACCCTGTCCTAACATGCTTTATGCTCCGGCTGTTTTGACGAGTGGACCGGTAGTTTCCAAAGAACTTCAATCTCCGCAGCAGCCTGTATTGTATCGTACGTATGAGTACGACATACAGACCGAAGCTGGAAAAGTTTATGAGGTAAGACGCGCAAATCAATAAGAGTAAAAGAAGGGTGTGCTTTCATTAGGCTACTTTCTTTTATACTGGGCTACAAGTTGCGGGCCATTGAAGAAAAGACAGTCTTCTGCTGTATCTCAGGGCCCTCAGTTTGTAGCCCATTTATAAATGTCATTTTGCGGATATCTATGGATGAATGATGGTTTTTAAAGTTGAGGAAGAAATGAAGAAAAATGTGTATTGTTGTTTGCGGTTGCTATTCATGTTTGGAATGATGATATTGCTGCTGGAACCTTTGGCAGCCAAGGTCCGTCTTCCCCGATTGATTAGTGACCGTATGGTATTGCAGCGTGATACGGAATTGAAAATTTGGGGCTGGTCCTCTCCGGACGAAAAGGTCACTGTGCGTTTTCGTGGCGCTTACTACGAGACGGAAGCCGGTCAGGACGGTAAATGGTCGGTGCTCTTGCCTGCGCAGAAGGCGGGTGGACCTTTTATAATGGAGGTCAATGAAATCGTGATAAGAGATATTTTGGTAGGAGATGTCTGGCTTTGTTCCGGGCAATCCAATCAAGAGACTCCTATCAGCCGGCTGACTGATATGTTTCCAGAGATTAATGTGTCAAACAATCACATGATCCGCCATTACAAGGTTCCGACACAAAATTCTGTGGAGGAAGTGAAGGATGAAATCGCAGGATCGGCCGGGTGGCATTCCGGCATAGCATCTGATGTGATGAACTGGACGGCTTTGGCTTATTTCTTTGCACAGGAGGCATACAATAAATATCAAGTCCCGGTAGGTATGCTGGTCTCCAGTCTGGGCGGTTCGGCCATAGAAAGCTGGATTAGTCAGGAACATTTGAAGTCGTTCCCGGATTTGTTGTTGGATAAGAATGCTTTGGACAGCATGGCCTTGGCAAAACGTGACAAAGGTGTCGGCCAATGGAACTTGAAGGATTGGGATGACTCCGACTGGCAAACGACGGTGGTTCCGGGGCAATGGAGAGAAAATAGCATCCGTGCCCGTGGGGTTGTCTGGTATCGAAAAGACTTTGTACTGCCGGATGCAATGGTGGGAAGACATGCCAAACTTTACATGGGAACTCTGATAGACAGCGATTCAGTCTTTGTAAACGGAACTTTTGTCGGTACGACTTCCTATACTTATCCGCCGCGAAAGTATCAGATACCGGCAGGAGTGCTGTGTAAGGGAAAGAATACGATTGCCGTAAAATTAACTTCCAATGGAGGTAACGGCGGTTTTGTGGCGGACAAGCCGTATAAGATTGTGGGTGACGCTGCGGAAGTAAACCTGACGGGTGAATGGAAATACAAAGTCGGTTTGGACTTGAACGATGTGCGGAAATATACCGAACGGCTGAAAAACCTGCGAAGTGCGGGATCGGGACTCTATAATGGCATGATTTATCCTCTTCGTGACTATCGGGTGAAAGGAGCAATCTGGTATCAGGGAGAGAGTAATGCCGGACAACCCCAGCGGTATGAATTTTATTTGAAGGCGCTTATTGAGAATTGGAGAGAGTTGTGGAACAAACCGGAGCTTCCGTTCTTGTTGGTGCAATTGCCTAATTTTATGGAGAAAAGCGCGAAGCCTTCTGACAGTGGTTGGGCGCGGATTCGTGAAGCCCAGTTCAAGGTGGCTAAAGAAGTACCGCATACAGCTTTGGCTGTGACGTATGATGTAGGTGAGTGGAATGACATCCATCCTTTGAACAAGAAAGCTGTGGCCCAACGGTTGTTCTTGGGAGCCAGAGATATTGTGTATGGCGAGAAAGTCGTAAGTTCGGGACCGCGGTATGAGAGTATGAAAATAGAAGGCAACCGGATTATTTTGACTTTTACGGAAAAAGGTGGCGGACTTGTCTGCAAAGGAAAGAAGTTGGCTCACTTTGCCATTGCCGGTGAAGACCGGAAGTTTGTATGGGCCGATGCTGTCATCAGAAACGGTAAAGTGGTTGTAAGCAGCAAGGAGGTTGCCCATCCGGTGGCCGTCAGATATGCTTGGAGTAATAATCCGGAGGATGCCAATCTGTGTAATAAAGAAGGGCTGTTGGCTTCTCCTTTCAGGACAGATGACTGGTAACCGGGATTGCGGGTGTTGACAATATCTTAAATTCAGGCACGGAACTTTCACAGATAATCCAATGGAGTACATTGGCATATTCATGAAAATTCCGTGCCTGATGATTAACCGTGAATCTGTCTGCGTTCTTTATCCTTTCTTACGTAAAGGTGTGAAGTGTGAGTTTCCCATCTTCTTTTCATTTCGGTCCGGCTCCTGTCGTCTTTTCAGACTCTGAATTCGAACCTAAATTTTGTTCCATGTATGCTGTAGGCGATATGCCGTACAAGTCCTTGAAAGCAGTTGAGAAGTAGGCTGTGTTGGCGAATCCTGTCAGTGAGGCTACTTCTGTAATGCTGTGGTGCTTGCCGGCTAACAAGGAGGCTGCTTGCTTCAGACGTACGTTCCGTATCAGGTCGCGGGTGGACTGGTTGGTCAGTTCTTTCAGCTTCCGATGGAGGTGTACCCGACTGATGCCCACTTCTGCTGCAATCATTTCCACATTCAGGTTGACGTTGCCTATGTTGTCGTTGATGACTTTCATCACCCGGTTCAGTAATCTTTCGTCCGGAGATTCGGCTTCCAGTTTCTGTACCCTTTCTTCCTGTTCCTGATTGCCGCTGTATGTGTTTTTCAGCATGTCGCGGCTCTTGATAAGGTTTATGGCCGTCTTGCGCAATATCTCGATGCTGAAAGGCTTGACGATGTAGGCGTCGGCTCCCATGTTGAGTCCTTCCAGATTGTCCTCTTCCCGGCTCTTGGCTGTTAGCAGGATGATGGGGATGTGGTTGATGGTGATGTTTTGCTTGACTTTCTGGCAGAGGGTGAGACCATCCATTTCCGGCATCATGATGTCACTGATAATCAAATCGGGCGCTTTTTGCAGAATGATGGCTAATGCTTCCTTGCCGTTGGCACATTCCTGGATATAGAAGTCTCTGCCCAGTTCGTGACTGATATAACGGCGTATTTCTTCATCGTCTTCCACAATCAGGATGCGTCGCCTGGTTTTGGCACGTATTTTTTCTTCCTCTTCTGCCATCGGTTGTTCTGGAATGACTGTGGCAATATGCACCGGAGCTTTCGTTTCGGTGGCCTTTTCCTCGATTTCGTCTGCAGTCAGATGTCCTTTGCCAAGTGGCAGGCGTATCGTGAAATGACATCCTGAACCCTGTAGATTGTTTGCGGCTTTTATGGTGCCATAGTGCAGTTTTACCAGCGAACGGCTTAGATGCAGTCCGATGCCTGTGCCTGTATTGATATTGTTCTGGCTGTTTCTTATTTGGTAAAAACGGTCAAAGATACGTTCCATTTCCTTTTCGTCAATGCCGATTCCATCATCTGCAATCACTATTTCTACATATTTGCGTAAGGCCTTTTCCGAGGCTTCCGGATTATTTCCTGTACTCAGGCTGATTTGGATATGTCCATTTTCCGGAGTGAATTTAAAGGCATTGGACAGAAGATTCATGATTACCTTGTCAAAGTTTTTAGGGTCTATCCATACCATCAGTTCTTTCATCTCCGGCTCAAATTTCAATTCGATGTGTTTGGTGTTGGCCTGGTATTCGAAGGTATAGCACAAATCGCGTATGAATGCCACCATGTCCATCTCCTGAAACTTCAGACGCATTTGTCCCTTGTCAATCTTGCGGATGTCCATAAGCTGGTTTACTAAATCCAAAATACGTTCGGCATTGCGGTAGATAGTGGCGTACGTATGCTGGCGTTCGCTGTTGGTATCTGTAGACATCAGTTTTTGTAGGGGACTGATGATGAGCGACATCGGGGTGCGTATCTCGTGAGAGATGTTGATAAAGAACTGAAGTTTGGCTTCGTTCATCTGTTCGGCATGGATGTGCTCAAGCATTTTTTGCCGTGCCCGGTAGCGTTGGCGGATTTGTTGCAGTATCAGTCCGATGATGATGCCGGCTATCAGGATGTATCCTATTTTTGCCCACCAGGAAGCATACCAAGGTGGTGAGATAAGAATTGTCAGTTCCTTGATTTCGGAGTAGGAGTTATAATCTTTGGCCCTTACGCGGAAGCGGTATGTTCCGGGAGCCAGGTCGCTGAAAGATACCCGGTTGACTCCTGGTTGCAGGTTAATCCAATTGTTGTTGTTGAAGGCATAGGAATAGGTGATACGTTCTGGGCTGCAGAACTCCATGGCTGAGAATTCAATGCTGAGCGAATTGTCCTTATAAGAAAGGTGGAACTTACGTGCATTTTGCACAGAGGTGGTAACAATCTCTTTTCCGCCAGACTTCATCCCCAGACGTACTTGTTTGCCATGTATGTAAAAGCCGGCAATCCGAATTTCAGGGTTCTTGTTAAAGCTGAAGATTCGTTGGGGGTTGAAATAAGTCACTCCCCCTGTACCTCCGAAGATTATCTCTCCGTTGGCTTCGGCAAAGGCGGCTCCTTTACTGAATTCGTTGCCTTGCAGTCCGTCGCCTGCGTAGAAGTTGACGAAGGTTTGCGTCTGCTTGTTGAAGCGGGAGAGACCGAAGTTTGTACTGATCCACAAGTTGCCGTTGGCATCACCTTTGATGGCGGAGATGGAATTGTTGGGCAGCCCTTCTGTCATGGTATAGCTGCGTATGTCACCGGTGGTTGGATTCAGGCTTTTCAGGCCTTGTGTGGTTCCCACCCAGATTTCACCGTCTGCGTCTTCATAAAGTGCATAGACGACTTCTCCGGGCAGCAGGCGGTTGATGTTGTAAGTAGAAACAAAGTTCATGGTCGGAATGTCCAGGCATCCCAGTCCGTCGTATGTTCCGATGTATAGTTTCTCATTGCGTGTACACAGTAGACAGTTAATCCAGCGGTTGTGGAGGATATTCCCTTGTGTCCGATATTCAAGTCCGCTTTTGGGAGTGGGCATACTGGTAATTTTTCCTGTTCGTATATCCATGAAGTAAAGTCCGGACCCCATGACACCTATCCACAGCCGTTTGTGCCGGTCTTCCGTTATGCTGTAAATGCTTTGTGCATTTTCGCTGTCCGAGGCGGGTAGCGGGATGTATTCACAACGGCCGTTCTGCGGGTCTAATTTGGCCAGTCCGTCACGGTAGGAACCAATCCACAAGTTGTGGTCTGTATCCTCATAGATGCTCATGATGGTAGAGGAAACGGTGTGTGCCACGTCTTTGCCTTGTGTGAAGTGTTTTTTAAGAGTCTTGTTGGGTGCGATGCCGTATAGTCCGTCGTTGTCTGTACCTACCCATAAGGTTCCGTCGTGTGTCTTATGTACAGACATGATACAGCTCGGACCTATTACGTTGTGGTTGGATGATTTGTATCCGATATATCCGAATCCATTGGTGACGGCCGGGATTATCATCACTCCTTTCTGGAACAGGCCTAACCAAGTGTTACCCTGCCGGTCTTTCAGAATGGAATGTACCTTGGCCTTGTCAAAGTTGAAGTTGTTGACGTTGATGTCGCCCTCTCCGATGTGTTGTGTGTCTATATGGAAGATTTTCATTCCATTCCCGTCTGTTCCTATATAGATTTCGTTTTTGGGGGTCGGCAACAAGGTCTTTATGGGCATGTCCGGCAGGGGCGGGTAGACAATCCGAATGAATTTGTCATGGGCATTGTCATATCTGTACAAACCGTTTTTCATGCTTCCTATGTAGATGTTGCCTTTGTTGTCTTCGCAGATGCACGAGGGCCAGATTACGTCGTCAGGGTAATTCTTGACCCGGTGGTCGGTATCTATGCGATAAATGCCTTTGTCTGTGGTAATAGCCCAAAGCGTACCGTCCGTATCTTCGTACAGCTGTGCAATGAGGAAACTCGGAAGAAGGTCCGGCAGTTGTCTGGCCAGGCAGGAATCTCCTTCCATGTGCAGGGAGAAGATGCCATGTCCGGACGTCCCGATGAGTATTTCTCCGCTTTTACGCTTGATGATGGAGGATACATTGGCACCCATGGTATTGCCGTTGCTCAGTATCATCGGTATGTTTGTAAAGATACCGGTGTCGCGGTCGTAGTTCTGCATTCCGCTCAATGTGCCGATGAGGAAGTGCTCCTGACCGTCTTCAAACAGAGTGCGTGTGTAGTTGTTCAATAAGGAGTGTTCTTCGCCGGGTACATGCTTGAATACGGTAAATTTGGCTCCGTCGTATCTGTTCAGTCCGTCTTCGGTTGCTATCCAGATGATTCCTTCATTATCCTGGTAGACACTGTTTATCATGCTGCTCGACAGCTCCTTGTCCACCGTCAGCAGTCTGCCTTCTTGTGCGTGGCACAAGTGGCTGGTCAGTAATAAAAGAAGAATATAGGATACAACAAATAGGATTCTCATAGTCTTTTGAATGATTATGGGGACAAATATAAATAAACTCGCCCGATTTTGGATGGATTTAGGAAGAATAATGTAAACTATTGGGCTTTCAGGGAGATACGTAGCATTATTCCGCATTCGTAAATGTGTGCCTTGAAGCCGTTTTTTGAATAGTTAAGCAGAAAAATTGCTACCTATCCGTTGCCCATTCCTGTTGTATGGAGTTGTTTGGAAATCCTTTCTGCTCCGACCGTAAAGAACGCAGTTTCATCATTTTGGCTTAGCGAAGGTACTTATTTTTTTTGAGATATGAAAAATATAGGTTCCGGAA
>NZ_CASFWU010000006.1:0-817 GCF_949298305.1 uncultured Bacteroides sp. | reverse complement strand
AATTTTGCAAACAATGGAACAGATTATGAATCAGACAGATGTAAAGGTTTCGTTCTACCTTAAAAAGAGCGAGGCGGATGCCAGGGGAAACTGTCCCGTAATGGCGCGGCTTATTGTCGGCAAGCACTCTGAAACAGCATTCAGTGTCAAGCTTCGTGTGTCACAGTCATTATGGTCGTCCGGACGGGCGTGTGGGAAAAGTGTAGCGGCCAGGGAAATCAACAACAGACTGGATGAAATACGTGCGGCTGCACTTAGCATCTATGCGGAACAATCCGTAATCCGTGAGTCGGTAACAGCTGAGGATGTGAAGCATCAACTTCTGGGTATGGCTTCGGAACAGGAAACCCTGTTAAGCTATTTCAGACTTTTTATTAGAAATTTCGAGAAACGTGTTGGGATCAATCGTACGGAAAAGACATTGAGGGCTTACCGCAATTCCTACAATCATCTGGTACGTTTTTTACAGGTGCAATATAAGCTGTCAGATATCCCTTTTGCCGCATTGGACCGTTCCTTCATTGAAAAATATGACTTGCATCTGCGTACGGAATGTTGTCTGGCTTCAGGTACAATAGTCAATCTTACCGTGCAACTGAAAACAATTGTCGGAGAAGCCATCGCGGATGGTATAATAACAGTATTCCCGTTTGTCGGATATGAACCGGTACATCCGAAACCGGAACAGAAATATCTCACTTCTGAAGAATTGAATAGAATTATGACAACACCTCTCCATGATCAGATTCTTTATCATGTGAGAGATATGTTCCTGTTTTCCTGTTATACGGGTATTCCCTATAGCGACATGTGTCTG
>NZ_CASFWU010000005.1 GCF_949298305.1 uncultured Bacteroides sp. | reverse complement strand
CAAGAATCCCTCCGCCCTGAAGGACTGTACCTGTACGTCCTTTGCCCGCCTGCTGGCGCAGCTGGGCCGCAGGGTGCATACGAGGTACGGGAACGGGTATTGGGTGAAGGCGGTTGATTGAGAACTGAAAGTCGGTTTTGCGGCTTGGTGGTGCGTGTAAATAACGGTAAATCTGGTCCTGTTGGTTGTCGATGCGTGCTTTGTGACATTAAGTTGGCATCCGTATTTTTTCTTTTGATTTCCAGTGGGGAGGGGTAGGCTGATGCGTGTGTTAATGAAGACGGGCGTTTTGCGTATTGTGTGATGGGCTTGTATTTTCACATGACTTTCGTCTGGTCAAAAAAATAAAGCCTTGATTTTTTCTGAAAATCAAGGCTTTGCGACCCCATGCGTGACAGGCATGTATTCTAACCAGGCTGAACTACCGCACCATTTGTTGTTTCGTTGCTATCTCTCTCGATTGCGGTTGCAAAGGTAGATGTTTTTTTTGAATTGGCAAGAACTATCGGCGTTTTTTTTTCTACTTTTTTTGCCTGTTTTTTACTGTCGCTTCATTATCAGTATGTTGTGTGAGGAATGTCGCAGTGTCTTTGGGGATGTTCTATTCAGTGAGTCTGGCTGCGTATGGCGTTGCCCGAAATGAAGAGAACGAAACGTTTTTAAGGTGGAAGTAAACTTTCTGCTCGAAAAGTTCGTCGATTTGCAGTAAATCGTTATTTTTGCAGCCTTAATTAAAGAATGTTGTAATCTGGGATTGTAAATGGCAATGCTTTGTGTTTGCAGAGCCAGCCCTAAATGGAAAATATGAATGAAAACTGCTAAATTGTTGCTGCATTGTCCTGACAGGCCGGGTATTCTTGCCGAAGTAACCGGCTTCATTACTGAAAACAAAGGAAACATAGTCTACCTGGACCAGTATGTAGACCATGTGGAGGATATATTTTTTATGCGGATAGAATGGGAGCTGGAGCATTTCCTGGTTCCACAAGAGAAAATTGAGGATTATTTTGCCACTCTGTATGCGCAGAAGTATGGCATGAGTTTCCGGCTCTATTTTTCAGACCACAAGCCGAGGATGGCGATATTCGTTTCCAAAATGTCGCATTGTCTGTTCGATTTGCTGGCGCGCTATACAGCAGGTGAGTGGAATGTGGAAATTCCCCTTATCATCAGCAATCATCCAGACTTGCAGCATGTGGCCGAGCGCTTTGGGATACCTTTCTATCTGTTCCCCATTACGAAGGAAACAAAGGAAGAGCAGGAAAAGAAAGAACTGGAGCTGCTGGCCGAGCACAGGGTAAATTTCATTGTACTGGCGCGCTATATGCAGGTGGTGTCTGAGCAGATGATTAACGCTTTCCCTAACCGTATCATTAATATACACCACTCGTTCTTGCCGGCATTCGTGGGAGCCAAGCCTTATCATGCGGCTTTTCAGCGTGGGGTGAAAATTATCGGTGCCACCAGCCACTATGTGACAACAGAACTGGACGCCGGTCCCATCATTGAGCAGGATGTGGTTCGTATCACGCACAAGGACACCGTGACTGATTTGATTAACAAGGGTAAGGACTTGGAGAAGATAGTCCTGTCGCGTGCGGTGCAGAAGCACATTGAACGCAAAGTGCTGGCGTATAAGAATAAGACGGTGATATTCAGTTGAACCAGCGAGACAGCGAGTGTGGAATATAGATTGTGGATTTTGGAAATCATTTAGTGGATAATTGGCTTGGGATTTCATGAATGCGAAACTTTAATAATTGATATAAGAAAGTGAAAGTAGCTATTGTGAAGTATAATGCGGGTAATATCCGTTCGGTAGATTATGCCTTGCGCCGTTTGGGCGTAGAGCCAGTGATTACGGCGGACGAGGCGGTGCTTCGTGCTGCGGACAGGGTCATCTTTCCGGGTGTAGGCGAGGCTGAAACCACGATGAGACATCTGCAGGCTTCGGGCTTGGACCACCTGATTATGGACTTGAAGCAACCGGTGCTGGGCATTTGTTTGGGAATGCAGTTGATGTGCCGTCATTCTGAAGAGGGTGATGTGGATTGTCTGGGCATTTTTGATGTAGACGTGAAACGTTTTGTCTCGCAACGACACGAAGACAAGGTGCCCCACATGGGCTGGAACACCCTCGGGCAGGTGAATAGCTGTTTGTTTGATGGTTTCAAAGGTGGGGAGTATGTTTATTTCGTGCACAGCTACTATGTGCCTGTCAATGAGTGTACGGCTGCGGTGACGGACTACATACAGCCTTTCAGTGCCGCCTTGCACAAAGGAAATTATTACGCTACTCAGTTTCATCCTGAAAAAAGTGGAGGAGTAGGCGAGCGTATTCTGAGAAACTTTTTGGAAATAAAATAACCCTGATAACAGAATGAGAACTGTATGATAGAACTGATTCCTGCCATTGACATTATTGAGGGGAAGTGTGTGCGCCTTTCCCGCGGAGACTATGATAGCAAGAAGGTTTATAACGAGAATCCCGTGGAAGTGGCCAAAGAACTGGAGGGGCATGGTATCCGTCGCCTGCATTTGGTAGACCTGGACGGCGCGGCTACCCACCACATTGTGAATTATCGAGTCTTGGAGCAGATAGCTTCGGCCACTTCGCTGGTCATTGATTTTGGAGGAGGGGTGAAGAGCGATGATGATTTGCGGATAGCCTTTGAAAACGGGGCTCAGATGGTGACGGGAGGGAGTATTGCCGTGAAGAATCCCGACCTGTTTTGCCATTGGCTCCAGGTGTATGGACCGGAGCGGATTATTCTGGGGGCTGACGTGAAGGAGGACAAGATAGCTGTGAATGGTTGGAAACAGGATAGCGGACAAGAGCTTTTCCCTTTTCTGCAAAACTATACGGAGCAGGGGGTCAGAAAGGTCATCTGTACCGATATTGGTTGCGACGGTATGCTGCAAGGTCCTTCGCTGGCGTTGTACGGCCGGATTCTGGAGAAACATCCCGACCTCTATCTGATAGCCAGCGGAGGTGTTAGCGGGATGAATGATATTGCCGCTTTGGAGGAAGCCGGTGTGCCGGCCGTTATTTTTGGCAAGGCGCTTTATGAAGGGCGCATCAGTTTGGAAGAGCTGGAGCACAGACTCCGGTAGCGGCATTTGTTTTTGTTAGGTATCAACGAACTAAATTGTAGTCAAGTGTTAGCGAAAAGAATCATACCCTGTCTTGACATCAAAGACGGACAAACAGTGAAAGGGACAAATTTTGTAAATCTGCGTCATGCGGGTGATCCGGTGGAATTAGCCCGAGCTTATAGCGAACAGGGGGCTGACGAGCTGGTGTTCCTGGACATAACGGCCAGTTTCGAGGGACGCAAGACTTTTGCGGATCTGGTGAAGCGCATTGCCGCCAACATCAGTATTCCCTTTACGGTGGGGGGCGGCATCCATGAACTGAGCGATGTAGACCGCTTGCTGGAAGCCGGCGCGGATAAAATCTCCATCAATTCTGCGGCCATACGCCGTCCGGAACTGATAGATGAGATAGCCAAACACTACGGGTCGCAGGTGTGCGTGCTGGCTGTAGATGCTAAGCAGACAGAGAAAGGCTGGTGGTGTTATCTGAATGGCGGCCGTGTGGAGACAGACAAGGAACTGTTTGCGTGGACTCATGAGGCACAGGAGCGCGGAGCGGGTGAAGTGTTGTTTACAAGCATGAATCATGATGGTGTGAAGACTGGTTATGCCAATGAGGCTTTGTCAGCTTTGGCGGGAGGTTTGTCCATCCCGGTCATTGCATCGGGCGGAGCGGGGGCCAAGGAGCACTTCCGTGATGTCTTTTTGCAGGGAAAAGTGGATGCCGCTTTGGCGGCCAGCGTTTTTCATTTCGGAGAAATTAAAATTCCCGATTTAAAATTGTATCTTTGCGGCCATGGAATCCCCATGCGCACAATCTGACTTCATAAAGTCTGTGTAAGGTTATAAATAAATATATAGAACAAAGATGACTTTGGATTTTGAAAAGATGAACGGACTGGTTCCGGCAATCATACAGGATGCAGATACAGCCAAAGTGCTGATGTTGGGCTTCATGAATAAGGAGGCCTACGAAAAGACATTGGAGACGGGAAAGGTGACATTTTTCAGCCGCACCAAGAACCGTCTGTGGACCAAGGGCGAAGAAAGTGGAAATTTCCTGCATGTTGTGTCCATGAAGGAGGATTGTGATTGTGACACTTTGCTGGTACAGGTGCATCCGGTCGGTCCCGTGTGCCACAAGGGCACTGATACTTGTTGGGGTGAGAAGAACGAGGAACCGGTGATGTTCTTGAAGTTATTACAGGACTTCATAGACAAACGCCATGCCGAGATGCCCGAGAATTCTTATACCACAAGCCTTTTCCGCTCCGGAGTGAATAAAATGGCACAGAAAGTGGGTGAGGAAGCTGTGGAGACTGTGATAGAGGCATGTAACGGAACGGATGAACGTCTGATTTATGAAGGAGCCGATTTGCTGTATCATCTGATTGTACTGCTGACGTCTAAAGGTTACCGTATTGAGGACTTGGCACGGGAGTTGCAAGAACGCCATAGTGCAACCTGGAAGAAGCATTGACCTTTCTTTTCACCCCTGTATGCCACAATGGAAGAAGCGTTGATACAATATAAGAATGTGACGGTACGTCAGCAGGAGTTGTGTGTGCTCGAAGATGTCAATATGAATCTTCACAAAGGTGAATTTGTTTACCTGATAGGAAAGGTGGGGTCTGGAAAGACCTCCCTGATGAAGACTTTTTATGGTGAGCTGGAAGTGGCCGGAGGTGAGGCGGTAGTACTGGGATATGACATGTTTCGCTTGAAACGCAAGTCTTTGCCTCAGTTGCGTCGCAGGATGGGAATCGTTTTTCAAGACTTCCAGCTGCTGACGGATCGTACGGTGAACAGTAACCTTGAGTTTGTGCTCAGGGCCACGGGGTGGAAAAACAGGGGCGAAATAGCTGACCGGATAGAAGAAGTGCTGGGCATGGTGGGGATGAGCAACAAAGGCTACAAGTTGCCTAATGAATTGTCGGGTGGTGAGCAGCAGCGTATTGTGATAGCGCGCGCCATGCTGAATTCTCCGCAAGTGATTTTGGCCGACGAACCGACAGGCAATTTGGATGTCGAGACGGGGCGTGGTATCACGGAACTGTTGCACGATATCAGCGACAGCGGTTCTTTGGTTATTATGACCACACATAACCTGCAATTGCTCCGTGAATATCCGGGGAAGGTGTATCGTTGTGCCGACCATCGGATTGCCGAAGTGGCGGATGGACGGATAGATGTTGGTGTGGTCTAATTATACGAGGAAATAAATGATGGCCCGAAACCTGGAGAAGGCGGGCCGCTAACTATAAACTAAATTAATACAGAAACGAAAATGAAAGTTTTAAAGTTTGGAGGTACTTCAGTAGGTTCGGCCCAAAGAATGAAGGAAGTGGCCAAGTTGATTACCGATGGTGAATGTAAGATTGTGGTTCTCTCTGCCATGTCGGGTACCACAAACACATTGGTGGAAATTTCGGATTATTTGTACAAGAAGAATCCGGAAGGTGCCAATGAAATTATCAACCGGCTGGAGAGCAAATACCGCCAGCATGTTGACGAACTTTATGCAACGCCGGAATATAAGCAGAAAGGGCTGGAACTCATCAAGTCCCATTTTGACTACATCCGTTCTTATACCAAAGACTTGTTTACACTCTTTGAGGAAAAAGTGGTGTTGGCACAGGGCGAATTGATTTCAACCGCCATGATGAATTATTACCTGCAGGAGTGCGGCGTTAAATCTGTTCTGCTCCCTGCCTTGGACTTTATGCGTACAGACAAGAATGCAGAACCAGACCCCGTTTACATCAAGGACAAACTTCAGGTTCAGCTCGAGCTGCATCCCGATGCAGAAATTTATATTACGCAGGGTTTCATTTGCCGCAATGCTTACGGTGAGATAGACAACCTGCAACGTGGCGGTAGCGACTATACAGCTTCGCTGATTGGTGCGGCAGTCAATGCTTCCGAAATTCAGATTTGGACCGACATCGACGGTATGCACAATAACGACCCCCGCATTGTGGACAAGACCTCCCCCGTACGTCATCTTCATTTTGAGGAGGCTGCCGAATTGGCTTATTTCGGTGCAAAAATTCTGCATCCCACTTGTATCCAGCCGGCTAAATATGCCAATATCCCCGTACGTTTGCTGAATACGATGGACCCGGCTGCTCCCGGTACGCTCATTTCCAACGATACGGAGAAAGGACGCATCAAGGCTGTTGCCGCCAAGGATAACATCACCGCCATTAAAATCAAGTCCAGCCGCATGTTGCTGGCTCACGGCTTCTTGCGCAAGGTGTTCGAGATATTTGAAAGCTACCAGACTTCCATCGACATGGTTTGTACTTCAGAAGTGGGCGTTTCTGTCTCGATAGACAATACCAAGCATCTGAACGAAATCCTGGATGACTTGAAGAAGTATGGTACCGTGACAGTAGACCGCGACATGTGTATCATCTGTGTGGTGGGCGATTTGGAATGGGAGAATGTTGGTTTCGAAGCCAGAGCTTTGGACGCTATGCGAGACATTCCCGTACGTATGATTTCGTTCGGAGGAAGTAATTACAACATTTCGTTCCTTGTCCGTGAATGCGACAAGAAAGCGGCTCTGCAATCGCTGAGCGATGTACTCTTCAACGCATAATGAAGGGTATATATAAGGAAAGAGAGGCTTAAAAAGCCTGCGTTTGAGGTGTGAGAATGAACTCCCGTCAGGGAGTAATGACGGATTCATATTAAAGTTTTGGAAGAAGATGAAAGGAGTTTTTCCGGTTGGCAAGTTTCGCGAGTTGCGTACGCCATTCTATTATTACGATACAGAAGTGCTGCGCAATACACTTGCTACCATACGTGTGGAGGCGGCAAAATATGAGAATTATGTGGTGCATTATGCCGTAAAGGCGAATGCCAATCCCAAAGTGCTGACCATTATCCGAGAGAGCGGCATGGGGGCTGATTGTGTGAGTGGAGGAGAGATACGTGCAGCCATTAAGACGGGTTTCCCCGCGAGCAAGATTGTCTTTGCCGGTGTGGGAAAGGCGGATTGGGAAATCAATCTGGGATTGGATTATGGCATATTCTGTTTCAATGTTGAATCTGTTCCGGAGCTTGAGGTCATCAATGAACTGGCGGCCGCCCGTGGCAAGGTGGCGAATGTGGCTTTCCGCATCAATCCGAATGTGGGAGCACATACTCATGCCAATATTACGACCGGACTGGCCGAAAACAAGTTTGGTATCAGTATGGAGGATATGGATAAGGTGATTGAACTGGCTGGCAACCTGGCTAACGTGAAGTTCATCGGCCTTCATTTCCACATCGGTTCCCAGATACTTGACATGGGAGACTTTGCCGCCTTGTGCAATCGTGTAAACGAGTTGCAGAACAAACTTGATTCGTGTGGAATCCGCATCGAACACATTAATGTGGGTGGAGGACTGGGCATTGATTATGCGCACCCTAACCGCCAGTCGATACCAGACTTTAAGGGCTACTTTGAGACGTATGACAATTGCCTGAAGCTTCGTTCCTATCAGACATTGCATTTTGAGCTTGGCCGTTCGGTAGTTGGCCAGTGCGGCTCACTGATTTCCAAAGTCTTGTATGTGAAGCAGGGTACCAATAAGCAATTTGCTATTTTAGATGCCGGTATGACAGACTTGATTCGCCCCGCTCTCTACCAGGCGTATCACAAGATTGAGAACATTACTTCGGACGAGAAGCCCGAAACTTATGATGTGGTAGGCCCCATTTGCGAGTCTTCCGATGTGTTTGGCAAAGCGGTCGATCTTAATAAAGTGAAACGGGGCGACCTGCTGGCTATCCGTTCTGCTGGAGCCTATGGTGAAATCATGGCTTCGGGGTATAATTGCCGTGAGTTGCCGCAGGGATATACTTCAGATGATTTATTTTGATTTCGGCATGTCCGAATTTATTTAGAAAGGAGATATTTATGATTACAGAAAAATTGCAGAATGCGATTAATGGACAGATTGCCGCAGAAATGTGGTCGTCCTATCTTTATTTGTCCATGTCCTTCTATATGGAAAAAGAAGGATATAGCGGTATGGCTTCCTGGTTGAAGAAACAGGCTGCTGAAGAGCAGGAACATGCCTGCACCATGGCTTCCTACATGATGAAGCGTGGGGGCAGGGCCGTGTTGGGCAAGATTGATGTCGTGCCCACCGAGTTCGGCACGCCGCAGGAAGTTTTCCAGCAGGTTTACGAACACGAATGCCGTGTTTCAAAGATGATTGACGAATTGGTAGATGTGGCATCTGCCGAACGTGACAAGGCTTCACAGGATTTCTTGTGGGGCTTTGTACGCGAACAGGTAGAAGAAGAGGCAACTGCCTCCGGCATTGTGGAGATGCTGAAGAAAGCAGGTGCGGCCGGCATTTATCTGGTAGATTCCAAGTTGGGCGAGCGCCAATAAGGAACAGGTAAAATAGAAATATCATAGCCGGGCGACCTTCCTTCATGGAGGCACCCGGCTATGTTTGTATCTGTCCGTACGTGTTGCAAAAGCACGCGGCTTGTATGCTGCCATACATTTGATTATCATATCCTGACAACATTTGCCTTTATGGAAATAATGTTAGACCTAAAAGTAAGGTGACTTGTATTTATACTGCTTTTAGTGTCGTGGCTTTTGTCGTTTTGAAACAATGGAAAATCCCGATAATCGCTATTGCCAGAGCGGCAATAGAAATTATCGGGATTGTTCATAAGCAGGTGGGTGGATTATTTAAGCACGCCCAGTTCTTTACCGACCTTGATGAAGGCAGCGATGCATCTGTCAAGATGTTCTTTTTCGTGTCCGGCCGAAATCTGTACGCGGATGCGTGCTTGTCCTTTGGGAACTACAGGATAGTAGAAGCCTGTGACATAGATGCCTTCTTCCTGCATGCGGGCAGCGTAAATCTGTGAGAGTTTGGCATCGTAGAGCATAACGGCGCAGATGGCGCTTTGGGTGGGCTTGATGTCGAAGCCGGCTGCCGTCATCTTGTCGCGGAAGTAGTTTACATTTTCGACCAGTTTGTCGTGCAAGGCATTGCTTTCTTTCAGCATCTTGAACACTTCGATACTTGCTCCGATGACAGCGGGTGCTACGGAGTTGGAGAACAGATAGGGACGACTGCGTTGGCGGAGCAGGTCGATGATTTCCTTACGTCCGGTAGTGAAACCTCCCATGGCACCTCCGAAGGCTTTTCCCAGCGTGCCGGTGTAGATGTCTACACGTCCGTAGGTGTTGTAGAGCTCGCTTACTCCATGTCCCGTTGCACCTACCACGCCGGCAGAGTGAGATTCGTCTACCATTACCAGAGCATCATATTTTTCAGCCAGGTCGCAGATCTTGTCCATCGGGGCCACGTTCCCATCCATAGAGAATACACCGTCGGTCACTACGATGCGGAAACGTTGTGCCTGTGCTTCTTGCAGGCATTTCTCCAGTTCTCCCATGTCTGCGTTTGCATAACGGTAGCGTTTGGCTTTGCAGAGGCGAACTCCATCGATGATGGAGGCATGGTTCAGCGAGTCGGAAATAATTGCGTCTTCTTCGGTGAACAGAGGCTCAAAGACGCCGCCATTGGCATCGAAACAAGCGGCATAGAGGATGGTATCCTCGGTGTGGAAGTAGTCGGAGATGGCTGCTTCCAGTTCTTTGTGAATGTCTTGTGTTCCACAAATGAAGCGAACGGACGACATTCCATATCCACGTCGGTCCATCATTTCCTTGGCAGCGGCAATCAACCGCGGATGGTTGGACAAGCCAAGATAGTTGTTGGCGCAGAAGTTCAGTACTTCTTTCCCTTTTACCTGGATGGCAGCCTGTTGGGCACTTTCAATCAACCGTTCTTCTTTGTAGAGACCGGCATCTTTGATTTCAGCAAGTGTCTTGCTGAGATAGTCTTGCATTTTACCGTACATAAGTATAATTTTTAAGGTGATATGTCCTGATAGACATTTTCTACAAAGGACATCATTTTTATTGGAATAAACAAGAGCAGAATGATAGAAAAATGAAAAAAAATTGCGTATATTTGCACTTCAATACTAACGAAATCCTTATTAATAAATCGTATGAAAAATATTTTGGTAATTGGAGCTACCGGACAGATCGGTTCGGAACTTACGCTGGAACTGCGTAAACGTTATGGTAATGACCATGTTATAGCGGGATATATTCCGAGCGCTATGCCTCAGGGTGAATTGAAGGCATCGGGCCCTTCGGCTATTGCTGATGTTACAGACCGTCAATCTATCGAAGTGGTGGCACGCCAGTTCAAGGTGGATACGATTTATAACTTGGCCGCTCTTTTGTCTGTGGTTGCAGAAAGTCGTCCGGCTATGGCATGGAAGATTGGTATTGATGGCTTGTGGAATGTGCTGGAAGTAGCACGTGAATATGGTTGTGCGGTCTTTACTCCCAGTTCCATCGGGTCGTTTGGCGAGACAACACCACATGTCAAGACGCCCCAAGATACCATCCAGCGTCCTCGTACGATGTATGGCGTTACCAAGGTGACTACCGAACTGTTGAGTGACTACTATTTTACTAAATACGGTGTTGATACGCGTGCTGTCCGTTTTCCGGGTATTATCTCCAATGTGACACCTCCGGGGGGCGGTACGACTGACTATGCGGTAGACATTTACTATTCGGCAGTGAAGGGGGAGAAATTTGTTTGTCCTTTGAAGCCCGGTACTTTTATGGATATGATGTACATGCCCGATGCGCTTAATGCGGCCATTTCATTGATGGAGGCTGATCCTTCCCGTTTGGTGCATAGGAATGCTTTTAACATCGCTTCAATGAGTTTTTCGCCAGAAATTATTTATGCGGAGATCAAGAAGCATGTACCCGACTTTGTGATGGAGTACAAGGTGGATCCGTTGAAGCAGACAATTGCTGACAGCTGGCCTGATTCTTTGGATGATTCGTGTGCTCGTCAGGAATGGGATTGGGCTCCTCAATATGATTTGGAGCGGATGACGGTCGACATGCTTGAAAAGTTAAAAGCTAAATTAAATAAATGACCGGTGAGGGTCGACGAATGATGAGAAAAATTTGTTTGGGATTTGTATTCTTGTTTTTGTTTGTTTCGTGTATGAATAACAAAAAGACGAATATAAATCCCTTTTCTACGATTACCAGTATGGTGGATTCTGCTTCTCACCATGCGGAAATGGCCGATACGTTGCAAAATAATGATTGGCAAGAGGAGGAAGAGGAACCTGGAGGTGACGAGTTGTTTGATGATTTTATTTTCAATTATGCTTCCGATTCTGCTATGCAACGCAAGCGGACAGTATTTCCTTTGCCGTATTATAATGTAGACACTCCCCAGAAAATTGAGGAGCGATACTGGAAACATGATTCTCTGTTTACGGGGCAAAGTTATTATACTTTGCTTTTCGATAACGAAGAAGAAATGGAAATGGTAGGTGATACGGCTTTGTCCTCGGTTCAGGTAGAGTGGATTTATTTGAAGACCCGTATGGTAAAGAAGTATTATTTTGAACGTAAAAAGGGCAAGTGGATGCTTGAAGCTGTCAATTTGCGCCGCATGGAGAAAGGGGAGAATGAGAATTTCGTGGAATTTTATGCCCGTTTTGTCACGGACAGTCTTTATCAGAGCCGACATATCAGTAATCCTATTCAGTATGTGACTATCGATCCGGATGATGAGTTCTCCATTCTCGAAACTACCCTTGACATCAACCAATGGTATGCTTTCCGCCCTTCGTTGCCTGCAGACCGTCTTTCCAATATTAACTACGGTCAAAAAAATGACGATTTATCCAATTCAAAGATATTAAAAGTGAACGGGATAGGGAATGGTTATTCCAATATCTTCTATTTTAGGAGAAGGGGAGGAGAATGGGTATTGTATAAATATGAAGACACTAGCATTTGACGGGATACGGACGGTTTATGGATGATAAGAATGGAATAAGGATACCCAATACTTTTGGAATAGAGGCAAATGCTGCTGTGTGGTTGGAGTATGCTTCCGTGGAAGAGTTGGAGGCGATGATTGCTGCCGGCAGAATTGTTGCGCCTTACCTGCATGTGGGTGCAGGAAGTAACCTGTTGTTTGTCGGTGATTATGCGGGAACAGTGTTGCATTCGCGCATTAGCGGCATCGAAATAATTGCTGAAGAAGATGACAGTGTGGAGGTGCGCGTAGGAGCTGGCGTGGTTTGGGATGATTTTGTAGCTTATTGTGTGGATCATTCCTGGTATGGTGCCGAAAATCTGTCACTGATACCAGGAGAAGTTGGGGCAAGTGCGGTACAGAACATCGGAGCATACGGTGTGGAAGTGAAAGATTTGATTACTGCAGTTGAAACTATTGACGTGAAGGGACGGAAACGTGTCTATGCGGTTGGTGAATGTGGCTATGCATATCGCAAAAGCCTGTTCAAGAGTCCTGCCATGAAGTCCGTATTTGTTACCTATGTCCGTTACCGTCTGAGTAAAAAAGAGCATTATCGCTTGGATTATGGCGCGCTCCGTCGTGAATGGGAGAAATGTCCTAATCCGAATTTGAAGGCACTACGCCAGTTGATTATAGGCATTCGCCGTCAGAAATTGCCTGATCCGGCAGTATTGGGAAATGCCGGCAGTTTTTTTGTGAATCCGGTTGTGCAACGTTCGAAGTTTGAGCAACTGTTGAAGGAATATCCGACAATTCCCCATTACGAAGTAGATGGCGAGCTCGTAAAAATTCCTGCCGGCTGGCTGATTGAGCAATGTGGCTGGAAGGGTAAGGCGATGGGCAGGGCGGCGGTTTACGAGAAGCAGGCTCTGGTGTTGGTCAATCTGGGAGGGGCTTCTGGCCTGGACATTGTGGCGCTTTCTGATGCAGTTCGCACTTCTGTCCGTCAACAGTTTGGTATTGAGATTGTACCTGAGGTGAACTTTATAGGCTGAAGGTATGTTGAAGAACGTGGAAGTTTCATTAAAGCATAATCGTTAATTAAAACTTGACAGCTCCAATGTCTGGGGGAAGTGTAATATGAAATTGAGAATATTAGGCAGTGGAACGTCTACTGGTGTTCCCGAGGTTGGATGCACCTGTCCCGTGTGTACTTCGTCTGATCCGTGTGACAGACGTTTGCGTACTTCAGCTTTGGTTTATGCAGACGACGGGAGTGTAATTTTGATAGATTGTGGCCCTGATTTTCGGGAACAGATGTTGAGGATGACATCTTTTGAAAAGATAGATGGGGTGTTGATAACTCATGAGCATTACGACCATGTGGGTGGCTTGGATGACCTGCGTCCCTTCTGTCGTTTCGGGGAGATTCCCATTTATTCCGACGCTTATACGGCTGAACATTTGAGAGCACGTATGCCATATTGTTTCGTTGGGCAAAAATATCCTGGTGTTCCCCGCATCTATTTGAAAGAGGTGTGTGCCGGTACTCCTTTTGCTATTAACCAAACCGAAATTCTGCCTTTATGTGTAATGCATGGCAGGCTTCCCATCCTGGCCTATCGTATTGGTGGTCGATTGGGTTATGTCACGGATATGCTGACTGTGCCAGACGCTTCCTTGCAGGCGTTGACGGGAGTTGATGTGCTGGTGATGAACGCCCTGCGTATCAAGTCCCATCCGACACATCAGAATCTGGAAGAGGCGTTGCAGGTGGCCGAAAAGATAGGAGCTAAAGAAACATATTTCATTCACATGAGTCACCACATGGGAATTCATGCTGAAATCGGGCGATTCCTGCCTTCTTCCATGCACTTTGCTTACGATGGCCTGGAAATAATATTTTAAACTTTTTGAAACGTTTGTTTTGTTTTGTTAGTATAAATCGTTATTTTTGTCCAAACTTGAAAATTAGACCATGAGGCTTCGCTTGCTCATACGGATTGCCGTCATCGTATCCATAGTTTTGCTATGTACGGGTTTGGGGATATATTCTTTTTTGCAGTTGGATGCAGTCAACAGGCAAAAGGATTTTAATCTGTATGCAGTTGTTCCGCAAGATGCCTTGGCGGTGCTTGAGACAGACCGCTTGGCTGAGTTAATGGACGACATCGGCCGGATGGAGTGCAGCAAGGATGGGCATTTTCTTTATTTTTCTGAACTTTTCGTTTGTCTCAAACAATACTTCTATACTTTAATGGACGATACTCCGCATGGGTTGAGCCGTCAGATGAATAAAGTGCTCATCAGCTTCCATGAACCTGACACTCCCATGAATCAGGTGATGTATTGTACCTTGGGGGCTGGTGATGCGGAATTAGTCGAAACGTTCATCCGTAAATACAGTTCCAGTTCCTATCCTTCCAAGCGCATAGATTACAAGGGAGAGGAAATCCGGATATATCCGATGTCTGACGGTCGTTTTCTGGCGGTCTATCTCACTCCAGATTTTCTGGCTTTTAGCTTTCAGAAGCGGCTGATAGAGCAGGTGATTGATGCCGCCCGTTCCAAGCGTTCGTTGATGGAGCTCCCTTCCTTCAAACGAATGTACACAGGTAAACATGCCAATGTCTCCGCCACGATTTATCTGCGGATGAAGTCGGTGGATATGGGCAAGCGGACGGACGGCCTGCACGTGCAGACGCGCCTGGGTAACTGGGCTGAGTTTGACCTGAAGCTGGATGAGGAGGCCATCTACTGTTCGGGAGTGAGCCAGAATACGGATTCGGTCACGAATTTTGTCAACGTGCTGCGCAAGCTCGGTCCGATAGAGGGCTTCTGTGGCGAACAGCTGCCGGCTTCCACCTTTTTCTATACCTGCTGCTCGCTGTCCGATGTGAAAGCCATGCTGGACTTTGCCGCTTCCCAGGAGTATGCCAAGGCAGACTATCCCGAGGTGGTGAAGAAGCGGGACGGCGAGTGGTTTGCCTATCTGAGCGAGTTTGCCGGCGACCGTATGCTGTTCTGCCTGTTCCAATCCAAGGATACGGCTGATAATAAGCCCTGTGCGGTCGTGGCTATTCCTCTGAAGGATGTCAGGAAGGCTGAGGGGGCTCTGCAGGACTTGATTTATTCGGTGCCGCGTGAGGGCGGCGAGCCCATGCCGCCTAAGTTCGTGCCGGACTATGCACGCTATCCGCGTGCCCGATGGAACCGGAAATACCTGTTGCCCAGGTCTACCCTGCTGCCTCAATTGACCGGTATTACCGAGTCCTCGTTGTATGCCTACGCTTCCCTTTATAAAGACACTTTGCTGTTGGCACCCGATGGCCGCAGCCTGTCGGCTTATGTAGATGCGCTGGAGGAGGGGAGCGTGCTCCCGCCCGCTTCCATCTATGGCGAGGGGATGAGGAATTTGTCGCAGGCCTATAATCTGGTGATGATGGTGGATATGGAGGAGATGCTGGAACAGCCCGAGGCTTATGTGCGCCTGGTGCCCAACTTCTTCTTCAGGCAACATGAGTTCTTCCGCCATTTCATGTTGGCCATCCAGTTTACTTGTGTTGAAGGTGTAATCTATCCTAACATTGTACTGCTTTATAACCGTAAACCGACGGATGAACCGATGGAGTAAACGGCGGGACTTCCTGTGACTGACTATGAGGATGCGCTCTCAACGCCTATTGAGAGGGGACTCTCAACGCCTATTGAGAAGGAGTTCTCAACGGTTATTGAGAGGGGGTCTCAACGGCTATTGAGAAGGTTGTCTCAAAAGAAGGTGGGAATAATTGCCATGTGAGAATATGGAACCGCCTCAAAACGGCGGCGGGCTGCTCGTTCGCATATTGAATGCTGTCAGCCTGTATCCGTTTTGAGGCGGTTTGCCGCATCGTGCCTGATGCAAATCCTTTCGGGACTTCCGTCGGGGGGTCAGAAAGGCAGGTCGTCCTTGACGTCGCCGGCCAGGAAGTCGGGGGCGGCAGTCGGAGCGGGAGGAGGTACGGTGCCTTCTGCGGGGGCAGCGGTGCTGACGCGGTCAACCTTCCAGGCGCGGATGCTGTTGAACCAGCGGTCTTGCCATTGGCGTGCGTCGATATCGAACGATACGGTCAGTTCTTCGCCCATCTGGATGTTGAATTGTTCTATCTTGTCGGCTCCGAATACGTCGAAGCACATTTTGCGGGGATACTGGCCGTGGTCTTCAATGACGTATTCCTGAACTTTCCACTCATTGCCTGTCTTTGAAACTCCGCCTCTGGCTGGGAGTATCGCAATAATCTTTCCTGTAAATTCCATTGTCCTTTGTTTTAATGATGCGGCGAAGTTACAATTTTTTAGGAATATGCGACGAATAATCCGCCGTTTTTTCTTTGTATATTTCTTTGCTGTAGGAAATTCTTTTTTTAATTTTGTCCGTTACTTGTGAAACGAATGGCTCTGCTTCGCGTCGTTGTGTTTGGGGAGGTGGAAAGACTGGTTTTTCCCCCTTTGTCAGGCCAATGTTTTGCCATTAGAAAACCGGAGCGATGGATATGGATAAAAATTTAAACATACAAGAATATATGAATTTTATAGTTTCAAGTGCTGCGCTTTTCAGCCATTTGCAGGCTGTCAGCCGTGTTATTAATTCTAAGAATGCGTTGCCCATTCTGGATTGTTTCCTTTTTGAATTGCAGGATGGAACTTTGTCCATAACGGCATCTGATAGTGAGACGACCATGGTTACTTCCGTAGAAGTGAATGAAAGTGATGCCGACGGACGCTTTGCAGTTACAGCCAAAACTCTGCTGGACGCCCTCAAGGAAATTCCGGAGCAGCCCCTGTCGTTTTGCATTAATATGAACACCATGGAGATAACGGTGCAGTATCAGAACGGTAAATATAGTTTGGTAGGACAGAATGCCGACGAATTCCCTCAGGTGACCATGTTGAGTGAAAGTGCTGTGCGTGTGGAGCTGGATGCACAGATACTGTTAGGAGGAATCAACCGCGCCGTATTTGCCACGGCCGACGACGAACTTCGTCCGGTGATGAATGGTATTTATTTTGACATAACGACGGACGATATCACTATGGTGGCTTCCGACGGTCACAAGTTGGTGCGTTGCCGTACACTGGCAGCACATGGCAATGAACGTGCAGCATTTATTCTGCCCAAGAAACCCGCTTCATTGATAAAGAACCTGTTACCTCGTGAAGAGGGTAATGTAACCATTGAGTTTGATGAGCGCAATGCAGTGTTCACGTTGGAGAAGTTCCGGATGGTTTGCCGCTTGATAGAAGGACGCTATCCTAATTATAATTCGGTAATTCCGCAGAACAATCCTTATAAGATTATAATTGACCGTCTGATGCTGATAGGTGCATTGCGCCGTGTCTCCATTTTCTCTTCGCAAGCCAGCAGCCTTATCAAGCTGCGTATGCAGGAAAATCTGTTGGTCGTTTCTGCCCAGGATATCGACTTTTCCACTTCGGCTGAGGAAACGTTGGCCTGCCAGTATAGCGGTGCTCCCATGAGCATCGGCTTCAAGTCTACTTTCCTGGTTGACATTCTCAACAATATCTCTGCCGAGGAAGTGGTGATTGAATTGGCCGATCCTTCCCGCGCGGGTGTCATCGTTCCGGTGGAACAGGAAGAGAATGAAGATTTGTTGATGCTGCTGATGCCTATGATGCTCAATGATTAATCGAAATGTGCCATTTTATCTGAATGTAACTTATGAAACTGAACTTGAGAAATCCCCTTGTCTTCTTTGATTTGGAGACAACGGGAACCAATATCAATACCGACCGTATTGTAGAGATATGCTACCTGAAAGTATATCCGAATGGCAACGAAGAATCGAAAACCATGCGTATCAATCCCGAGATGCACATCCCGGCAGAGGCATCGACGGTACATGGCATTTATGATGCTGACGTGGCCAACTGCCCGACCTTCAAAGAAGTGGCGCGTAAGATAGCCAACGACATTGAGGGCTGTGACCTGGCAGGTTTCAATTCCAATCGGTTTGACATCCCCGTCCTGGCCGAAGAGTTCCTGCGCGCGGATGTGGACATTGACCTCAGCCGCCGCAAGTTTGTCGATGTGCAGGTCATTTTCCACAAGATGGAGCAACGGACACTTTCTGCTGCCTATAAATTCTATTGTGGCAAGAATCTGGAAGATGCACATACGGCCGAAGCCGATACCCGTGCCACCTACGAGGTGCTGATGTCGCAATTGGACCGTTATCCTGAGTTGCAGAATGATGTGGCTTTCCTTTCCGAATACTCCAGTTTCAGTAAGAATGTGGATTTTGCCGGCCGTATGGTCTATGACGACAAAGGCGTTGAAATCTTTAATTTCGGCAAATATAAAGGTATGCCTGTGGCCGAGGTGCTGAAACGCGATCCGGGATATTATGGCTGGATACTGAATAACGACTTTACACTGAATACCAAAGCCATGCTTACCAAAATCCGTCTGCGTGAAATGACTCAAAAATGATGATGTGATGGCAAACGTGCTGAAAGGAAAAAAAATAGTATTGGGCATCACGGGTAGCATAGCGGCCTATAAGGCATGTCTCATTATTCGTGGTCTGATTAAGAAAGGAGCGGAAGTGCAGGTCGTCATTACCCCTGCAGGAAAGGAATTTATAACACCGATAACTTTGTCGGCCTTGACCAGCAAACCGGTTATCAGCGAGTTTTTCGCCCAGCGTGACGGGACGTGGAACAGCCACGTCGATTTGGGCTTGTGGGCCGATGCCATGCTGATTGCCCCTGCTACGGCCTCGACCATAGGCAAGATGGCTAATGGAGTGGCAGACAACATGCTGATTACCACATATCTTTCGGCTAAAGCTCCTGTGTTCGTGGCTCCGGCTATGGATCTGGATATGTATGCTCATCCTTCAACTCAGCAGAATCTGGAGCGGTTGCGCAGTTATGGTAATCATATCATTGAGCCGGGCACGGGCGAACTGGCCAGTCATCTGGTAGGCAAGGGACGTATGGAAGAACCGGAGGCCATCATCCGTCATCTGGAGGAGTATTTCGCGGAGAAGGAGGGAGATTTGTGCGGCAAGACCATCCTGATTACCACAGGACCTACGTATGAGAAGATAGACCCTGTACGCTTTATTGGCAACTATTCCTCGGGAAAGATGGGCTTTGCTTTGGCCGATGAATGCACTGCCCGAGGAGCCAAGGTGATATTGGTGACAGGTCCCGTACAGCGTCAGACCCATTTTACTCCTTATAAGCGTTGCGATGTGGAGTCGGCTGCACAGATGTATGAAGAGACGTTGCGTTGGTTCGATGAGGCTGATGCCGCCATCCTTTGTGCAGCTGTAGCCGATTATACTCCCGAACAGGTAGCTGAGGAAAAGATGAAGCGGGAGAAGACAGGCGATCTTACGCTGCATCTGAAGCCGACGCAGGACATTGCCGCCGCTTTGGGACGGCTGAAAGCGGAGCAGGCCGGCCGGAAGGTATTGGTAGGTTTTGCCTTGGAAACGAACGATGAACAGGCCAATGCCCAAGGCAAACTGGAAAGAAAGAATCTGGATTTCATCGTGCTGAATTCGTTGAACGACAAAGGTGCAGGTTTCCGTTGCGATACCAACAAAATATCAATCATAGACCGTAACGGAAAGACGGACTATCCGTTGAAACCCAAAACAGAAGTCGCCGCCGACATCGTAGACCGCCTGGCAGAGATTCTTAAAAAGTGAATGTCGACTTCCTGAACTAAAAAGAAGCCGTTTATTAAGGTAGATAAGTTATGTTGCGTACACTTTATATACAGAATTATGCGCTGATAGAAAAGCTTGAAATTGAGTTCGGTACCGGATTCTCGGTCATAACGGGAGAGACCGGTGCCGGAAAGTCTATCATTTTGGGGGCTATCGGTCTGTTGCTGGGGCAACGAGCCGACGCGAAAGCCATTCGCCAGGGAGCCATGAAGTGTGTGATTGAAGCCCGCTTTGAGATTGGAGCTTACGACATGTGTCCTTTCTTTGAGGAAAACGACTTGGAGTACGAGGACGAGTGCATCCTACGCAGGGAAGTCTCTACGTCGGGCAAGAGTCGGGCTTTCATTAATGATACTCCTGTGTCGCTGTCCTTGATGAAGGATTTGGGTGAGATGCTGATTGACATACATTCGCAGCATCAAAACCTATTGCTGAACAAGGAAGGCTTTCAGTTGAACGTGTTGGATATCTTGGCGCATGACGAAGAGGAATTGTCTGCTTATCAGCAGGCTTATCAGGATTGGAGGCGTACTCGGCAGGAATTGGAGAAAGTAATAGTTCAGGCAGAGCAGAATAAGGCGGATGAAGATTACGTCCGATTCCAGTTGGAGCAGCTGGAGGAAGCGCATTTGGTAGAAGGCGAACAGGAGCAGTTGGAGCAGGAATCCGAGATGCTGGCTCACGCTGAGGAAATCAAGATGGGCTTGTATCGTGCCGGACAGTTGCTGGCTTCTGATGAAGGCGGATTGCTGGCTGTGCTGAAGGATTGCATGAATACCGTTTCCGGCTTGCAAAAGGTTTATCCTGCGGCTGGGGAATTGTCCGAGCGATTGGAGAGCTCATATATTGAACTGAAGGACGTGTCCATGGAACTGTCCGAAAAGGAAGAGGGGATAGAATATAACCCTACCCGTTTGGAAGAGGTGAACGACCGTTTGAATCTGATATATACACTTCAGCAGAAACATCGTGTATCTACGGTGGAAGAGTTGCTGGCTTTGACTGAAGAATATGCCTCCAGGCTGATGTCCATCACTTCTTCAGATGAAAGGATTGAAGTGCTGCGGAAACAGTGCGATGGCCTCTATGTACAGGTGGTTCAACGTGCGGCCCGGTTGACAGAGCTTCGTGAGGAAGCTGCCCGTGAGGTGGAAAAGCAGATGGCCTCCCGATTGATGCAGTTGGGCATGCCCAATGTGCGTTTTCAAGTGGAAATCGGTGCCCGGAAGGAGCCGGGCACACATGGAGCCGATGCGGTGAATTTTCTGTTCTCGGCCAACAAGAATGCACCTTTGCAAAACATCTCTTCGGTGGCTTCCGGCGGTGAGATAGCGAGGGTTATGTTGTCCATTAAGGCGATGATTGCCCGGGCGGTCAAATTGCCTACTATCGTGTTTGATGAGATAGATACAGGTGTGTCGGGAGAAATTGCCGACCGCATGGCTGACATTATGCAGGAGATGGGCGATAACAACCGTCAGGTCATCAGCATCACGCATCTGCCTCAGATTGCAGCCCGCGGACGGGTACATTATAAGGTATATAAGCAGGATAATGCCACCGAGACCAATAGCCACATCCGCCGCCTGACCGATGAGGAGCGGATTGAAGAACTGGCTCACATGTTGAGTGGGGCCACCTTGACGGAAGCGGCCCTGAACAATGCCAAGACCTTATTGGGCTTGTGAGAATGAACTGTTAAGTAGTAATTTTAATGATGAAACATAGATGACTGATAACAATGAGATAATCTTCGGAATCCGGGCGGTAATAGAAGCCGTACAGGCAGGAAAGGACATTGACAAGATTCTGATAAAGAAAGATATACAAAGTGAACTCTCCCGGGAACTTTTCACGGTGTTGAAGGGGAAACATATACCGGTAAGCCGTGTACCGGTAGAGCGCATCAACCGCATTACCCGCAAGAACCATCAGGGAGTGGTGGCTTTCATCTCTTCCATTACATATCAGCGGATAGAGGATATTGTTCCTTTCTTGTTCGAGCAGGGGAAGAATCCCCTGTTTGTGATGTTGGACGGGGTGACCGATGTCCGTAACTTTGGAGCCATTGCCCGCACTTGCGAATGTGCCGGAGTGGATGCCATCGTGATTCCGGCCAAGAACAGCGTGACAGTGAATGCGGATGCCATCAAAACTTCGGCAGGTGCCTTGCATACGTTGCCGGTTTGCCGTGAACCGAATCTGAAAGATGCCTTGCAATATCTCAAGAACAGCGGTTTTCATGTCGTAGCCGCTACGGAGAAAGGCGATTACGACTATGTCAAGGCTGACTATACGGGGCCGATGTGCATCATTATGGGGGCTGAGGACAAAGGTGTCTCATACGATAATCTGGCCCTGTGCGATGAGTGGGTCAAAATCCCGATGTTTGGCACCATCGAGTCTCTGAATGTGTCGGTCGCTGCCGGTATTTTGATTTACGAGGCCGTCAGACAGAGGACTCGCGAGTGAAACGGATTGCTTCCCGGGGAAGGAAATTAAACGATAGACTGATATATGAAAAAAGGATTTTTATTGTTTTGGGGATTGTGCCTCTTGGCTCAATGGGGAATGGCACAGGCTCCCAAATGGATGGAGAAGGCAAAACGTTCTGTCTTTTCGGTCGTAACCTACGGCCAGGATGACAAGATATTGAACACGGGAAACGGCTTTTTTGTAACGGAAGATGGCATTGCCTTGTCCGATTACTCCTTGTTCAAGGATGCCAAACGTGCGGTTATTGTCAACTACGAAGGGGAACAGATGCCGGTAGAGGCTATCATGGGTGCCGATGACATGTATGATGTCGTGAAGTTCAAAGTGGCGATTACCGGGAAGAAAGTACCTGCCCTTTCGGTGGTGGCTGCATCTCCTGCGGTGGGTACGGATGTTTATCTGCTGCCTTATTCCACCCGCAAGGATCGTTCCTATACGGCTGGTAAGGTGAAGGCTGTAGATAAGGTGGCAGACAACAACAATTACTATACACTCGACATGCATCTGACGGACAAGATGGTTAGTTGTCCGCTTGTTACGGCAGACGGATTGGCTTTCGGCATGGTGCAGAAGTCTTCGGGGCAGGATACAGCCACAGTTTGTTATGCCGTAGACGTTCGCTTTGCCGCGGCCCAAAGCATATCGGCATTGTCATACAATGATATGACTTTGCGGACTATCGGCATCAAGAAGGCGTTGCCCGATACCGAGGAGCAGGCACTGGTCTTTCTGCTGATGGCGTCTTCTCAGATTTCTGCGGACAGATATGCTGCGTTGTTGGATGACTTTGTCGCGCAATTCCCCAATAGTTCCGAGGGATATATCCGCCGTGCCAGCAACAGGTTGGCAATGTCTATAGAGGAACCTTCCATGGAGCTGGTGTCCGAAGACCTTGACAAGGCTTTGGAAGTTTCCTCAAAGAAAGACGATGCCTACTATAACCGTGCCAAACTGATTTATGCCTACATGTTGGGAGAACCCAAGACGGTTTATAAAGACTGGTCGTTTGACAAGGCTTTGGAGGAAATCAGAAAGGCCATTGAAATGGAGCCTCTGCCGATATACCTGCAATTGGAAGGTGACATCTGTTATGCCAAGCAGGATTATGCTTCGGCTTTGACCAGTTATGAGAAGGTCAATCAGACCAATCTGGCTTCACCTGCCACTTTCTTCAATACGGCCAAGACTAAAGAAATGATGAAAGCACCGGCCGAAGAGGTGCTGGCTTTGATGGACAGTTGTATCGCACGCTGCCCCCAGCCCTATACCGAAATAGCAGCCCCCTATCTGTTGGAACGTGCTCAGGCACGCATGAATGCAGATCAGGCCCGTGCTGCCTTGCAAGATTATGATGCCTACTATCAGGTGGCTAACGGCAAGGTTAACGATTTGTTCTATTATTACCGCGAGCAGGCGGCCTTGAAGGCTAAACAGTATCAGCGGGCGCTGGACGATATGGCTAAGGCCATTGAACTGAATCCGAAAGACCTGACCTACCGTGCCGAACTGGCGGTTGTCAATATGCGTGTAGGCCGTAATGAGGAGGCATTGAATGTGTTGAACAAGGCTTTGGAGATTGATCCCGGCTATGCTGAAGGTTATCGCCTGGTAGGCATTGCCTATTTGCAGCTTAAGAAAAAGAATGAAGCCTGCAAGAATTTCCAGAAAGCCAAGGAACTGGGAGACCCCAATGTGGATGCTTTGATTGAGAAGCATTGCAAGTAAGCCTCCGGGCGCGGCTTGTCATTTAGAAGAAAGAGGATGCACCGTTTGGATACATCCTCTTTTCAACCGGGAAGATTCCCATGAAAAACTTAAAGTCGGGTTTAGGTGTATAGTGTCTTGCAAAATGAGATGAAAAAAACTAAGTTCGTTATGTCGCTGAGTTTGTAGAAGAAATGTGCTGTTGCCCGTTTTACTGCATACGTGCGGTGTAATTTAACGTTTGTTCAATGGATGTATAAGAAAAAAGAAAAGAAAAATGAAGAATGTAATTAGTAGTCAGAAGGCACCGGGAGCTATCGGGCCTTATAGCCAGGCCATCGAGGCCAATGGTTTTGTGTTTGTGTCGGGCCAGTTACCCATTGATGCTGCCACAGGTGTAATGCCCGGTGACATTGAGAGCCAGACACGTCAGTCTTTGGAGAATGTGAAGGCCATTCTGGAAGAAGCCGGATTGAGCATGGCCCATATCGTGAAGACCACAGTATTCCTGCATGACATGTCCATGTTTGCAGAGATGAACAAGGTATATGCCACTTATTTTGAATCCGCTTGTCCCGCCCGTTCGGCTGTTGCGGTGAAGGCTCTTCCCAAAGATGCCTTAGTGGAGATTGAGTGCATCGCGGCTCGCTAACAGGTCGGCCACAATAAAGTTACTGCCTCCTACGAAGATGAAGTCTTCCGGGAGGCTTTCTTTTTGTGCAGCCCGTACGGCAGTGCTTACGTCGGGATAGCTTTCGCCTTGCAGGCCGGCAGCCCGGGCCATTTGTGCCAGCTGTTTTTCGTCTATCGCACGTTTTACGCTGGCTTTGGTGAAGTAATAGACCGCATCGTGTGGCAGCAGTTGCAGGACGCCTGCAATATCCTTGTCGTTGACCATGCCGATGACAATGCGCAGTGTGTGGTAGGTTTGCTGTTTCAGTTGCTGCACAATGTAGCTGATGCCGCCCACGTTGTGTCCCGTGTCACAAATCAGGGTGGGGGAGTCCTGCAGTTTCTGCCAACGTCCCATCAGGCCCGTCAGTTCGCATACGTGGGCAAAGCCGCTGCGTACGTGCGCTTCTTCTATCCTGTATCCGGCGGCCTTCAGCAGGGGAAGGGCAGCCAGCAGGGTACGGGTGTTCTTGGACTGATAAATCCCTTTCAGTTCGCATTCCAGATTTGGATACTCCTCTTCTTCATATTCCTCGGCAAAGCGGATGGGAGCACCCGTCTCTTCTGCTTTTTTCAGGAAGACTTCTTTCGTTTCAGGCGCAGTCTCACCGATGACTACAGGAACTCCCTGCTTGATGATTCCGGCTTTCTCGCCGGCAATCTTTGCCAGTGTGTTGCCCAGAAACTGCACATGGTCGAAGCTGATGTTGGTGATGACGCACAAATCCGGCCGGATGATGTTGGTGCAGTCCAACCTGCCTCCCAAGCCCACTTCAATGACGGCCACATCCACCTTCTCATCCGCGAAATAGCGGAAGGCCATGGCCGTGCTCAGTTCAAAGAAGGAAGGATGCAGCGGCTCAAAGAAACTTCGTTCGTTTTCCACGAAGTCGATGACGTATTGTTGGGGCACCGGACTGCCGTTGATACGTATCCGTTCGCGGAAGTCCATCAGATGGGGTGAGGTATAGAGCCCCACCCGGTAGCCCGCTTCCTGCAGAATGGCGGCCAGGGTGTGCGAGCAGGAACCTTTCCCGTTGGTGCCGGCCACATGGATGGTCCGGTAGTTGCGGTGCGGGTGTCCGAAGTGTTCGTCCAGTTTCAGCGTATTCTCCAGTCCTTCCTTGTAGGCGGAGCCTCCCACCTGCTGGAACATGGGTACGCTGTTGTATAAGTATTGTAAAGTGTCCTGATAGTCCATGTTTTGTAATATTTAACGGGAAAGCCGATTTTTCTGTTCCTTTAATCGTTATCTTAGATGGCTGCAAAGATAGTGCAAACCGCAGGCAATGCAAAGAAGGAAAGGATTTCTTTTTTCCCGATGCCGGCGGCACGGGTCTTGCGGAAGTATTAACCCTTAAAATCTAACGTCATGGGAGCTAAGAAGAATTTTGTGATTGACACCAATGTGATCCTTCACGACTATAAGTGTTTGAGCAACTTTCAGGAAAACGACATCTACCTTCCTATCGTGGTACTCGAAGAGCTCGACAAGTTCAAGAAAGGTAACGAGCAAATCAACTTCAATGCGCGCGAGTTTGTCCGTGAACTCGACTTGATAACCGATGACAATCTGTTTACCAAAGGTGCTCCGCTGGGCGAAGGCATGGGCCGTTTATTCGTGGTGGCCGGACAGGTAGAATCCAAACGTGTGCAGGAGTCCTTCCCCGAGCGTTTGCCCGACCATCGGATATTGGCTGTTGTCGACTGGCTGACCCGCAAAGACCCTGACACGAAATCCATCCTCGTCACAAAAGACGTCAATCTTCGCATGAAGGCGCGCTCCATCGGTCTGTTGTGTGAAGACTATATCACGGACAAGGTGGTCAATGTCGATATTTTCGAGAAGGCCAATGAGGTGTTCGACGGGGTAGACCCTTCTTTGATAGACCGTATCTACTCCTCCAGGGAGGGACTGGACATCAGTGAATTCGATTTCAAGGACGTACTCCATCCTAACGAATGTTTCATCCTGCGCAGTGACCGCAACTCTGTCCTGGCACGTTACAATCCGTTTACCCATTCCGTCTGTCGGGTCAACAAGAACAAGAACTACGGGGTAGAGCCCCGCAATGCGGAGCAGAGTTTTGCCTTCGAGGTGTTGAACGACCCCAACATCAAGCTCGTGGCTCTGACCGGTAAGGCCGGTACCGGCAAGACATTGCTGGCCCTGGCCTCCGCCTTGAGCCAGCAGGCAGAGTACAAGCAGATTCTGCTGGCGCGTCCCATCGTGGCACTGTCCAATAAAGACATCGGTTTCCTGCCGGGCGATGCCCAGGAGAAGGTGGCTCCCTACATGCAGCCGTTGTTCGATAATCTGAATGTCATCAAGCGCCAGTTCGCCACCAATTCCACGGAGGTCAAGCGCCTGGAGGAGATGCAGAAGAACGAGCAGTTGGTCATCGAAGCCCTGGCCTTCATCCGCGGGCGGAGCCTGAGCGAGACCTACTGCATCATTGACGAGTCTCAGAACCTCACTCCCCACGAAATCAAGACCATCATCACCCGTGCCGGCGAAGGCACGAAGATGGTGTTTACGGGCGACATCCAGCAGATTGACCAGCCTTACCTGGACAGCCAGTCCAACGGGCTTGTCTATATGATAGACCGCATGCGCGACCAGAACCTGTTTGCCCATGTCAATCTGGTGAAGGGCGAACGCAGCGAACTGAGCGAGCTGGCCAGCAACCTGATGTAGACCGGTCCTTTTGTCCCTTTTGAGGCGACACAAAAGGTGGAAATGCACGCGGATGACGCAGAATGATACAGATACTCACCGATGAAATCCCTTGCAGACAGCACTTCTGTTCTGTGATTATCTGTTCAATCTGCGTCATTTGCGTGCTATTTCTATATCTGAGACAGTTTCAAAGCCTATCGAATATTCGTTCGAAAGGCTTTCGAATGCCTATTCCAAAGACAATGGAATATCTATTCCAAAGGCTTTGGAATTTTTTGTGCTGCATTCGGCCTGCGGGGAAGGGCTTTCCACGACACTTGCATGGTCTGCGGTGGACACTTGCATGGTCCGCGGGCCGTGCAAGCATCGTGCAAACGTAATGCAAGTGTCCTCCAAACGCATTGCAAGCGTCCGTCAGAAGTCTTGTCACTTTTAGCTTTTAAAAACCCTTAAATCCTGATGGCTGTACCATATAATTCCGTACCTTTGTCCCAATATTGTTTTTATTCTTTATAGTCCGCACATGATAAAGATTGTTGTAAGGATCCTATGGGGTCTCGTCATATTGGGAATTTTGGTATGTGTTGTCCTGTTTTATTCCATTTCCAAAGGCTGGATCGGTTACATGCCGCCGGTGGAAGATCTGGAAAATCCCAACTATAAGTTTGCGACGGAAGTATATGCAGAAGATACGAAGGAAGGAAAGAACGTGGTGCTGGGCACCTACTCTTACAGTAAGGAAAACCGGGTTTATGTAGGCTACCAAGACCTTTCACCCCATATCATCAATGCGCTGATTGCTACGGAGGATGTCCGCTTTGCAGAGCATTCGGGAGTGGATGCCAAGGCCTTGTTCCGTGCCATCCTGAAGCGCGGCATCCTGATGCAGAAGAATGCGGGCGGCGGCAGTACCATTACCCAGCAGTTGTCCAAACAGCTTTATTCACCCAGTGCAGACGATGTTATGGAGCGCCTCTTCCAGAAACCCATTGAATGGGTGATAGCCGTGAAGTTGGAGCGCTACTATACGAAGGAAGAAATCCTGACCATGTATCTCAACAAGTTCGACTTTCTCAATAATGCTGTGGGGGTTAAGACAGCTGCCCATACCTATTTCGGCTGCGAGCCCAAAGACCTGAAGATAGAAGAGGCTGCTACGCTGGTGGGCATGTGTAAGAATCCCTCGCTCTACAATCCGGTCCGCTATAACGAACGGACACGCGGTAGGCGCAACGTGGTGTTGGACCAGATGCGGAAGGCGGGCTATATCTCCGATGCGGAATGCGACTCTCTGAAGGCTTTACCCTTGAAACTGAACTATCACCGTGTGGACCACAACGAAGGTCTGGCTACCTACTTCCGCGAATACCTGCGCGGGGTGATGACGGCCAAGAAGCCCGACCGCTCCGAGTACCGCGGCTGGCAAATGCAGAAGTATTACGAAGACTCGCTCGACTGGGAGAACAATCCGCTCTTCGGCTGGTGTGAGAAGAACAAGAAGAAGGACGGCTCCAAGTATAATCTCTATACCGATGGACTGAAGATTTACACCACCATCAATTCACGTATGCAGCAGTATGCCGAGGAAGCGGTGACCGAACACCTGACCGAACTGCAGGGCTATTTCTTCAAGGAGAAGAAGGGAGCCAAGAAGGCACCCTACACCTTCCGACTGACGCAGGAACAGGTGGACGAGATTCTGGACCGTGCCGTGAAGCAGTCCGACCGTTACCGTCTGATGAAGCAGGCCGGTGCTTCAGAAACTGAAATCAAGAAAGCCTTTGCCACCCCAGAAGAGATGACGGTCTTCAGTTGGGCCGGCGACAAGGATACGGTGATGACTCCGATGGATTCAATCCGCTACTACAAGTTCTTCCTGCGTGCAGGCTTCATGTCCATGGACCCACGCAACGGCCATGTGAAAGCCTACGTGGGAGGTCCTAACCACCACTATTTCAAGTACGATATGGCCATGGTCGGCCGCCGTCAGGTGGGCTCCACCATGAAGCCTTACGTCTATTCGCTGGCCATGGAGAACGGCTTCTCGCCGTGCGACCAGGCCCGACACGTGGAATATACGCTGCTCGATGAGAATGGAATTCCCTGGACACCGCGTAATGCGAACAACAAACGCTATGGCGAGATTGTGACCCTGAAGTGGGGCTTGGCCAATTCGGATAACTGGATTACGGCCTATCTGATGAGCAAGCTGAATCCTTACGAACTGAAACGTCTGGTGCATAACTTCGGTGTGCGCAACCGTGACATTGTCCCCTCTGTCTCCCTTTGTCTGGGACCGTGCGAGATTTCTGTCGGCGAGATGGTAAGTGCTTATACCACCTTCCCCAACAAGGGAATCCGTGTGGCTCCATTGTTCGTTACCCGCATTGAGGATAACGAGGGGAACGTATTGGCTACTTTTGCTCCCGAAATGCAGGAAGTCATCAGTGTTTCCAGTGCCTATAAAATGCTGGTCATGCTGCGAGCTGTCATCAACGAGGGTACAGGTGGTCGTGTGCGCCGTCTGGGTGTGAAGGCCGATATGGGTGGCAAGACGGGAACTACCAACTATAATTCCGATGGCTGGTTCATGGGCTTTACGCCTTCGCTTGTGTCAGGCTGCTGGGTGGGCGGTGAAGACCGTGACATCCACTTTGACACCATGCTCCACGGACAGGGCGCTTCGATGGCCCTGCCCATCTGGGCTAAATACATGGTGAAGGTTTTTGCTGACAAAACGTTGGGGTATGACGAGACAGAAACCTTCCAGTTGCCCGAAGGATATGATCCTTGCAAGGATACCGGAGAGGGAACTGCTTCGGGGGGTGATGAGCCGATTGTTGGACTGGACGAACTGTTTGAATGATGGTTTACACCATCTGCATAGGAAGTAATGAGCAGCGTCGGGCTAATTTGGCACTGGCCCGGAGACGGTTGTCCGAATTGTTTCCTGGTATCCGCTTTTCGCGGATGGAAGAAACCGCTCCACTGTTGCTCAAACGTCCGGCTCTTTTCGCCAACCAGTTAGCACGCTTTGCATCTGATTGTCCGGTCAATGAAGTCGTTGCCCGTCTGAAAGCCATTGAACAGGAAGCGGGACGTACTCACGTAGAAACCCTTCAGGAAATCATCCGACTGGACATTGACCTGTTGTCGTGCGACGCAACGGTCTACAAACCCGATGACCTGAGGCGCGACTACGTGATGCGGGGACTGAAGGAACTGGAGACCGGTCTCGTGTCGGATGTGCAGCCCCGTTACTGATAAAGTGAAACTTTAAAACAAAATAAGAAGATGAAATTTTTAGGAATTATTCCTGCCCGATATGCGTCTACCCGTTTCCCGGCCAAGCCGTTGGCTATGCTGGGCGGTAAGACGGTCATTCAGCGTGTGTATGAACAAGTGGCCGGCGTCCTGGACGATGCCTACGTGGCTACCGACGACGAACGTATTGAAGCTGCCGTGAAGGCTTTTGGCGGAAAGGTGGTGATGACCTCCGTCCACCACAAGAGCGGTACCGACCGTTGCTACGAAGCCTATACGAAGATTGGCGGCGACTTTGATGTCGTAGTGAACATTCAGGGCGACGAGCCTTTTATCATGCCTTCACAGTTGGAGGCTGTCAAGGATTGTTTTACCGACCCTACCACACAGATTGCCACGTTGGTGAAACCTTTTACGGCCGAAAGCGGCCTGGAGGCACTGGAAAATCCGAATTCTCCGAAGGTGGTTGTGAACCGCAACATGAACGCACTTTATTTCAGCCGGTCTGTTATTCCTTACCTGCGTAACGTGGATAAGCAGGAATGGCTTTCTCGTCATGTCTACTATAAACACATCGGTCTCTATGCCTACCGTGTAGGAGTTTTGGGTGAGATAACCTCTTTGCCGCAGTCTTCACTGGAAGTGGCCGAATCGCTGGAGCAGCTTCGCTGGCTGGAGAACGGTTATACCATCAAGGTGGGCATTACGGAAGTGGAGACCATCGGCATTGATACTCCTGAAGACCTGCAACGTGCGGAACAGTTTTTGAAGAATCGCCATGCTGAATAGAAGTGTCCAGCCCTCCATTTGCCAGCCGGACCAACTGGTCGTCCAAGTCCCGGAACGGACGGTGATGCCCAATGGAGTACCCTTGAACGTGCTGAATGTGGGCAGTAACGATGTAGTCCGTATCGATTGGCTGATGGCTGGCGGCCGTTGGCAGCAGGCGCAACCCCTTCAGGCTGTTTTCACCAACCGCATGTTACGCGAGGGTACCCGTCGTTATTCGGCGGCCGAGATAGCTGAAAAGTTGGATTATTTCGGTGCTTGGCTGGAATTGTCTACAACTTTCGAGTATTCTTATATTACTCTTTATTCGTTGAACCGCTATCTGCCTCAGACGCTGGATGTACTGGAATCTGTCATCAAGGAACCTGTTTTCCCCGAAAAGGAACTGGGAATTGTATTGGCAAACAACCTTCAGCAGTTTCTGGTCAATCTCTCCAAGGTGGACTTTCTGGCCCGTCGGGCATTGGTCAAGTCTGTGTATGGCGAGCAGCATCCCTGCGGAAAACTGGTAGAGGAATCCGATTACCAACGCATTCATCCGGCAGTTCTGAAGGAATTCTATAATCAGTACTATCATTCGGGAAATTGCAGTATTTATTTATCCGGTTTGGTCAATGAAGATTGCCTTCATCGCATAGAACGGCTTTTCGGTACGGAACCTTTTGGTTGTGGGAGACCTTTGGCTGACAAGAAGGACTATGCAGTTGTTCCGGCTGCCGGAAAGCGTATTTTCATTGAGCGCTCCGATGCGTTGCAAAGTGCTGTCTGTATGGGTACGCTTTCCATCGGACGCAAACACCCCGATTATCTGAAGGCCCGTGTGCTGATGACTCTTTTCGGAGGTTACTTCGGCAGCCGTCTCATGTCGAATATTCGTGAAGAAAAAGGATATACTTATGGCATTTCTGCTGGTTTGGAGCCTTCTCCAGGTGGAGGTATGATGGCCATCACTGCCGAGACCGCCAATGAATTTGTCGAACCCCTTATTCGGGAAATTTATGTGGAGATAGACAAACTGCAGAATGACCTGGTCGGGAAAGATGAACTGAAGATGGTACAGAACTACATGCTGGGCGACATGTGCCGCAGCTACGAGTCGGCCTTCTCGCTGGCCGATGCCTGGATGTTCATTCAGGTTTACGGTTTGTCCGACACCTTTTTTAAGGATTCGTTGGATGCCGTGAAGGAGGTCACTCCTTGGGAAATCCGTGATTTGGCAGAGAAGTATCTGTGCAAAGAGAATTTAAAAGAGGTGATAGCTGGCAAAAAAATCTCATAAAAAAGCAAAGTGTATCATTCCGTTTTGGCAGATAAATCGTATCTTTGTCCGTATAGAATTTATCTTGATTGTTAATAATTGGACTTTCGTTGGCTTAAATTGTAATAGACAAGGTCTTGTTGAGCCCTTGTCTGTGAGCAGGCCTGCGAGATTCAACATAAAAAAAGAAGGATTATTTTTCATGAAGTATCTGTATATTGCATTTGTTTTATTTTTCTTATCACAGGGGAAAACTTTAGCACAAGAACAAAAAGACGGTTTTTTAGACAAGGTCAAGACCACCTTCACATCTGGTATCAAGATAGGATCTTATACCTTTAAAGATGGCTCTGTCTATACGGGCGAACTAAAAGGTAGGAAACCCAATGGGAAAGGTAAAACCGTTTTTAAAAATGGTGATACTTACGAGGGGGATTATGTGAAAGGCAAACGCGAAGGCTATGGCGTTTACATATTCTCTGATGGAGAAAAATATGAAGGAGAGTGGCAGCAGGACCGGCAGCACGGTAAGGGTATTTATTACTTCCTGAACAATAACCGTTACGAAGGCATGTGGTATCAGGATTATCAGCAAGGTCAGGGTACAATGTATTATTATACGGGTGATGTCTATGTGGGGAGTTGGGTGAATGACAAACGTGAAGGCCAGGGAACTTATACATGGAAGAATGGATCCAAGTATACCGGATCTTGGAAGAACGATAAGAAAGATGGCGAAGGTACTTTCATCTGGAATGACGGAAGTAAGTACGTGGGTTCCTGGAAGAATGATGTTCGCGAAGGCAAAGGTACTTTTGAATATGTCAATGGTGACAAATACGTGGGCAATTGGGCTGATGACATGCAGCATGGCAAGGGAATTTACTACTTTCATACAGGAGACCGTTACGAAGGCTCATATGTGAAGGGCGAGCGTACCGGTCAGGGTATCTATTACCATGTCAACGGAGACAAGTACGTGGGCAACTTTAAGAACGGAATGCAAGAGGGACAGGGCACCTTTACCTGGGCCAACGGGGCCGTGTACGAAGGTGACTGGAAGGATAACCAGCGCGACGGTTACGGTGTCTACAAGTGGAATGTGGGTGACTCCTACGAAGGTGAATGGAAAGACAATAAGTTCAATGGACAGGGAACCTTGATTCAGACCGATGGAACAAAATACAGGGGAGGCTTTGTGGACGGACTGGAAGAAGGCAGTGGCGTGCAGGAGGATAAAAATGGAAACAGATTCGAAGGATTCTTCAAGCAAGGTAAGAAAAACGGTCCTTTTGTAGAGACGGACAAGGATGGCAAGATTATCCGTAAGGGAACTTACAAAATGGGACGGCTTGAACTCAGCAACTAAGTCCCTTCAGAGTGAGATAAGATAAAAATACCTTAAGTCTTGGGTTCGATATTTTAAGTTAAGGAGCTGTAAAAGTTGTCGCTTCGTGTGCCTTGCTGGAAGTTAAAGCTGTAAGCACCATAAAGAGGAAATCTACGGTAGCAAAATCTATTGGCTTTTACTTCTAAGCCCGTCTTGGCGGGCGATAATTTCTTTTAACTCCTCTAACTCTTGCAAGTTTGGCTTCGTCAATTTTCAATTCGGTAAAACCGAAACTCAAGAAAAAGTGAAAGAGGGCGTGTCAGTGAAAATGTTGACACGCCCTCTTCTTATGCGTTAATTAAATGATTTAGCAATCTTATCAGATGATGTATTGCGAACTGATGGATTCGTTGTTCATCACGCGGCGGATGGTTTCGGCAAACATGTCGGCAATGCTTAGCTGTTTTACCTTGGCGCATTTCTTGGAGTAGGGGATGCTATCGGTGAACACCATTTCCTCCAGACCCGATTCCTGTACACGGAACGAAGCCGGGTCGGACATTACACAGTGGCTGGCAATGGCACGTACGGACTTGGCTCCGGCTTCCAGCATGATGTTGGCTGCCTTGGTGATGGTACCGGCCGTGTCCACAATGTCATCAATCAGTACTACGTTTTTGTCCTTCACGTCGCCGATAATCTGCATGCTGGCTACGACGTTGGCTTTCTCCCGCACCTTGTTGCAGAGCACCAGCGGGGCGCCCAGATATTTGGAGAAGGTACTGGCGCGTTTCGAGCCACCCACGTCCGGCGTGGCTATCACCAGATTGTCCAGCTTCAGTGATTCGATGTAGGGGAGGAACACGGCGGAAGCGTAGAGGTGGTCCACCGGGATGTCAAAGAAGCCCTGAATCTGGTCGGCGTGCAGGTCCATGGTAATCAGGCGGTCAATGCCGGCCACCGAGAGCAGGTCAGCCACCAGTTTGGCACCGATGGATACACGCGGTTTGTCTTTGCGGTCCTGACGGGCCCATCCGAAGTAGGGAATGACGGCTACAATGCTCTTGGCCGATGCGCGTTTGGCTGCGTCAATCATCAGTAGGAGTTCCATCAAGTTGTCAGAGTTGGGGAAGGTGGATTGTACCAGGAATACGTGCGATCCGCGGATGGATTCTTCGTAGGATACGGCAAATTCGCCATCGGCAAAGTGGGTGATGTTCATGTTTCCCAGAGGGCAACCAAGGCTGGCGCAGATTTTCTCTGCAAGGTATCTCGAATTTGTTCCGGAGAATACCATAAAAGGTGCTTTTTCGCTCATTGCTGTTGTAATAGATGTTACCTATTTGTTATTATGCGTACAAAGGTATGAATTTCTCATTACATAACGCAACACTTATTGTGGAAATTTTGATTTCCCTTTCTTTCTGTTATGTGTAGGTTGTCAGCCGACGAATGGGCGGAAAGGCGGATGCCTGCTTTGGACGAAGGAGGAAGGACGACTGCCTTGTGCTGACTGTATGTCATCCGCAGTCTTCCGTCCGATTCGCCAGATTCCGTAGCATAAGGTGTTATCTTATATGTAAAAGCGTAGCGGATGGCTCTATGTGTCGTTTTTATCTGGTGGACAATTCTTGCTCATGGCCAGTGGCTTGTCAGTTTTAACGATGTAAAGGTTGCAAGGAGCAAACACAGTAAGGGGTGGCTTACCGGATTTTCGGTTTCGTTTACGTACCTATTGGCTCGAAATATCTTTTTCTGAAGGAAGGATTAGGGCGCTACGATATAAATCGTTATTTTTGGCAACCGGAAAAAACAGTTTGTTATGGACAAGAAAGATAGTATGTTGGCATATACTTATGTGGAGCGGGGGAGGTTTGCCTTGAAGGAGAAACCTGTACCCGGACTGAAAGAACCGCACGATGCCCTGGTGCGTGTAACCCTGGGGAGCATCTGTACCAGCGACCTGCACATCAAGCATGGAAGCGTGCCCCGGGCAGTGCCTGGCATTACTGTGGGACACGAGATGGTAGGCGTTGTGGAGCAGGTAGGCAGCGGAGTGACCACTGTGCGTCCGGGTGACCGGGTGACGGTGAATGTGGAAACCTTCTGCGGCGAATGCTTTTTCTGCCGGCAGGGCTATGTGAACAACTGCGAAGCCCCCGACGGTGGATGGGCGTTGGGATGCCGCATTGACGGCGGACAGGCGGAGTACGTGCGTGTGCCCCATGCCGACCAGGGGCTGAACCGTATCCCCGAGGGAGTGAGCGACGAACAGGCCCTCTTTGTGGGCGACATCCTCGCCACGAGCTTCTGGGCCGCGCGTATCTCGGAAATCAAAGAGGACGACACGGTGCTGATTATCGGTGCCGGGCCTACGGGCATCTGTACGTTGCAATGCGTCCGGCTGAAGCGGCCGCGTAGGGTTATTGTATGCGAGAAGGCCGAAGAACGTACCCGCTTTGTGTGCACCCATTATCCCGAGGTGCTGGTCGTGGGTCCCGATGATTGCCGCGACTTCGTGCTGGCGCATACCGCTCACGGCGGAGCCGACGTCGTGATAGAAGTGGCAGGCGCCGATGATACCTTCCGCCTGGCCTGGGAGTGTGCCCGCCCCAATGCGGTGGTCACGGTGGTGGCCCTCTACGACCGTGCGCAGGTACTCCCGCTGCCCGACATGTACGGCAAGAATCTCACCTTCAAGACGGGCGGGGTGGACGGATGTGACTGTGACGAAATCCTCCAACTCATTGCCGGGGGCAAGATTGACACTACCCCCCTTATTACCCATCGTTTCCCCCTGTCGGAGATTGAAGAAGCCTACCGCATCTTCGAGAACCGGCTGGACGGAGTCATCAAAGTGGCGGTTGAAGGACCGGCGGGAGGAACGGGCAGATGAACATTATTGAAATCACATCGCTTGCACACCCCGGCGTGGAGGTGTTCGGTGCGCTGACCGAAGCCCAGTTACGCAACCGCCTTGAACCGGACAAGGGCATCTTCATTGCCGAGAGTCCCAAGGTCATCAGTGTGGCACTGGATGCCGGCTACCAGCCACTTGCCCTCCTCTGCGAGCGCAGGCACATTGAGGGCGACGCCGCTGCCATCATTGCCCGTGCGGGCGACATTCCTGTCTATACCGGCGGGCGCGAGTTGCTGGCCAGTCTGACGGGATACACTCTGACTCGTGGCGTGCTTTGTGCCATGCGCCGCCCTTTGCCCCGCCCGGTAGACGAGGTTTGCCGCAAGGCACGGCGCGTGGTGGTCATCGACGGGGTGGTGGACACGACCAACATTGGGGCCATCTTCCGCTCGGCTGCCGCTCTGGGCATCGACGGCGTGTTGCTGACTCCCAACTCGTGCGACCCCTTGAACCGTCGTGCTGTGCGGGTGTCCATGGGCTCGGTCTTTCTGGTTCCCTGGACGTGGCTGGAGGCTCCCCTCCGTAGCCTTCACGACCTGGGCTTTCGCACAGCAGCCATGGCCCTAACGGACAACTCCGTATCCATTGACGACCCTCGTCTGGCTGCCGAACCGCGTCTGGCCATCGTGATGGGAACCGAGGGCGACGGCCTGCCCTGCGAAACCATTGCCGAGGCCGACTACGTGGTGCGCATCCCTATGTCGCACGGCGTGGACTCGCTCAACGTGGCCGCCGCTTCTGCCGTAGCCTTCTGGCAGCTTCGTGCAAGGGAATCATAACCCCTGCACCGGGCTGTCCATTCGTCAGTTTCTTTTTTGGGGGGGGTGAATAGAGTGGGGGAGAACCAAAGTCGGAAACACTTGGAGCAAAAAATACGTCAGCCTTCATGGTCTGTACCGAATTATTTGTAGCTTTGCTTTGTGAAACATTCCTTCCTTATGATATGGATAGCGGGGTTGCTGTACGTAGGTATGTCGGCAGTCTCTTGCGGCGATACTGCTCCAGCCGGCGAGGTGTCTCTTGTCGACTCTCTCAATCAGGCTGCCTATCAGTTCCGTTACAAGAATCTGGACTCTTCGTGCCATGCTGCCGGTCGTGCCTATCAGGCAGCGCGCCTCTACCGCTCGGGTAGGGCGGCTGCTTGCAACAACCTGGGCTTTTGTGCTTTCATGCGCATGGATTTTGAGAAGGCCGAAGAGTGGCACCGCCAAGTATATGGTCTGACTAAGAACGAACTGGAGTTGCTGGTGGCTGATGTTGGATTGATGAAAATCTATCAACGTACTGCTCTGAACAAGGAATTTTACGATTACCGTAACAGTGCCTTGCGCCGCATGAAGCGCATTGCCGAGGACCGTGAGCTTTTTGTAGACCGTTACGAACGCATGAGACTCAATTATGCTTGTTCAGAGTTTTACATTGTTTCTGCGGTATATTATTACTATCTGCAGCAACGCCCCGAAGCTTTGGAGTGCATTGCTGCAGTGATTCGGAACGAGAAGTTGCTGGCTGATACCAATCAATTGCTTTATTACCATTATATTAAAGGAGCGGCTTCACTGTTGGATACAGATTCTTTGGAGCGTCGCAAGTTGCATGACTTCGACGAATTATATACTACCTGGCGAATGGCTTCGCGTCGGGGATATCCTTATTTTGAGGGAAACGGTGTACAAGGGTTGGCTAACCTGATGGCTGCTCCGGAGGATTACGCATTTTTTCAGGAGCGCCGCAAACATGTATTGCAGCAGTTCGGATTGCCTGTAGATACGTTGTTGCCTCTGCGTTTGGGGCAGTTGGCTTTACAGAAATTCCGGAGCTATAACGACCTTTATCAGATAGCCGGGGCATACGTTTCCATTGGCAAGTATCTCAATGCTCATGGTCGCTATGCCGAAGCACTTGACACCTTGACGCTTGCTTTAGAGTGTGTCAACGACCACCATCGCCGTTTCTATCACTGCGAGGACAGTCTGGACTGGCTACAGACTTACGGCCACCGCTCTACGTTTAGCGTTGAAGAGGCTTGGATGAAGCAGAAATTGAAAACGGTCCCGGAATGGATTTCGCGCATTCGCGAACAACTCAGCGTTACTTATGCCGGGTTGGAACTGAAGGAATATTCCGATTACAACCGGAATGTGTATCTGGACATCCTGGATGAGACCCGCCAAGACAAAGAGCTGGAGAGCCGCTACCAGGCTTTGGAACATGAGGCTGCCCAGCTGAACATGCTGCTGGTTGCTGTCTTGGTAGGTTTGGCAGGTATTCTGTTGTTTTTCTGGGGATTCAACCGGCGAGCTAAGGTGCGTAGCCGTATTCATCTTCATCGTCTGCAGCAGGTGTTGGAGGTCTGTCAGCAGATAACGGCTTCCATCCCGTCCGATGTACAGACTGAAGATGAGATAGCCTCGGCCATTCTTTCCTCTGTTACTCCCCAACTGGAGGAACTGTTTGGCATGAAGGGTATTGGTATCCGTAACAGGCAACTCTCTTTTCCGCGACGTCCTGGCAAGGAGATGTGTGCCATAGCCAATGTCATCAATCCTTATATCCGCTGGGCGTTAGAGAACGGAATGACGTCCATCAGCCTGGGCGATGAGTGCCGGCGGTTGGAGGAGCAACGCTACATACACGAGTTGCACATTGCCAGCAACAAACGGCAGAATGTGGTGAAGAAAGCATGCTTGTCCATTGTAAACGGTATTCATCCGTTTATAGACCGTATTGTCAACGAGGTTCACAAATTGGAGCGGAACGGATTTATGGACAATGAGGTTGTCAAACAGGAGAAATTCCGTTACATTGACGAACTGGTGACCACCATTGTAGAATATAACGACATCCTGGCCCTCTGGATTAAAATGAAACAGGGTAGCCTGAGTCTGAATATTGAGACATTCAACCTGAACGAGCTGTTCGATCTTCTGCGCAAAGGAGGCCGTGCTTTTGAGATGAAGCGTCAGACTCTGTTGGTAGAGCCTGTTGACCTTTGTGTGAAAGCCGACAAAGCTCTGACTCTTTTTATGATTAACACACTGGCCGAGAATGCCCGTAAGTATACACCCCGTGGCGGTACGGTGAAGGTCTATGCCCAAAGCGGCCCGGACTATGTGGAAGTTTCTGTCGAAGATAACGGAGTGGGCCTTTCGGAAAGCGATGTGGCTTGCATTGTGGGTGAGAAGGTCTACGATTCCAATAAGATTGGCCTGGATACGGCGTCCGACCGCGAGGAGCTGCGCCGGAACAAAGGAGGGGGCTTTGGCCTGATTAACTGCAAGGGTATCATTGACAAGTATCGTAAGACAGACAGCCTTTTCCACGTGTGTCTGTTCAGTGTGGAGAGTAAGGTGGGGCAGGGAAGCCGTTTCTATTTCCGCCTGCCTTTGGGCGTGCGCAAGACCGTGATGCTGTTGGCTGTCCTGTTTTTCGGCGTATGGACTGTCCGTGCGGGAGTGCAGACGTCTCCGGCAGTTTCCGATGCGAGGGATGCTTACGAGGTATTGCTCGATTCTGCTTTCACTTATGCCAATGAGGCTTATTATTGCAACATAGACGGCGAGTACGAATGGGCTTTGCAATACATAGATTCGGCCATGATGTGCCTCAACGCCCATTATCAGCGTTATTCTGTCCGCCCCAGTGCCTTTATGACCTTGAAGGGGCAAGGTTCTCCCGCCGAGTTGGCTTGGTGGGACGAACCTTTCGATTCCGATTTTCATATCATTCTCGACATTCGCAACGAGGCGGCGGTGGCCTTTCTGGCCTTGAAGCAATGGGAAGCCTACAGTTACAACAACGCTGCCTATACTGCTCTCTATAAATTGCTGGGTGAAGACCGTTCGCTTGAGGACTATTGCCGGCAGTTGGAGCGCTCCACCAACAACAAAGTAGTAAGCATCTGGATGTTAGTACTACTCGGCCTCATTCTGTTGCTGGGCTACTACATCCTTTATGTCCGCAAACGGTTGCTCAACCGCTGGAACCTGGAACAGGTACTTGAGATCAACAGGCAAGTGTCTGCGGCCTCCCGCGTCACGGCGGCCGATGCTGCCGGCAGCCTGCTACCTGCCGGAGAGGCCTCATTGGACGCTATTCCACGCCGCATTGTCGATGCCGCTTTCGATACCATCAATGAACTGCTGCCCATAGACCGCCTTGGCATCGCAGTCTATAACGAAGGAACGTCTCGTCTGGAGCTGGTGCTCAAGCCTGACTTTGCAGACGAAACTGCGGCTGCGCCACCGGCCGAATGGCTGCAGCAATGTTTGGAGAAGCGTGCGTGTCTAAGTCACGGCTCCTGGCTGGCCTTCCCGTTGGTGGTTGAGGTAGGAGGAGGCTGTCGCAGTGTAGGGGTGCTCTGTCTGGAGCTTCGCGATGCGGCAGGGCAACCCAGCGGACGTTTGTTGCTCGAACTGGTGGCCCGCTATGTAGCCATTGTGCTCTACAATTCCGTCATTAAGCTTTCTACCCAGTATCGTGACATTGAAGAGGCACAGGACGAGGCCCGTCGTGCCTCATGGGAGGGAAGCTTGCTCCATGTGCAGAACATGGTGCTGGACAATTGCCTCTCGACCATTAAACACGAGACGGTTTACTATCCTAACCGAATCCGCCAACTCATGTCCCAGCTGTGTGCTGGCAGGCTTACTGCGGATGAAGAGCGCGAGACGGTCAAGGCTGTGGGCGAACTGATAGAATATTATAAAGGTGTGTTTACCATTCTTAGCCGTTGTGCTTCCCGTCAGTTGGAGGAGGTTACTTTCAGGCGTACATCTATGCCGGTGGCTGTTTGCTTTGAGGCTGCCTCCAAGTACTTCCGCAAGCATATCCGCGGCTTCTCTTCGCCGCCCTCGCTGGTCGTTGCCGGTGTGGACGAGTTGCGTGACCTCTATGTGTCGGCCGACCGCAATCTGTTGTGTTTCCTACTGGAGAATCTGGTCGACGAGGCACTTTCCTGTCCAGAACCGGGAGAACTCCGCCTGCACGCTCAGGCCGACGGGGATTTTGTCCGTTTTCTGTTTACTGACACTCGCCGTTCCAAGACGCAGGATGAACTCAACCAATTGTTCTATCCCAGCCTGGCACGGATGGCAGGCGACGGTCACGGACGCTTGCGAGGCACCGAGTACTTGGTATGTAAGCAGATTATCCGCGACCACGATGAATTTGCAGGACGCCGCGGGTGCCGCATTAATGCCGAGATGGCTCCCGGTGGGGGCTTTACGGTCTATTTCACCCTGCCTCTTGTCAGGGTACATACGAACGATTATCAAGAAAACAAGTTATATGGAAACTAAGAAATTCAAGGTCATCATTGTAGAAGATGTCAAACTGGAACTGAAAGGTACGGAAGAAATCTTCCGCCACGAAATACCCGATGCCGAAGTCATAGGTACTGCCATGACCGAGCAGGAGTTCTGGACGCTGATGCAGCAGTCCGTTCCCGACCTCGTTCTGCTTGATTTGGGACTTGGCGGCTCTACAACCATCGGGGTTGAAATCTGTCGAAACATTTTCCAACGTTATCCCGGTGTGCACGTACTCATTTTTACGGGCGAGGTGCTGAACGAACGGTTGTGGGTCGATGTGCTCGATGCCGGTGCCGACGGCATCATTCTGAAGACGGGTGAACTGCTCACGCAGACCGATGTACGGGCAGTCATGGCAGGCAAGAAGCTGGTGTTCAATTATCCGATTCTTGAGAAGATTGTGGAGCGTTTCCGTCGTTCGGTACTTAATGATAGCAAGCGGCAGGAAGCGTTTATTTCCTACGATATAGATGAGTATGATGAACGTTTTCTGCGCCATCTGGCCTTGGGCTATACCAAGGAGATGATAGCAGGCTTGCGTGGGATGCCTTTTGGAGTCAAGTCGCTTGAGAAGCGGCAGAGCGATTTGGTGAGCCGCCTCTTTCCTGCGGGCGAACGGGTGGGAGTGAACGCTACCCGGCTGGTGGTCAGGGCCATTGAGCTTCGCATACTGGATGTGGACAATCTGCAGGCCGACGATGAATAGTGCCGCTCCCATATCTGCCGGCGGCCGGTGGCGTATGCTCCATCCGGCCACCCTGTTTCTGCTGCTGACGCTGGTGGTGGTCTTCCTCTCGTGGATATCCGATGTTTACGGACTCAGTGCCATTCAACCTGATACAGGCCGCGAGATTCGGGTACAGAGTCTGCTCAGTCCTGAAGGATTGCGTTGGTGGCTGCGTCATGTAATCACCAACTTTACAGGTTTCACTCCATTGGGCATGGTCATTGTGGCCATGTTCGGTATCGGTGTGGCCCGGCATTCCGGTTTCTTGGGTGCCTGCATCCGGCGGTTGAACCGTCGGGCTGTCCGCCCCGGACGCATGGTGGCGTCAGTGGCGCTGGCAGGGTTGCTTTCAAGTGTGGCGGGCGATGCGGGTTACGTTCTTCTGCTTCCCATAGCTGCTATTTTGTTCCTTTCCGTCGGGCTGCATCCGGTGGCCGGTATCGTCACGGCTTATGTCTCCGTGTCGTGCGGTTACAGTGCCAATCTGTTTGTCAGTACGCTCGACCCTCTGCTGGCGGCCATCACCCGCGAGGCGGCCGATGCGACCGATGTCTCGTCCGGCCCCTTGGGGCCTTTGTGCAATTATTATTTTCTGGCAGTTTCTGTCCTGTTGTTGTGGTTTCTCATCAGTCGCATTACCTGCCGCAGTCTGCTGCCTGCCTTGGGCAGTTACCATGGTGTTTCTGCCTTTACGGGTCACAAGCCTTTGTCTCATAAAGAACGGCGTGCGTTGCTTATGGCTTGGGTGGTCGGTGCGCTTTATGCGGCTCTTGTGATGTGGGCTACTTTTTCTCCCTGGGGCATTCTGCGTGGTTTGGACGGCAGCCTGCTTCGCTCACCGTTCATGGCAGCTATCCTGTTCCTGCTTTCATTCGGCATCGGTCTGATGGGGATGGTCTATGGCTTTGTTTCGGGGCGTTACCGCACCGATGCCGATGTGGCCGACGGCCTGACCCAGCCCATGCAGCAGCTGGGTGGCTATTTTGTCATGGTATTCTTCGCCTCCCAGCTGTTTGCCTGCCTGGAGTATTCCCGGCTTGACCGTTGCGTGGCCATCCTGGGAGCCGATTTTGTCTCTACCATCCATTGGGGAACGTTGGGTACACTGGCCGTTTTTATTCTCTTTACAGCAGTAGTCAACCTGTTTATGGTGTCCGCCACATCCAAGTGGGCGTTCATGTCTTTCATCTTCGTTCCGGTACTGGCCGGTATGGGCATATCGCCCGAAGTGGCCCAATGCGCTTTTCGCATCGGAGACAGCTCTACCAATGCCCTCACTCCATTCATGTTCTATATGCCGTTGGTACTTACCTATATGCAGCAGTACGACTGCCGTTCGACTTACGTCACCCTGCTGGGCTATACGTGGCGATATTCTGTGGCTATCCTGTTGGCATATACAGCTCTGTTTCTGCTTTGGTATGTCAGCGGACTTCCGTTGGGGTTATAGGCTTTTTCTTTGAATCTCCTTGCTTTTGCCTCCGAGCCTCTTTGGCGTTGCCTCCGGGCCTCTTTGATGTCGCCTCCGAGCCTCTTTGGCAAGAGCTTCGGATTCAGGCGTCTGTTTTCTCTTTCAGCATATCTTCCAGCTTGAGCAGTTCGTCGCGATACTGGGCGGCTTCGATGAAGTCCAGCTTCTTGGCGGCCTCCTGCATCTGTTTGCGGGTACGTTCGATGCTCTTCTGCAATTGCTCTCGGCTCATGTGGCTGATAATGGGGTCGGCGGCGGCGAGGGTGACAGTCTCTTGTTCGATGTAGGGACGCGGAACAGCGGCCTTCGGGCGGTCATCCTCGGCCATTTCGGCATTGACCAGTACGTTCAGGTTGCGGGCCTTCCTGATTTGCTGCGGGGTGATGCCGTGCTCTTCATTGTACTTCAACTGTTTCTGGCGTCGGCGGTTGGTTTCGTCGATGGTGAGTTGCATGCTTTCCGTTATCTTGTCGGCATACATGATGACCCGTCCGTTCAGGTTGCGGGCGGCTCGTCCGGCGGTCTGCGTCAGCGAGCGGTGGGAGCGGAGGAAGCCTTCCTTGTCGGCGTCGAGGATGGCTACCAGCGAGACTTCGGGCAGGTCCAGTCCTTCGCGCAACAGGTTGACGCCGATAAGCACGTCATACTCGCCGTCGCGCAGGGCGCTCATTATCTTGATACGTTCCAGGGTGTCCACGTCGCTGTGGATGTAGTTGCAGCGGATGCCGTTGTTCAGCAGGTATTCCGTCAGTTCTTCAGCCATGCGTTTGGTAAGGGTGGTGACCAGGGCGCGTTCGTCGCGCTCGATGCACATCCTGATTTCTTCCATCAGGTCGTCTATCTGGTTGAGGCTGGGACGCACCTCGATGGGCGGATCGAGCAGACCGGTCGGACGGATGACCTGTTCCACGACGATGCCTTCGGATTTGGCCAGCTCGTAATCGGCCGGTGTGGCGCTGACGTAGATGACCTGGCGGGCCATTTCCTCAAACTCTTCAAACTTCAAGGGACGGTTGTCCAAAGCGGCGGGCAGGCGGAAACCGTATTCCACCAGATTGGTCTTGCGGGCACGGTCGCCGCCGTACATGGCTCTGATTTGAGGCACGCTGACATGGCTCTCGTCGATGACAATCAGGAAATCTTCGGGGAAAAAGTCCAGCAGACAGTAGGGCCGTGTGCCAGGCGCACGGCCGTCGAAGTAGCGGGAGTAGTTCTCTATGCCCGAGCAGTGCCCCAGCTCGCGCAGCATCTCCATGTCATAGGTGACACGTTCCTTCAGCCGTTTGGCCTCCAACAGCTTGCCTTCCGATTCAAACCACTGCACCTGTTTCTGCAAGTCGTCTTCTATCTGATAGATGGCATGTAAAGTGCTCTCCTTGGTGGTCATGAAAAGATTGGCGGGATAGATTTTGTAGCTGTCGAAGCTGGCCACGGTAACGCCGCTGACAGGATCCACTTCCTGAATGCCGTCTACTTCATCGCCCCAGAACTCAATGCGCAGCAGATTGTCGGCATAAGCCAGATAAATGTCTACGGTGTCGCCCTTTACGCGGAAGTTGCCGCGGTTGAGGTCTACATCGTTGCGTACGTAGAGGCTGTCCACCAACCGGCGCAGGAGCACGTTGCGGCTCAGGGGCTTGCCCTGCTGCACCTCGATGACGTTGTTGTAGAAGTCGGCAGGATTGCCCATGCCGTAGATGCACGACACGGAGGAGACCACCACCACGTCGTTCCGCCCCGAAAGCAGGGCGGAGGTGGCGGCCAGACGCAGCTTGTCTATCTCGTCATTGATGGCCAGGTCCTTCTCGATATAAGTGTCGGTCGAAGGCAGGTAAGCCTCCGGCTGGTAGTAGTCGTAGTAAGACACGTAGTATTCCACGGCATTGTGCGGGAAGAAGGCCTTGAACTCGCTGTAAAGCTGGGCGGCCAGCGTCTTGTTATGGCTCAGTATCAGGGTGGGCTTGTTGATGTTGGCAATGACGTTGGCAATGGTGAAGGTCTTGCCCGAACCGGTCACCCCAAGCAAGGTCTGTGCGGGCAATCCCTCGCGGATTCCTTCGGTCAGTTGGGCGATGGCCTCCGGCTGGTCGCCGGTAGGCTGGTAGGCGGATGTCAATTCAAATTTGTTCATTTTTGCTCATTGGGGACGCAATATTCGGTAAAATCTTTGAGATAAACAAAAAAAATTGTTTCTTTGCGAAAGTCAATAGCCAACAGACTGGCTTTTACACGACTCATATTATATCTAACAATTAAATACAACGAAAAACATGATTTGGAATGAAAGCATTGAATGCATGGACCGGGAGAGCCTCCGGAAGATACAGAGCATTCGCTTGAAGAAAACCGTGGAGCGCGTCTACCACAGCACTCCTTTCTACCGTAAGAAAATGCAGGAACTCGGCATTACCCCCGATGACATTAACGACATAGACGATATCGTGAAACTGCCGTTCACGACGAAATACGACCTGCGGGACAACTATCCCTTCGGCCTCTGTGCCGTGCCGATGAGCCAGATTGTACGCATCCACGCCTCGTCCGGCACAACGGGCAAGCCTACCGTGGTGGGTTACACCCGCAAGGACTTGTCGGCATGGTCGGAATGTCTGTCCAGAGCCTTTACGGCCTACGGGGCCGACAGTTCGGACATCTTCCAGGTGTCCTACGGCTACGGACTGTTTACGGGCGGTCTGGGTGCCCATGCCGGTGCGGAGAACATCGGTGCGTCCGTCATCCCCATGTCCAGCGGAAACACAGAGAAACAGATTACGCTGATGCACGACTTCGGCTCCACCGTGCTGTGCTGCACGCCTTCCTACGCCCTCTACCTGGCCGATGCCATCAAGGACTCCGGCCTGCCGCGCGAAGAGTTCAAGCTGAAGGCGGGTGCCTTCGGTGCCGAGCCGTGGACCGAGAACATGCGTAAGGACATCGAAGCCAAATTGGGTATCAAGGCGTATGACATTTACGGACTGAGCGAGATAGCCGGCCCGGGTGTGGGTTACGAATGCGAATGTCAGAACGGTACGCACCTGAACGAAGACCACTACTTCCCCGAGATAGTCGACCCGAAGACACTGGAGCCGGTAGCACCCGGACAGACGGGCGAACTGGTGTTTACCCACCTCACCAAAGAAGGCATGCCGCTGTTGCGTTACCGCACGAAGGACCTCACCGCCCTGCATTACGAAAAGTGTGCCTGCGGACGTACACTGGTGCGCATGGACCGCATTCTGGGCCGCAGCGACGACATGCTCATCATCCGCGGCGTGAACGTATTCCCGACTCAAATCGAGTCCGTCATCCTGGAGATGCCGGAGTTCGAGCCGCACTATCTGCTGTTGGTTGACCGCAAGAACAATACGGACACCATGGAACTGCAAGTGGAAGTACGTCCGGACTTCTATTCGGACGAAATCAACAAGATGCTGGCCATGAAGAAGAAACTTACCGCACGTCTGCAAAGCGTGCTGGGCCTGGGCGTGGACGTACGCCTGGTAGAGCCGCGCAGCATCGAGCGCAGCGTAGGCAAGGCCAAGCGTGTGATTGACAACCGGAAACTGTAAGTGAGCCCCCTCTGACTCCCCCCGAAGGGGAGAAACCCTGCGGAAGGGGATGAGGAGTTAAAGGCTAAAAGAATGGAGAATGAAGAATCTACTAATCATTAACCATTTATCATTAATCATTCACTATTAACAAGTAATGAATACAACCTTAAAACATTGATAGATTATGGTAGCGAAACAACTTTCTATTTTTCTGGAAAACAAGTCGGGCCGTCTGACAGAAGTGACGGAAGTTCTTGCCAAGGAAGGAGTGAACCTTTCTGCATTGTGCATTGCAGAGAATGCGGACTTCGGAATCCTGCGTGGCATTGTTTCAGAGCCCGAGAAGGCATACAAGGCTTTGAAGGACAATCATTTTGCCGTAAACGTAACCGATGTGGTAGGCATCAGTTGCCCGAACATACCCGGTTCCTTGGCCAAAGTGCTGCGTTTCCTTTCGGACGAAGGCGTGTTTATTGAATACATGTACTCCTTTGCCAATGGACAGACCGCCAATGTCATCATCCGTCCCAACGACATGGATAACTGTATCCGTGTGCTGACGGAAAAGAAAGTGGATTTGCTGGCCGCCAGCGACCTGTACAAACTGTAACGGTAATACTTTAGTGTATGATAACAAAAGCCCAAAGGGAGCGGACGGTTGTCCTTTAATTCCTTTGGGCTGTTTTTGGGTGTCAAGCCTGCTGTTTTACTCTCTATCCTGTCGGCTTTTTGAAAAATTAAGTCTTGTTCAGTTGCTTTATTTCGTGCGAACCTCTATCTTTGCACATCATTTTGGAGTAAAACTAATGAAGAAGAATATCCTACTAACACTGCTGGCAATCTTGCTGCTCTCCTCGTGTGGAGAATACAACAAACTGCTGAAAAGCACGGATCCAGAATACAAGTATGAAGCGGCAAAGACCTATTTTGCAAAAGGTCAATACAACCGTTCGGCAACCTTGCTGAATGAGCTGATTGCCATTCTGAAGGGAACGGACAAGGCGGAAGAATCGCTTTACATGCTGGGCATGTGTTATTATAATCAGAAGGATTATCAGACTGCCGCACAGACTTTCATTCAATACTATAATGTTTATCCGCGTGGAACCTTTGCTGAATTAGCCCGTTTCCATGCAGGCAAGGCCTTGTATCTGGATACGCCGGAGCCACGTTTGGACCAGTCGGGTACATATACTGCCATTCAGCAGTTGCAGATGTTTATGGAGTATTTCCCGGAAAGCTCCAAGAAGGAAGAAGCCCAGAATATGATATTTGCGCTGCAAGATAAACTGGTGATGAAAGAGTTTCTTGCCGCCCGGATGTATTATAATTTGGGTAACTATTCGGGCAACAACTATTTGTCTTGTGTTATAACTGCCCAAAATGCGCTGAAAGATTACCCTTATACCAACCTTCGTGAAGAATTGTCCATCCTTATTTTGCGTGCCAAGTATGAGATGGCCATTTATAGTGTAGAGGAGAAACGTGCCGACCGTTATCGTGAAGCCGTGGACGAATATTACGCTTTTAAGAATGAATTTCCCGAGAGCAAGTACTTGAAAGAGGCTGATCGCATTTTCCAGAATTCATCGAAAATGTTGGGAGATGATAATCAAGATGATATTGACTAATAATAAATAAAAGAATTATGGATTACAGAAAGACGAATGCTCCTACTACCACAGTGACCCGTGACCTGATGGAGCTGTGTGAGGATACAGGCAACATCTACGAAACTGTGTCGATTATTGCAAAGCGTGCTAACCAAATCAGTGTGGAGATAAAAAACGACCTTTCCAAGAAATTGGCCGAATTCGCTTCTTATAATGACAATCTGGAGGAAGTCTTTGAAAATCGCGAGCAGATTGAAATTTCCCGTTATTATGAAAAGTTGCCGAAACCGACTTTGATTGCCACGCAGGAATATTTGGAAGGAAAAGTTTACTATCGTAACCCTTCTAAAGAAAAAGAAAAATTGCAATAATGATACAGCGTATTCAATCTGTCTATTTGTTGTTGGCCGCTATCCTGCTGGGAGTGGCTCTTTGTATGCCTATGGGACAGTTCCTGGCGCCGGATAATATAACCTCCATGGTATTCAAACCGCTGGGGGTCTCACTGACCGACGGCAGTTTGCAGTCCACGTGGGGCTTGTTCGGAATATTGTTATTGAGTGCCATAGTGGATTTGTGTACCATATTTCTGTTCCGCAATCGTATGTTGCAGGTACGCATGTCCATTTTTAGTTCCATTCTGCTGATAGGGTTCTATGTGGCATTTTTTATTTTCATGTACATGTTGAAGTCGAACCTGGAAGCGGCTTCTTTCCGCGTCGGATGGGCGCTTTGTTTGCCGGCTGTATGCATTATTCTGAATTATCTTGCGTTCCGTGCCATTTATCGTGACGAATTGATGGTTAAGGCTATGGACCGTTTGAGATAATACGTTTTTGATAGAGTTTTCGGGATACGGATTTATACGGGTAAAAGATTGATTGTCCGTATAACTGTGTCCCTTTTTTGTTTCTAAAGGGAAGACTGCTGCTTGGATAGGGTTGCTTCTTTTGATTTGTAATTTGTAATAGCGATGAAATATATCATTATCGGCTTGGGAAACTACGGCCATGTGCTTGCCGAGGAATTGACGGCGTTGGGCCATGAAGTGATAGGGGCGGATGTCAGTGCCACCCGGGTAGAAAGTCTGAAAGATACGGTTGCGACCGCCTTCGTCCTCGATGCTACCGACGAGCAGGCTTTGTCTGTGTTGCCGTTGAATACGGTAGATGTGGTGATTGTGGCCATTGGTGAGAATTTCGGTGCTTCCATACGTGTCGTGGCCTTACTGAAGCAGCGGAAGGTGAAGCACATCTATGCCCGTGCCATTGATTCTGTCCATCGTTCAGTGCTCGATGCTTTCGGCCTTGACCGTATTCTTACCCCTGAGGAGGATGCTGCCCGGGGGGTGGTGCGCTTGTTTGAGTTTGGTGCGGATATGGAGACTTTCCAGATAGATCAGGAATATTACGTGGTCAAGTTTACAGTCCCGGCCAAACTGGTTGGCTATTATGTGAGTGAGTTGAAGCTGGACGAGGAATTTGGTTTGCAACTGCTTGCCTTGAAGCGCGAGGAGAAGCTATGCAATTGCCTCGGAATCTCTTATGTGGATCACAATGTTGTAAATACGTTGCCTGCCGACACCCAGATTAAGGAAGGTGACCAGCTGGCCTGTTACGGCCGTTACAAAGATTTCCAGAAGTTCTGGAAAGCGCTTTGAGTGAGCCATCGGCCGGAGTTCCTGTCCGCAGAGTTTTTTCATTATTTCAACTATGCAGTTATGGGTAAAAGAAGAGGGCTGTCATTGCTTTGTTTGCTGTTTGTTTGGGCCGCGGTGGCAGCCCGGAATGACTCTCTGCGCATTGTCCGTTCTTTGGAAATTGCCGATTCGCTTTATCAGGTAGGGCGTGTCGATTCGGCTCTTGTTATCTGTCGCAATCTGGTTCCGACTGTCCGCAGCCTCGGGCAGGCTGATGTCAAGGTGTCATTCTATACGTCACAAGGTGTATATCTGCGTTCCTCGGGTGCCTTGCAGGAGGCCGTCGGTTCTTACGATGAGGCCTTGTCATGTTTGGACAGTCTGGATTTCTCTGTCGAGGATGAACTGCAGAGTGCTGTGGTGCTTTATAACAACCTCGCCGCCTTGCATTTGGATATGAAGTCTCCCGAAAAGGCCGGCGAATATGCTTTGCGTGCAGCCACATTGGCAGACAAGTGCTCCGACAAGGCTTTCCGTTCCCAGATTTATGCGGTAGCCTCCTCCGTTTTCATATCCTGCAAGCAGAATGACCGGGCCAAGGAATATCTGATGAAGGCTATGGAGTTGTCTCACGAAGTGCGGCAATTCGATGCGGAGCTGAATGCCTTGACCTATTACCTCCTGATAGTGGACAGGGAAGGCGCTTCCTCGGCCCAGATGGAACCATATATGGCCCGGGCCGAAGCCCTGTTGCCGCAGGTGTCGTCGGTGATGAGCCTGATTAATTACTATCAGGTGCTTTATCTGATGCACAGCGGTCATAAGAACTATCGCGCTGCGATTTCCACCTCTCAGAAGTTGCTGGGAATAGAAGAGGTGAAGAATTATCCGTTCCTTCAGTATGATGTCTACAACAACCTGCACGAGGCCTATCGGAACATGGGCGACTATAAGAATGCTTACCAGACGTTGAGACAGGCTCAAATGTTGAACGACTCTCTTTTCCAGAAGGAAAAAACGCGCCAGCTGGAAGAACTTTCGGTCAAATACGAGAGCAAGGAAAAGGAACTGGAGATTCAGAAATTGAACGAAGAAAAACGGCAGGAACGGCAGAGGCTGTATATGCTGGTGGCTGTCTTTGCCTTTGTTCTGGTCGTGTTGGGCTTGGCCATTGCCTATCTTTTACAGCGTCAGAAACTTCGTGCAGAACGCCAGAAACGCCAGTCGGAGGCTTTGGAGCATGAGTTCAGGGAACAGCAGCGGGCCACGGAACAGAAGCTGACGCGCGATTATCTGGATAAGCTGGAGCATGAACATGCCCGTCTGGCCAAAGAACTGCACGACGGCATTTGCAACGACCTTTTCTCAATCGAACTTGCCGTCCGTTCGGCAGACACCTCTGCCGAGTCTTTGGTGGAGAGCTTGCGGCAGACCCGCGAGGGCATTCGTCGTGTTTCCCACGAGCTGCTGCCTCCGGTGTTCCAGGAAGCTACCATTACCGAAGTGATAGCCAATTATCTGGACAATCTTTCCACCGCCAGCTGCCAGATAGAATTCACGACCTTGCCTCCTGAGGTAGATTGGACGGGCCTGCCGCAGTCTATGATGTTGAATGTCTACCGCATTGTGCAGGAAGCCGTGAGCAACGCCTTGAAGCATGCGCATGCCTCAAAGATATCCGTTGCATTGGAGTGGAAATTGCCCGATCTGGAGATTCGTATCCAGGACAATGGGACATACGCCGGTTCGTCCCGTCCGGGGGTGGGCATGCAGACCATGAAAGAGAGGGTGGCAGCCATGAAAGGCAGTTTCCACATGGATGTGGCGGACGGTACGAAGATAGTTGTCCGCATTCCGGTTTTTTAGCCTGCCGAAACTACGGTTTTCCGTGGGATGTGTTTCGTCTCGAATTGTTAACTTTGTCTGCAAATATAAAAAAACAGACAACCGATGGATTTTGATGTAGTTCTTGTAGATGATCATTCCTTAGTATTGGAGGGCCTTAAATCCTTGTTGAAGGAAGTCCCCGGTATAGGTAATGTCTATGCGGCGACCAGTGGAAAGGAGTTGTTGGATATGCTGAAGACCCATACTCCTTCTTTGTATATCATGGATCTGGAGTTGCCCGATGCTGATGGCTTTGCACTGGCTGCTGACATCAAGCGGATGAATCCGGTTGCCAGGATTATTGTTTGCACCATGCACGAAGAGGTATGGATTGTAAAGCAGTTGAAGCATCCAGACATTGATGCGGTTGCCTTTAAATCCTCGGGCACGCTGCCTTTGCTCGAAGCTGTCCATGCCCTGATGGCTGGCGAAACATATTATTGTCCGCGGTTCAGACAATTGTATAAGGAGACCGGCAAAGCCGAGGGAGATGCAGATTCGGCCGATATCCTGCCAACTTCACGCGAACTGGACATCCTCAAGGCAATGGCCAAGGGGATGAATACCCATGAAATATCCCAGCATCTGTTCATTTCGGAGAATACCGTAGAGTGGCATCGCAAGAATCTGATGCTGAAGTTTTCGGCACGCAATGCCACCGATCTGGTCATAAAGGCTCTGACAAAAGGTTTCCTGACCATTCCGCTCTGAATTCCTGATGGGTAGGGGGAGGGATGGGGCTGCCTTCTTTCATTGTTGCAGACATTCATTCAATATCAATTTATTATGAAAACACGCAGTCTATTATTTCTTGCGGCAATTTTGTCCCTGTGCTGGGGAAGCGCCGCACTGTCGGCAAAAGAACTTCCGGAAGACCGGCTGATGCTGGACATCCAATTTGGCGAAAAGCCTGTTGAGAATGTCAAGGGGCTTCCGGTGGAGTGGCAGGAAGAGAGTGAGGATTATTATGTTAAGTTTGACGCATCCAAGGCTACATTGCCACAACGTACCCTGGTCCTGGTCTATCAGGTGGTAGAAAAGGATTCCATCAGGGGAAAACGTTTGGTTTGGCTTTCGGACGATGAGCTGCATGGGGGCGGAGTTTCCTACTTCGAGTTGCTCGACGACAACCGGATTATCATCCGCGGTACTTCTACAGCCGATGGCGAACATGCCCGCAACCTGAAGATTGACCTGAACATGGAGAACGGTCAGGAGTATGTCTTTATCCAGACTTCCGATTCGCAGACGGGCGAGAACCACCTCATTGTCGGCACCGATGACTACTGTTTCTATTCACCCAAGAAGGAATATTCATCCGAGAACACTCCGTTCAAAAGCATCAGAATCGCTTCGGGCAAATGGTTGCAGGTGAAGCGTGCGGCTGTCTATGGCAGGGTGTTGACCCAGGACGAGATTGAGGCCATTGCCGGCGGGTCCGTTGACAGGCATGATGCCGAAGAGATGGATGCCGACCAAACCTCCATACACGGATTCTTCTTTGTGCACATCATCCTGATAGGACTGGTTGTCTGGTTCTATGTCAAGCAGAAGAAAGAACGCTTTGCACCCGTCACTGCCCATTATGTGGAAAGCATTGGGGGCGGAAGCCGTTTGAGCAAGGAGGAAGCGCGTGCCCAGGCCTTGAAGTATTTGGAAGAGGCTCACCGGCCGTGGAGTTGGGCAGAGACGGCAGACGGCGGACTGACCTGCTCCTATCCCCAGAACGGAGCCGGGCTGAAACGTTCCCGCGAAGCGCTGCTGAAGGCCATGCAGACAGGGTGTACGGACACCGACATCATTTATGAGTACAACGAGATGGCCGCTCTCCACAACCAGGCGTCGAAGTTTGTTTTCAATGGATGGTTCCCGTTTGTACTGATAGCTTTCGTGGCCATTATCGCCATGCCGTTGTTCAGTGGCGAATTTTGGCGGATGGTGTTGAGCTGGAAATACCTGGGCTATTGGATTGCACTGGCGGCGTATGCCGTGGTTTCCATGTGTCCTGCTTACATTGCCTGGAGGGGACGCGAAGTGGAACAGCCGCGTCAGCTCGCAGACAGCATGGCCAACCTGGCCGGAAATGTGGCTGCGGGGGCCGTCATGGCGGGCGAGGCTGCGTTTGCCGGGCTGAAAGTAGGTATGAATTTCTTGTCGTGGTGTCTGGCCAATTCGGTTTCACACTTCAAGGTCTATCGCAACGGTTCGTATGTGGGACGGACTACCGAGCTCAATCCGGTAGGCCTGGTTACGTTCTTTTTCGGGATTGCTGTTGTGATAGCCCTGTTCGTCGTCGCATGGACGTTTGTCATGATACTGCTCTATTTTGCGGCTGTCTATAAGTTCGTGCGCAACTACATCATCAAACGCTGATTACCCGGTTCTGTCTATTCTGATGCAGGCACAAGCCACGCTGACTGACGGGAGGAACAGACTTCCCCAAGCGTCCTCTTGCGTGGTTTGTGCCTGATTGGTTTCAGACCGTGACAGCACTTTGGGGACTTCGTGCTTTGCGTTGGACGAGGGTGGGCGGCCGTCCCGGTAGGTCGGACGCCTGCACGGTCTGTGGAGGATGCCAGCACGGTCCGTGGAGGATGTTTGCACGGTCCGTGGAGGATGCTTGCACGGTCCGTGGAGGATGCTTGCTTCGTTCGTGTGTGACGTCTGTATGCCGATGGGGCCTATTTTTATGTCTGTCGGGTGAATGATTGTGGAACCGGAACTTCGGTGCGGCATGTGGAAGGGTACAGACTCACCGGAAAAACAGTTGGCCCGGAAACCGGGTTCACGCTTTCACCTTCTTCTCAATTTGCTGGAATACAGTCCGAACCAGTGAACTTTGACGTTTCACCCTGGATTCAGCTTGTACGCTGCATGTCCCGTGTCGTCTTACTTCGTGGTGCAGGCCGTGAGCAGGGCGGCGCACAAGGTAAGCGCTGTGCCGGCGCAGGCCACTCCCGTCCATCCCCACATCTCCCAGCAGCTTCCGGCAAGGAAGGTGCCCAGCGAACCGCCTATAAAGTAGGTGGTCATAAAGATGGTGTTTACGCGGTTGGAGGCCGAGGGACATAGCTCGAAGATGCTGGCCTGGTTGCTCAGCTGTACACACTGCATGCCTATGTCTATCAGTAGAATGCCCGCAATGATGCCTGCGTACGTGTTCCCGCAGAAGTAGAGCAGGGACCAGGCGGAGAGGTTCAGGGCAAAGCCTATGTAGTTGAAGTTGCGTATGCCCACACGCTTGACGTATCCGCCCACAAACGAGGCGGTCAGTGCCCCGGCTATGCCGCACAGGCCCAGAAAACCCACCACGTCGCTCCCTGCATGGAAGGGGGCACCGGCCATTTTGAAAGCCAGACACGACCACATGGCCAGAAACGAGCCGAACACCAGCCCCGAACGTATCGAATAGATGCGCAGGGCAGGGTAGTCGCGTATCAGCAGGAAGAGTGACTTCATCAGGCCGCCGTACCGTCCTTCAAACGTCGGGCGGATGTCCGGCAATACCTTCAGCACCACCACAGCACACAGGGCCATCAGTACAGCGGCAATCAGATACATTTCGCGCCATCCCATCACATCGCCTACGTACCCGCTTACGACGCGCGAGGCCAGTATGCCGGTCAGCAATCCCGATATGACAATGCCTACGTTGCGCCCCTTGTTCTCCGGGCGTGAGAATTGCGAGGCAATCGGGACAAATATCTGGGGAATCATCGAACCGATACCTGTCAGTAGCGAAGCTGCCCACACCGTGTGAATGTTGGGAGCCCATGCGATGGCAAGCAGGGAGAATATCAGCAGGGTGAAGTTGGCAAGAATAATTATCTTGCGTCTGTACAGGTCGCCCAGCGGGACAATGAACAGCAGTCCCAGCGCATAGCCTATTTGGGTGATGACCGTTATCAGGTTGGCTTGAAACTCGGATACCCCCAAGTCGTGCCTGATCAGGTTCAGCAGGGGTTGGTTATAATAGATGTTGGCTACCGATATGCCTGCCACGATGGCAAGCGTCCATAAGATGTGTGCGGGTAGCCCGCTGTTTTCTTTCAATTCCACTTTCATGCCGCAAAGATACGGCTTTTGTTGGATTTACGGACAGGCAATTCTCAATTTGGACACTTTCTTTGACGGTCATTTTTTTACGCAGGGGTGCAGAAAGCCGGTGTGTGGCCGGATTGGGATTCCGGAAGGAGGGAAAGCAGGTTCCGCACCCATCCCTGCCGGAGATGGCAGCTTCCGTTCCGGGCGCTTGCCGGTGTCTTTGTCTGAAAATAGCCTAAAAACAGTTTCCTGTACGCACCAAATCACACGGCAGGCGTTCTGTTTAGTTGCAGTTTCCGCAAGTTTGCAATGATAAGTCTTGCATTTTGTGTAATTTGCATTCCGGTAGAAGATGCTTCATCCCGCATCGGGAAGACGTCTCTGCTGTTTTTTATTAACCCAAAAATAAGAAGTATGAAAAAAAGAAAGCTAACAACGAAACCGAAGGAAAGGTATGTGTCGTGTTTTATGGCAGAGGTCGTGGCAAATCTCCGTCAGGAGGGGCGCATGGGTACGGCTCACATATACCAGAGCACTTGCAATCGTGTGAATGAGTTCATGCAGGGGCGTCCGCTGGCATTTTCCGATGTGACTCCCGAGTGGCTGAGCTCGTTCCAGATGTTTCTGCTTGCTCGCCAACTCCGCTGGAACACCGTTTCTACTTACATGCGCATGCTGCGTGCTGTGTACTTTCGTGCGGTAGATGCAGGCATTGCCCCCTATCGCAGCCGGCTGTTCAATGGGGTCTATACAGGTACGGAAAGGTCGGTGAAGCGTGCGGTGGGGGCGGATGTCTTCCGGCGTCTGCAGGAACCGCTGTCCACAGACCACAATCTGGAGAGTGCCCGTATGCTCTTTCTGTTGCTCTTCATGCTGCGGGGCATTCCCTTTGTCGACATTGCTTTCATGCGCCGCTGCGACTTGAATGGTGATGTCATTAGTTACCGCAGGCGTAAGACGGGGTCCTCGCTGACAGTCCGGGTGGAGCCAAAGGCCATGGAACTGATACGCCAGTTGCAGAATAAGGATAAAAATTCACCTTATCTTTTTCCCTGCATCCAGTGTCCTGGAAGTGACGAATACAGGCAGTACCAACGTGCCTTGCGTACTTTTAATTACCGTTTGTATAAGATGTCGAAGCTGCTGGGTGATGCCGGATTGTTGAGCAGTTACACCGC